>NZ_JBJGZP010000010.1:0-127082 GCF_054050555.1 Blastococcus sp. SYSU D00695 | reverse complement strand
GGGAGAGAGCAGTGCCGGGGAGAGGGGGTGGTTGTGTAGGCCCCCGCACGAAAGCGAGGCGCAGACGGCCCCCCCCCCCCGGGGGGGGCCCCTTCTCGCATTCCCCCGACCCGCGCACACGACCGCACTCCTGCACCGGGCAGGACCGCGCTGCCGCACGGAGCAGGACCGCGGTTCTGCGCAGCTGGTCAGCGGCGGCGGCGTTCCTTCGTCGTTGCTCCGACGTTGTCGGCGAGCCAGCGGTTGAGGTCCACCACCTCACGCCAGGCCGTCCGGACGCGGTCCAGCGCCTGCCGCGAGTGCAGCCAGTCCGCGGGCTCCCACTGCTGGGAGACGTTCAGGGACCGGTGCAGCAGGAGGTCGGCGCGGTCGTCGGCGGGGACGTCGAAACCGCGCGGCGGTCGGGTCAGCCGGTCTCCGCCGACCGCCCAGCCGAGGGACACCAGCCGGGCGATCTCCGCCGCGAGGCGGGGCCCCTGGACGTCGTCGACGACGGCGCGCCGGTACCGGGCCACCTGGTCGGACTCCAGCCGCCACGCGCCGCCGGCCACCCGGAGCCCGTCCGCCGAGATCTGCACGTACCAGGCGCCGGCACCGCCACCGGGCTGCTCGTCGACCACCGCGCCCTGATGGGTCTTGTACGGCGTCTTGTCGTGGCTGAAGCGCACGTCGCGGTGCGGGCGGAACAGCTTCGCGGCGCCGAACTCGGCGGCGAGCTCGTCCACGAGCGCCTGCATCGGCGCACGCACGCTCGACTCGTAGACCGGCCGCTGCGCCGTCCAGTAGGTCCTGCTGTTGTCCGCCTCGAGGCTCTCGTAGAACATCAGGCCCTCGTCGGGGAAGCCCTCGAACGTCACCGCGCCTCCGTCTCGTCCAGCACCGCGTGCCAGGACACCTCGCGCAGCGGCGCCGCCCCGGTGTCGAGCGTGCGGACCCACCGTTCCCGGGCCCAGCCGGCGGACTCCAGGAACCGCGCCGTCACCCGGTCGGCCTCGGGCACCCACATCTGCAGCCGCGCCGCGCCGCCGGCGCCCGCGAGGTCGGCGACCGCGGCCAGCAGCCGGCTGCCGTGGCCGCGGCGTCCCCACCGCGGCTCGACCGACAGCGCCGCGACCTGGGTGGTCGGACCCTCCGCTGCGCCCGGGTCGCCCGGGGACACCTCCGGCGGGCCGTAGGCGGCGAAGCCGACGACCGCGGCGCCCTCGACGGCGACCAGCACGCCGTGCGCCGGCGTCGGCGGCGACAGCACCGCGGCCCGCCACACCTCCGTCGCGGCCGCGTCGTCCCAGTCGTCGAGCAGCTCCGGCGGGAGCACCTCGCGGTAGGCCGTCCGCCACGTGACGGCCTGGACGCGGGCGACCTCGGCGGCGTCCGACGCCCGCGCCGGCCGGACCGAGACCTCGGCGGTCCCGGTCGACCGGGGGAAGGCGGGCGGTTCCACGCGGGCAGCGTAGGCGCAGGTGGGGGCGGGAACCGTCGGTACCGGCAGGCAGGATCGTCAGGCGTGACCGTCCCCGCCGTCGACCGGCTCCCCGCCCCGCTGGCCCGGCGCATCGCCCTGGCGGCCCAGGGGCTGGCGGACCCGCGCCCGTCCGGCGCCCTGGACAGCCGGCAGCTGCGCCGGGTGACCGACCGGCTCGGCGTCGTCCAGCTCGACTCGGTCAACGTCGTCTCCCGGTCGCACTACCTGCCCTACTTCAGCCGTCTGGGCGCCTACCGCCGGGCGGGGCTCGACGACTTCACCGACCGCCGGCACGAGGTCTTCGAGTACTGGGCGCACGAGGCGTCCTTCCTGCCCGTGCGGCTGCACCCGTACCTGCGCTGGCGGATGGCGGACGCGGAGCGGACGGCCTGGGGGAACATGGTCCGGCTCCAGCGGGAGCGCCCGGGCTACGTCGCCGAGGTGCTGGACCGGGTGCGCGTGCACGGGCCCACCAGGGCCAGCGAGCTGCTCGAGACGCGGCGCGAGCGGCCGGGCACCATGTGGAACTGGCACCCGGCCAAGACCGCGCTCGAGTGGCTGTTCTTCGCCGGCGTCCTCACCTCGCGCTGCCGCACCGCGGGCTTCGAGCGGGTCTACGACCTCACCGAGCGCGTCCTTCCGGCGGCCGTCCTGCAGGCCCCGACCCCGGAGCCGGCGGAGGCGTTCCGCGAGCTCGTCCGCACGGCGGCCCGGGCGCTCGGTGTCGCGACCGAGCGCGACCTGCGGGACTACTTCCGGCTGCGCCCGGCGGCCGCGCGCACGGCGATCGCGGAGCTGGCCGACGCCGGGGAGCTGCTGCCCGTGGAGGTCGACGGCTGGGGCGCGCCGGCCTGGCTGGACCCGGCCGCCCGCCGGCCGCGGTGGGCCCGCGCGCGGGCGCTGCTGAGCCCGTTCGACTCGCTGGTCTGGGAGCGGCCCCGCGTGGAGCGCATGTTCGGCTTCCGGTACCGCCTCGAGATCTACACGCCCGCGGCGCGGCGGGTGCACGGCTACTACGTGCTGCCGTTCCTCCTCGGCGACCGGCTGGTGGCCCGCGTCGACCTCAAGGCCGACCGGAAGGCCGGCGCCCTGCTCGTCCAGGCCGTGCACGCCGAGCCCGGGGTCGACCGGGCCGAGGTGGCCGCCGAGCTCGCCGAGGAGCTGTCGCTCATGGCCGGCTGGCTGGAGCTGGAGCAGGTCGTCGTCTCCGGGGCCGGGGACCTCGCGCCCGAGCTCGTCGCCGTCACGGCGTGAGGCGGACCCCGGCCAGCCGCCGCACCACGGCCAGGCCCGCCGGGCTGCCCGGCCACGCGCGGTCCAGCGCGTCGGCGCCCGCCCGCCGCACCACGGCACGCAGCGCGAGCGCGACCACGACGACGTCGTCGGCGTAGCCGAGCACCGGCACGACGTCCGGCACCAGGTCGATCGGCGACAGCAGGTAGGCCAGCAGCAGCCACAGCCGCACCCGGACGCCGCGCGGGACCTCCCGGTCGCGGGCCAGCCGCTCGACCAGCCGGACCAGGTCCGGCAGCAGCCGCAGGGCCTCGCGCACGGTCAGGTCCGCCGGCCGGGAACGCCACAGCAGCGCCAGCAGCAGCGCCCACAGGACCAGCACCCCGCCGACGACGGCCAGCAGCGTGGCCCACCACTCCATGACCGAGAGTGTGGCTGGTCGGCTACATCGCATCCCGCCACCCGTCGGGAGAGGCGCGTGGATCGCGCACAGCCACGTAGATTGGCTCTCCGTGGTAGGCACCGCCGGGCAGCCGGTCGACACGCAGTACGAGGACCTCCTGCGGCGCGTGCTGGAGCAGGGGACGCCGAAGTCCGACCGCACCGGCACCGGCACGGTCAGCCTGTTCGGCGAGCGGTTGCGCTACGACCTCTCCGCCGGCTTCCCGCTGCTGACCACCAAGAAGGTGCACCTGCGCTCGATCGTGGTCGAGCTGCTGTGGTTCCTTCGCGGCGAGAGCAACCTGGCCTACCTGCACGAGCACGGCGTCACCATCTGGGACGAGTGGGCGTCGCCGGCCGGCGAGCTCGGCCCGGTCTACGGCGTCCAGTGGCGTTCCTGGCCGACGCCGTCGGGGGAGACGGTCGACCAGCTCACCGGGGTGCTGGACACCCTGCGCCGCGACCCTGACTCCCGCCGGATGGTGGTGTCCGCCTGGAACGTGGCCGCCCTCCCCGAGATGGCGCTGGCCCCCTGCCACGCCCTGTTCCAGTTCCACGTCGCCGGCGGGCGGCTGTCCTGCCAGCTCTACCAGCGCAGCGCGGACATGTTCCTCGGCGTGCCCTTCAACATCGCCAGCTACGCGCTGCTCACCCACATGGTCGCCGCGCAGGTCGGCCTCGAGCCCGGCGACTTCATCTGGGTGGGGGGCGACTGCCACGTGTACGACAACCACCACGAGCAGGTGCGCGAGCAGCTGTCCCGCCCGGCCCGGCCGTTCCCCACGCTGGAGCTGGGGCCGGCGCCGTCGCTGTTCGACTACACCCCCGGTCACGTCGCCGTCCACGGGTACGACCCGCACCCGGCCATCCGCGCCGCCGTCGCCGTCTGACCCCGCGGATGGCGATCTCGCTGATCTGGGCCCAGGCGCGGGACCGGGTCATCGGCGCGGACGGCGCGCTGCCCTGGCACCTGCCCGAGGACCTGCGCAGCTTCCGCGCCCTGACCACCGGGTCGACGGTCGTGATGGGCCGGCGCACCTGGGAGTCGCTGCCGGCGCGGTCCCGCCCGCTGCCCGGCCGCACCAACGTCGTGCTCACCACCGACCGGCGGTGGGCGGCCGACGGGGCGCAGCCCGCGCACTCGGTCGACCAGGTGCTCGACCGGTACCCCGACTGCTGGGTGATCGGCGGCGGCACCGTGTACGCCCAGTTCCTGGCGCAGGCCGAGCGCGCCGTGGTCACCGAGGTCGACCTGGCCGTCGAGGGCGACACCCGGGCGCCGGTCCTGGACGCCGGCTGGCGGCTGGTCGCCCGCACGCCGGACGAGGGCTGGACGACGTCGCCGTCCACCGGGCTGCGCTACGCGGTCCGCGACCACCGGCGCTGAGCGCCCGGACAGCGGGTGGCGTCGGCCCGGCTGGGTAGATTCACCCCATGACCAGCGACCCCGCCCGGCCGTTCGGGCGCGTGCTCACGGCGATGGTCACGCCGCTGGCCGAGGACGGCTCGATCGACCTCGCCGGCGCGCAGGAGCTGGCCGCCCACCTGGTCGACCGCGGCGCGCACGACGGCCTGGTCGTCGCCGGGACGACGGGGGAGTCCCCGACCCTCAGCGACGCCGAGCAGCGCGCCGTCCTCGAGGCCGTGCTGGACGCCGTGGGCGACCGCGCCGTCGTCGTCGCCGGCGTCGGCACCAACGACACGGCGCACTCCATCGACAAGGCCCGCGACGCCGAGCGCCTGGGCGCCCACGGCCTCATGGTCGTGACGCCGTACTACAACAAGCCGCCGCAGGCGGGCCTGCTGCGGCACTTCACCGCGGTCGCCGACGCCACCGACCTGCCGGTGATGCTCTACGACATCCCGCCGCGCAGCGTGGTGCCGATCGAGGTCGAGACGCTCGTGCGGGCCGCCGAGCACCCGCGCATCGTCGCGGTGAAGGACGCCAAGGGCGACCTCGGCGCCGTCGCCTGGACCCTCGCCCGCACCGACCTCGCCTACTACAGCGGCGAGGACATGCTGAACCTGCCGCTGCTGGCCCTCGGCGCGGTCGGTGTGGTCAGCGTCGTCGGCCACCTGGTCGGGCCGCGCCTGGCCGAGCTCGTCGCCGCGGTGGAGTCCGGCGACCTGGTCAAGGCGCGGGCGGTCAACGACAGCCTGCTGCCGGTCTACACCGGCGTCTTCCGCACGCAGGGCGTCATCCTCGTCAAGGCGGCGCTCCGCGAGCTGAGGCTGCCCAGCGGCCCCGTCCGCCCGCCGCTGGTCGACGCCACCCCCGAGCAGCTCCAGCAGCTGCACCACGATCTCGCCGCCGGAGGCGTCAGCCTGTGAGTGCACCGACCCAGCCCCACCTGGACCTGAAGACCCCGCCGCCGCTGCCCGCCGGTGGCCTGCGCGTGATGGCCCTGGGCGGGCTCGGGGAGATCGGCCGCAACATGGCCGTCCTGGAGTTCGAGGGGCGGCTGCTGGCCATCGACTGCGGGGTGCTCTTCCCCGAGGCCGAGCAGCCGGGCGTCGACCTGATCCTCCCGGACTTCGGCGTGATCGAGCACCGGCTCGACGACATCGACGCCGTCGTCCTCACCCACGGGCACGAGGACCACATCGGCGCCCTGCCCTACCTGCTGCGGCTGCGCGAGGACATCCCGCTGGTCGGCTCCCGGTTCACCCTCGCGCTGGTCAAGGCCAAGCTGCGCGAGCACCGCATCGACCCGGTGCTGGTCGAGGTCGCCTCCGGCGACGACCACGTCGCCGGCCCGTTCCACTGCGAGTTCATCGCGGTGAACCACTCGATCCCCGACGCGCTGGCCGTCGCCGTGCACACCCCGGCCGGCCTGCTGGTGCACACCGGGGACTTCAAGATGGACCAGCTGCCCCTCGACGGCGTGCTGACCGACCTCGGCGCCTTCGCCCGGCTGGGCATCGAGGGCATCGACCTGCTGCTGGCCGACTCCACCAACGCCGAGATCCCCGGCTTCGTCACGAGCGAGCGCGCCATCGGGCCGGTGCTGGAGGACGTGTTCCGCCGCGCCACCCAGCGCCTCATCGTGTCCAGCTTCGCCAGCCACGTGCACCGCATCCAGCAGGTGCTCGACGCCGCCGAGAAGCACGGCCGCAAGGTCGCCTTCGTCGGCCGCTCGATGGTCCGCAACATGGGCGTCGCCCGCGACCTCGGCCTGCTGCGCGTCGCGCCCGGCCTCATGGTGTCCCTGGACGAGGCGACGTCCATGCCGGCCGAGCAGGTCGTGCTCGTCAGCACCGGGTCGCAGGGAGAGCCGCTGTCGGCGCTGGGCCGGATGGCCCGCGGCGAGCACCACCAGGTGACGATCGAGGCCGGGGACACGATCGTGCTGGCCTCGTCCCTGGTGCCGGGCAACGAGACCGCCGTCTACAAGGTCATCAACGGCCTCGCCCGGCTGGGCGCGACGGTCATCCACAAGGAGACGGCGATGGTGCACGTCTCCGGACACGCCCCCGCCGGCGAGCTGCGCACCCTGCTCAACGTGGCCAAGCCCCGCTACCTCATGCCGGTGCACGGCGAGTGGCGGCACCTGCGCGCGCACGCCGCCCTCGCCGAGCAGACCGGCATGGGCACCGACCGGATCATCCTGGCCGAGGACGGCGTCGTCGTCGACCTCGTCGACGGCAAGGCCTCGATCGTCGGCAGCGTGCCGATCGGCAACGTCTACGTCGACGGGCTGAACGTCGGCGACGTCGGCGAGGAGTCCCTGCAGGAGCGCCGCATCCTCGGCGACGAGGGGTTCGTGGCGCTCACCGTCGTCGTCGAGCCCTCGACCCGCACCATCGTGCGGCCGGTGCACCTGTCCACCCGGGGCTTCTCGCAGAACCCGGCCGCCTTCGACGAGGTGCTGCGGCTGGTCGAGGACAACATCCGGCGCACCCTCGACGACGGTGAGGTCGACGCCCACCGCCTGTCGCAGGTGATCCGCCGGACCGTCGGCAAGTGGGTCAGCGACACCTACCGTCGCCGGCCGATGATCATCCCCACCGTCCTGGAGGTCTAGGACCCGCCTGGGCTCCTGCGGTGTTCCCCGCGCTCCTGCGGTGCTGCAGCACCGCGAGAGCGGGAGGAACACCGCAGAGGTGGGGTCAACCGCGCCGCACCTCGATCGGCGTGATGTCCTCGTCGGCGGGGAGGTCGAAGCCCCACACCTGGGCGTAGAAGGACAGCTCGCCGTCGAGTGCGGCGCGGATGTTCTCGGCCCGGCGGAAGCCGTGCTGCTCGCCGGGGAAGCGCAGGTAGGCGTGCGGCACCCCGCGCTCGCGCAGCGCCGCCACGATCGCCTCCGCCTGCTCCAGCGGCACGATCCGGTCCTCCTCGCCCTGGAACACCGCCAGCGGGGTGTCGAGGGTGTCCACGTGCGACAGCGGCGAGCGCTCCGCGTAGACGTCGGCGCGGTCGGGCCACGGCGCCACCAGGCCGTCGAGGTAGCGGGACTCGAACTTGTGCGTGTCCCGGGCCAGCGCGCCCAGGTCGGCCACGCCGAAGTGGCTGGCGCCGGCCGAGAAGGTGCCCGGGCGCATCGCCAACGCGGCGAGCGTGGTGAACCCGCCGGCCGAGCCGCCGCGGATGGCCATGCGGGCCGGGTCGACCCGCCCCGCCCCGGCCAGGTACCGGGCGCAGGAGATCACGTCGTCGAGGTCGACGAGCCCCCAGCGGCCCTGCAGCGCGTCGCGGTAGCGCCGGCCGTAGCCGGTCGAGCCGCGGTAGTCGACGTCGGCGACGCAGAACCCCCGCGAGGTCCAGTACTGCACCCCGAGGTCGAGCACCGGCGTCGCGGCCGCGGTCGGACCGCCGTGCACGACGACCAGCAGCGGCGGCAGGTCGCCCCCCGCCGCACGGACGCCGGGGTTGGCCGGCGGGTACACCAGCGCGTGCGCGGTGCCGATGCCGGTGCCCCCGTCCGGGGTGGGGAAGGAGACGCGCTCGGGCCGGGAGAACCAGGCCGGGTCCAGCCCGAGGTCGCGCGCCGGCCGCAGCACCTGCGCGGCCCCGCCGTCCAGCGGCACCCGCAGCACGACCGGCTCCGCCGAGGGACCGCCGGCCACGCACACCACGGCGTCCCCGGCGGCCTGCAGCGAGCGGAAGGCGGCGAACCCGGGCGTCGGCAACGGCCGAAGCCGGCCGTCGGTCTCCCGCACGGCCAGCTGCTCCCCGGCGTCCGCGGGGACGGCCACCACCAGCCGGCCGTCGGCGCAGCGCGCCACCCGGCTGGCGCCGAACTGCCACTGCGGCCCGGCCAGGTCCGCACCGACGTCGAGCACCGGCTCCGTCGAGCCGTCGGGACGGCGCCGGTACAGCGACCAGACGTCGGAGCGGTCGGAGAAGAACAGCAGCGACCCGTCCGGCTCCCACACCGGCTGCACCACCGACTCCCCGCGACCGCCGGCGACGACGTCCTCGGTGCCGTCGGCCGAGCGCACCACCAGCTGCGCGGCGTCCCACGGCATCGTCGGGTGGTCCCACTGCAGCCAGGCCAGCGCCCCGCCGGGCCCGGGCCGCGGGTCGGAGACGAAGTCCGGCCCGGTGACCAGGACCTCCACGGCGCCGTCGTCGGCCACCCGCACGACCTCGTTCACGACCTCGGCGGCCCGGCCCGAGGCGGTGTGCGTCTCGCGGACGGCCAGGACGCCGCCGGGCACGACCCGCAGGTCGGCGAAGCGCACCCCCGAGGGGACCTCCGGCTCGGCGCTGACCGCGACCGGTCCGGCGTCCCCGGGGGCCAGCCGGTACAGCCGCTGGTCGGCGAAGTCGGTGAACCACAGGACCCCGGCGGAGACGGTCCACGCACCGCCGCCGTACTCGTGCACGCGGGTGCGGGCGTTCCACGGCGCAGGGAGGACGTCGGTCCCCGTCCCGTCGGCGGAGCGGCGCACGAGCGCGGACCGGCCGGCCTCCTGGGGGCGTGACTCGGCCCACCACACGTCGTCCCCGTCCACGACCACCTCCCCGAGCCGGGCGGCCGCCCGCACCACGAGCGCCGAGGTGAGGGGCGTGGACCAGCTGCCGGTGATGCCGACCGTGCGCTCTGCCATGGCCCGACCGTAGGGCGGCAACACGTCGGTCCGCCTGCCCGGACCGAACCGTCCGCGGGATTACCGTCTGACGCATGCCTGCGCGCGGAACGACGACCCGCCCGGCGGCCGGTCGGGGTACCGCCCGCGGCCGGTCGGGGTCCACGGCCAGCCGCAAGCGGCCGCCGGTCAAGGGCGGGCGCAAGCCCGCCGCCCGCACCACCGCGGCCCGCAAGCCCGCCGCCCGGCAGCCGTCGGGGCCCGGCGCGGCCGCCTCCCTGTTCCGGGCCGTCGGCAGCGGCTGGTCGCTGCTGGCCCGCGGCGCCGGCGGTCTCGCCCGCTCGGTCGCCCGCCCGCAGGAGACCGAGCCGCTGGCCCCCGAGCACCGCCGCGACGGGGTGGGCCTCGCCGTCCTCGGCCTCGCCGTCGTCCTGGGCGCGGCCGCCTGGACCGACGGCATCGGGCCGGTCGGCACCGGGCTGGCCACCGGCGTCTCGTTCGTGCTCGGCGTCCTCGTGCTGGTCCTGCCCGTCGTGCTGCTGTGCGCGGCCCTGCGGCTGCTGCGTCGCGGCCCCCGGCCCGAGGCGCGCGGCCGGCTGGTGATCGGCTGGGTGTGCGCGCTGCTGTCGGTCGTCGGCGTCGCGCACGTCGTGGCGGGGGACGCCGACATGTCCGCCACCGACCCCGGCTCGGGCGGCCTGCTCGGCTGGGCGATCGGGACACCGCTGACCGCCGGGCTCGGCCGGGTCGTCGCCGTCGTCCTGCTCGTCCTGCTGGCCGTGTTCGGCCTGCTCGTCATCACCGCCACCCCCGTCCACCAGGTCCCCGAACGGCTGCGCGCCTGGCTCGACCGCGTCACCGGGCGCGACGAGGACGAGTACGACGAGGAGTACGACGAGGACGACTACGACGACGAGGAGCTCGTCCCGTCCACCCGCCGCGGCCGCCGCACGGCGCTGTCGGAGGACCTGACCGCCACCGGTCCGGTCATCGACCACGGCGCGATGGCCGAGGCCCCCGAGGCCACCCGCACCACGGCCCCCGACCACGTCGAGGTCCCGACCGGGCTGCCCCCGGTCCCGGCGCCGGTGGCGCGGCCGAAGGTCGTCGACCGGACCGCCCCGCCCGAGGACCTCCCGCCGATCGACGAGCCGCAGCAGCTGGTCATCCAGCCGGTCGAGGGCGACTACGTGCTGCCCGCGCTGTCGCTGCTGCGCCCCGGCACCCCGCCGCGGGCCAAGTCGCAGGCCAACGACGCCGCCATCGAGGCGATCACCGGCGTGCTCGAGCAGTTCAACATCGACGCCGCCGTCACCAGCTTCACGCGCGGCCCGACGGTCACCCGGTACGAGATCGAGCTCGGCAACGCGGTCAAGGTCGAGAAGATCACCGCGCTGACCAAGAACCTCGCCTACGCCGTCGCCAACGACAACATCCGGATCCTCGCGCCGATCCCCGGCAAGTCCGCGGTCGGCGTGGAGGTGCCCAACACCGACCGCGAGACCGTCAGCCTCGGCGACGTCATGCGCTCCGGCGCGGCCAAGCAGGACCCGCACCCCATGCTGGTCGGCCTGGGCAAGGACATCGAGGGCGGCTTCGTCTGCGCCAACCTGGCGAAGATGCCGCACCTGCTCGTCGCCGGCGCCACCGGCGCCGGCAAGTCCAGCTGCATCAACTCGCTGCTGACGTCGCTGCTGCTGCGGGCCACCCCGGAGCAGCTGCGGATGATCCTGGTCGACCCGAAGATGGTCGAGCTGACGCCCTACGACGGCATCCCGCACCTGATCACGCCGATCATCACCGACCCGAAGAAGGCCGCGACGGCGCTGGCCTGGCTGGTCGAGGAGATGGAGCAGCGCTACCAGGACATGCGCGCCTCCGGCGTCCGCCACATCGACGACTTCAACCGCAAGGTCGAGCGCGGGGAGATCACGGCGCCGCCCGGCAGCGAGCGGGTCTACCAGCCCTACCCCTACATCCTCGCGATCGTCGACGAGCTGGCCGACCTGATGATGGTCGCCCCGCGCGACGTCGAGGAGTCGATCGTCCGGATCACCCAGAAGGCCCGTGCGGCCGGCATCCACCTGGTGCTGGCCACCCAGCGCCCCTCGGTCGACGTCGTCACCGGCCTCATCAAGGCCAACGTGCCCTCGCGGCTGGCCTTCTCGACCTCCAGCCTCACCGACAGCCGGGTCATCCTCGACCAGCCGGGCGCGGAGAAGCTGATCGGCATGGGCGACGCCCTGTTCATGCCGATCGGCGCGGGCAAGCCGGTCCGCGTGCAGGGCGCCTACGTGTCCGACGCCGAGATCGAGGCGGTCGTCGAGTTCACCAAGCGCCAGGCCGAGCCGGAGTACCGCGAGGAGGTCTTCACCGCCGCGGCCGGCGAGAAGAAGGAGATCGACGAGGACATCGGCGGGGACCTGGAGCTGCTGGTCCAGGCCGTCGAGCTCGTGGTCACCAGCCAGTTCGGGTCGACGTCGATGCTGCAGCGCAAGCTGCGCGTCGGGTTCGCCAAGGCCGGGCGGCTCATGGACCTGATGGAGACCCGCGGCATCGTCGGGCCGTCGGAGGGCTCCAAGGCCCGCGACGTGCTGGTCAAACCCGACGAGCTGGAGGGCACGCTGTTCCTGCTCCGGAACGGTGGGGGAGCGGAGGGCTGAGCGTCACCCTCCGTTCGCCCGACGGGCGCGGGCGCGGCGACTACGATGAGCGGGTGACACCTCCGCCCAGCCCTGCCCGCACGGTGGCGGTGGTGACCCTCGGGTGCGCCCGCAACGAGGTCGACTCCGAGGAACTGGCCGGCCGGCTGGCCGCCGACGGGTACCGGCTCGTCGAGGACGCCGAGGGCGCCGACGCCGTCCTCGTCAACACCTGCGGCTTCATCGAGTCGGCCAAGAAGGACTCCGTCGACGCGATCCTGGCCGCCACCGACTCCGGCGCCGAGGTCATCGCCGTCGGCTGCATGGCCGAGCGGTACGGCTCCGAGCTGGCCGGCGCGCTGCCCGAGGCCACCGTCCTGGGCTTCGACGACTACTCCGCCATCGGCGACCGGCTCGACGACGTGCTCGCCGGCCGGCCGCTGGTGCCGCACACCCCGCGCGACCGCCGCACCCTGCTCCCGATCAGCCCGGTCGAGCGCACCGCCGCGGTGGTGCGCGACGACGCCCCGGCCATCCCCGGCCACGGTTGGCTGCAGCGCAAGCGGCTGGCCTCGGGCCCGTCCGCGGCGCTGAAGCTGGCCTCCGGCTGTGACCGCCGGTGCGCGTTCTGCGCGATCCCCGCCTTCCGCGGCGCCTTCGTCTCCCGCCCGCCGGCCGAGGTCCTCGAGGAGGCCCGCTGGCTGGCCGGGCAGGGCGTCACCGAGCTGGTGCTGGTCAGCGAGAACAACACCTCCTACGGCAAGGACCTCGGGAACCTGCGGCTGCTGGAGGAGCTGCTGCCGCAGGTGGCCGCCGTCCCCGGCATCGCCCGGATCCGGATCGCCTACCTGCAGCCGGCGGAGCTGCGGCCGGGGCTCGTCGAGGTCATCGCCGGCACCGCGGGCGTCGCGCCGTACTTCGACCTGTCGTTCCAGCACTCCTCGCCGTCCCTGCTCCGCCGCATGCGCCGCTTCGGGGGCACCGAGGACTTCCTGGCGCTGCTCGCCCGGGCCCGCGAGCTGGCCCCCACGGCGGGCTTCCGGACGAACGTCATCCTCGGCTTCCCCGGGGAGACCGAGGAGGACGTCGCCGAGCTCGAGCGCTTCCTGGTCGGGGCGCGGCTGGACGCGGTCGGCGTCTTCGGCTACTCCGACGAGGAGGGCACGGAGGCCGTGGGGCTGCCCGGCAAGCTCGACCAGCACGAGATCGACGCGCGGGTCCGGCGGATCACCGACCTGGTCGAGGAGCTGACCGCCCAGCGCGCCGAGGACCGTCTCGGCGAGCGGGTGGAGGTGCTGCTGACCGAGGACCTGTCGGCGGAGGAGGGGCCCGGCGTCTGGCTCGGCCACGCCGCCCACCAGGACCCCGACGCGGACGGGACGACGACCGTCACGGGCGTGGCCGCCGGCGCCGTGCCGGGCCGGCTGGTGACCGCCGAGGTCGTGGCCACCGAGGGCGTCGACCTGGTCGCCGAGGTCGTGGCCCCGGTGGCCGCCGCCCCCGCCGAGGCCGGACGCCGAGCGCGATGAGCGACGTCGCCCCCGACCCGGCCGCCACGCCGGTGACGTCGGTGCGGCTGGTCAACCTGCCCAACGCGCTGACCGTGCTCCGGCTGGCCGTGGTGCCGGTGTTCGCGGTGCTGCTGCTCACCGACGGCGGGCTCGACGACAGCCAGCGCATCTGGGCGATGCTCTTCTTCGGCGCGGCGATCATCACCGACCGGTACGACGGCCTCATCGCCCGCCGCACCGGCCAGGTGACCGAGTTCGGCAAGCTCGCCGACCCCATCGCGGACAAGGCGCTCACCGGCACGGCGCTCGTCGGGCTGTCGGTGCTGGAGCTGCTGCCGTGGTGGGTGACCGGCGTGATCGTCCTGCGCGAGGTCGGGGTGACCCTGCTCCGGTTCTGGGTCATCCGGCACGGCGTGATCGCCGCCAGCCGCGGCGGTAAGGCGAAGACCGTGGTGCAGGCCCTGGCGATCGGGCTCTACATCCTGCCGCTGACCGGGGTGCTCGCGTCGGCCCGCTGGTGGGTGATGGCGGCCGCGCTCGCGCTCACCGTCGTGACCGGCCTGGACTACGTCGTCCGGGCACTGGCCCTGCGCCGGACGAGCGCCCGCGCGATGCGGGCGGCCGCCGCGCGGCGGGCCGCCGCCGGCGGGCCCGGCGAGGCCGGCGAGCGCACCGACACCGCGGCCTGAGGCCGCCCCGGTGACCGCCGCCGCCGGCGGGCCGGTGCCGGGCCGCTGCGCCGGGACCGGGAAGCCGGGGTCGGACCTGGGCGTTACGCCGTGAGCGGACGCGGTGGGGACCGGCGGCTCCCCGTCCCCGGCGCCGCGTACCGTGAGCGCACGACACCTCCCCGGGGTGGCGCCGCTTCCGCACAGGCACGACAGGAGACGGGCATGACGCTGTTGCGCACCCAGCTGGGCACGACCCTGCGCGGGCACCGGCTGCGGCAGCGGCGCACGCTGCGCGACGTCTCCGGCGCCGCCCGGGTCAGCCTGGGCTACCTCTCCGAGGTCGAGCGGGGCCAGAAGGAGGCCTCCTCCGAGCTGCTCGCCTCCATCTGCGACGCGCTGGACCTGGAGCTGGCGGACCTGCTGGCCGAGGTCAGCCGCGAGTTGCGCGCCCCCGACCCCGGCCTGCGCCCCGTGCCGCCCACCGCCGCGGCCGCCCGCCCGGCGGCGGAGGCCCCCGCCGAGGGCGCCGACCTCCCGGCCGGGGAGCCCGCCCTGGCGCTGGTCGGTGCCGGCCAGCCGGCCCGCTCCGCCCTGCGCCGCGGAGAGGCCGTCTCGCTCGCCGCATGAGCGGACCCGGCTCCGCCCGGCGCGCGCACGGTCGCGGCGGGCGCCGGGGTCGTCCGGGACCGGGTCGATGCCCCGGGTGCTGAGCCGCACCCGTGCCGGGCTGCTCCGCGGTGCCCTCACCGCGTTCGCCCGTGCCGGGCTGCGGGCCAGCACCATGCAGGAGATCGCCGCGGCGGCGGGCGTGTCCAAGGCGACGCTGTACAACCACTTCCGCACCAAGGACGAGGTGGTCCGCGCTCTGCTCACCGCCGAGCTCGGCCGGCTGGCCGACGAGGCCGCCGCCCTCCCGCCGGCCGAGGCCCTCGTCCTGCTGGCCGACGCGGTCGCCGAGCACCCGGTGCTGCGCACCCTCCGGCGCACGGACCCCGGCGAGCTCGTCGCCCTGCTCGGGGCCGCGCCCGACCGCTGGCAGGAGGTGACCGGCGAGCTCGCCGGGGTCCTGGACGCCGACGCCGACCTCGCCCAGGTGGCGGCGCGCTGGCTGGTCGGGCTGGTGCTGCAGCCCGGGGACGCACCCGGCCGGCGCCGGCAGGCCCGCCGCCTCACCGCCGTCCCCCCGCCGCCCCCGGTCGGGTGAGGCGCCGGGCGTCCGTGCGGCGGGCCGGTCACCGTGCCATGGTGGGGGTCCTCGCCGTGCCGCGACGGAGCGGTGCGGCGCGTCCGGCCCTGCGGAGCACGCCTTGCGGTACCTCTTCCGACCCCCGGCCACCGACGGCGCCGCCCTCCTGCCGCTGCCCTGGCACCTGCCGCTGGAGGAGTGGGATCCCGAGCTGACCCTCGACGTCCCCCAGCGCGGCATCTCCCGGCACGTCGTCCGTTTCGTCGCCGCCGAGGGGCGGGTGTACGCCCTCAAGGAGATCGCCGAGCCGCTCGCCCGGCACGAGTACGCGCTGCTCGGTCAGTTCGAGGAGGAGGGGCTGCCGGCGGTGTCGGTGCTGGGCATCTGCGTCGACCGGCCCCACGACCAGCAGGCGGTCCTGGTCACCCGGTACCTCGAGTACTCGATGTCCTACCGCTACCTGTTCTCCCGGCCCACCAGCGGGCACTCCGCCGAGCAGCTGCTCGACACCATGGTCGTGCTCCTGGTGCGGCTGCACCTGGCCCGCATCTTCTGGGGCGACTGCTCGCTGTCCAACACGCTGTTCCGGCTCGACGCCGGCACCCTGGCGGCCTACCTGGTCGACGCCGAGACCGCCGACCGGCAGCCGACCCTGTCGCGCGGCCGCCGGATGTACGACGTCGAGCTCGCCCGCGAGCGGGTCGGCGCGGAGCTGATGGACCTGAGCGCGGGCGGCCTGCTCCCCGAGGGCATCGACCCCGTCGCCGTCGCCGACGACCTGCCGCGGCGCTATCAGGCGCTGTGGGAGGAGGTCACCCGGGAGGAGGTGTTCTCCCGCGACGAGCAGCGCTACCGGGTGGCCGAGCGGCTGCAGCGGCTCAACGACCTGGGCTTCGACGTGGGGGAGGTGGAGCTGGTCGACAGCCCGGACGGCGGCGTCCGGCTGCGCGTGGAGACCCGGGTCGCCGAGCCCGGGGGGAACCGGCGCGAGCTGTTCCGGCTGACCGGGCTGGAGGCCCAGGAGCGGCAGGCGCGGCGGCTGGTCAACGACATCCGGGCCTTCCGGGCCTACCTGGAGCAGAAGGCCGGCGGGGCGGTGCCGGAGACGGTGGCCGCGCACCGCTGGCTGGCCGAGGTGTACCAGCCCGTCGTCTCCGCCGTCCCGCCGGAGCTGGCCGGGCGGCTGGAGCCTGCCGAGGTGTTCCACGAGGTGCTGGAGCACCGCTGGTTCCTGTCGGAGCGGGCCGGCCGGGACGTCGGCACCACGCGGGCGGCGCGCTCCTACTTCGCCACCGTGCTGCCCCGGACCCCCGAGGAGTTCACCACGCCGTCGGTCATCGCCAACCGGCCCTGACCACGGCAGATCGGTGGTAACGGCCGAGTGACGACCGACTTGCGCCCGGCTGTGAGGGAGGCCACGGTACGGGACGTGCGGTGATCGACGGAGCTCGCCGAGATGGAGGCGATGACTGGTGCCCAAGGCGTTGAGGAGAGGTCTCGGCGGAGGTGCGGCGGCGTTGGTCCTCGCCACCACCCTCGCCGCGTGCGGCGGGGACGACGGCGGCCCCCCGACACTCACCTGGTACACCAACCCCGACTCCGGCGGGCAGGCCGAGATCGCGGCGAAGTGCACCGAGGAGTCCGGCGGGGCCTACGAGATCACGACCGAGGTGCTGCCCCGCCAGGCGGCCGGCCAGCGCGAGCAGCTGATCCGGCGCCTGGCCGCCGAGGACTCCTCGATCGACATCATGAGCCTCGACCCGCCGTTCATCCCGGAGTTCGCCGAGGCGGGCTTCCTCGCCCCCGTCCCGGAGGACCTCGCCCAGCGGGTCACCGAGGGCGTCGTCGAGAGCGCGATCCAGGGGTCCACCTGGAACGACGAGCTCGTCACCGTGCCGTTCTGGGCCAACACCCAGCTGCTCTGGTACCGGGCGTCCGTCGCCGAGGCCGCCGGCCTGGACACCGACGCCGCGGACACCTGGACCTGGGACGACATCATCGCGGCGGCGCAGGGCCAGGACGTGCTCATCGGTGCCCAGGGCATCCGCGCCGAGTCGCTGACGGTGTGGCTGAACGCGCTGATCTCGTCGGCCGGCGGCGCGATCATCGCGGAGAACTCCGACGACCCGGAGGACATCCAGCTCGGTCTCACCTCCGACGAGGGGCGGCGCGGGGCGGAGATCATGCGGGCGGTCGCCGACTCCGGCCAGGTCAGCGCCGCCTTCTCCACGGAGAACGAGGACGCCTCGGCCACCGGCTTCGAGAGCGACCGCGGCGGCTTCATGGTCAACTGGCCGTACGTCTACGCCCGCGCCCAGTCCGCGGTGGAGGCCGGGAACCTCGACGCGTCGGTCCCCGAGGACTACCGCTGGACGCTCTACCCGCGGGTCGACGCGGACACCGAGCAGGCCCCGCCCTACGGCGGCGTCAACCTCGGCATCGGGGCCTACAGCGAGCACGTGGACCTGGCCTACGAGGCAGCCGAGTGCATCGTCTCGGACGAGAACCAGGCCGAGTACATGATCACCAACGGCAACCCGGCCTCCAGCATCGCCGTCTACGACGACCCCGACGTGCAGGAGGCCTACCCGATGGCCGACACCATCCGGGAGTCGCTCGAGCTGGCAGCGCCGCGACCGCAGACCCCCTACTACAGCGAGGTCTCCGGTGGCCTGCAGCGGGAGTACCACCCGCCGGCCTCGGTGGACCCGCAGTCGACCCCGGACGCGGCCACCGACCTCATCGAATCCGTCCTGGCAGGAGACGAGCTGCTATGACCCAGACGACGCTCCCCCCGGTCGAGAAGACCCCACCGGTCTCGGCACCGCGTCGGGCGCTGAGCGACCGGTCGCGGGCCGAGCGCAAGCTCGGCTGGATGCTGGCCGGCCCGGCGTTCCTCGTGATGCTGGCCGTGACCGCCTATCCGATCCTGCAGGCGGTCTACGACTCGCTGTTCAGCTACCGGCTCACCGACCCGGACAACAAGGCGTTCAACGGCCTCACCAACTACTGGGTCGTGCTCAGCGACTCCCTGTGGTGGACGGCGCTGGGCGTCACGCTGCTCATCACGGTGGTCACCGTCCTGGTCGAGCTGGTCCTCGGCTTCGCCCTGGCGATGGTCATGGCGAAGATGCTGCGGTCGCTGCGGCCGGTCGTGCGGGCCGCGATCCTCATCCCGTACGCGGTCATCACGGTCGTCTCGGCGTTCGCGTGGCAGTTCGCGTTCGACATCGACACCGGGTTCGTCAACAGCTGGTTCGCCTGGATACCCGGGGTCTCCGGGGACACGGACTGGTTCGGCGGCACCGCCTCGTCGCTGTTCGTCATCTGCCTGGCCGAGATCTGGAAGACCACGCCGTTCATCTCCCTGCTGCTGCTGGCCGGTCTCGCGCAGGTCCCGGAGGTGCTGCAGGAGGCGGCGAAGGTCGACGGCGCGACGTGGTGGCAGCGGTTGTGGCGGGTGACCCTGCCAAACATGAAGGCGGCCATCATGGTCGCCCTGCTGTTCCGCACCCTGGACGCGTTCCGGGTCTTCGACAGCATCTTCATCATGACCGCGGGGGCCAACAAGACCGAGTCGGTGTCGTTCCTGGCCTACCGCCAGACGATCTCCCGGTTGGAGATCGGACTCGGCTCCGCGGTGTCGGTCCTGTTGTTCGTCTGCGTGGTGCTGCTCGCCCTGGGCTTCATCAAGGGCTTCAAGGTCGACCTGTCCCAGGCGAGGGGTGAGTGATGTCCCGCAAGGAGAAGACCTGGTGGATCATCGGCGGGATCGCGATCATCATCTACTGCCTGTTCCCGATCGCGTGGATCGTCTCGGTGTCGCTCAAGGCGCCGTCGGACCTCGCCAACGGGCAGTTCCTCCCGTCCAGCTTGAGCTGGACGAACTACAACGAGATCCTCACCGGTGACGCCAGCGACCTGTTCCTGCCGGCCTTGCGGAACAGCTTCGGCATCTGCCTGATCGCCACGGCGATCTCGTGCCTGCTGTCGATGTTCGCGGCCTACGCGATCGCCCGGCTGGACTTCCCGGGCAAGAAGCTGATCCTGTCGACGGCGCTGGTGGTGGCGATCTTCCCGGTCATCTCGATCGTCACGCCGCTGTTCAACGTGTGGCGGCAGATCGGGCTGTACGACACGTGGCTGGGGTTGATCATCCCGTACCTGTCGCTGACCCTGCCCATCTCCATCTGGACGATGTCGGCGTTCTTCCGTGAGATCCCGTGGGAGATGGAGCAGGCGGCACAGGTGGACGGCGCCACCACCTGGCAGGCGTTCCGGAAGGTGATCGTGCCGCTGGCCGCCCCCGGCGTGTTCACCACGGCGATCATCGCGTTCTTCATCGCCTGGAACGACTTCGTCTACGGCATCTCGCTGACCTCGACCGACGCCGCCCGCCCGGTGCCCGCGGCGCTCGGCCTCTTCTCCGGTGCCTCGCAGTTCGAGGACCCGACCGGCGCGATCGCCGCCGCCGCGGTGATCGTCACGATCCCGGTCGTCGTCCTGGTCCTGCTCTTCCAGCGGCGCATCGTCGCCGGTCTCACCAACGGCGCGGTCAAGGGGTGACGCGCCTCATGTCCCTCATCGCACCGCACCCCCAGAACCGACCGACCTCCCGAGGGGACGAGAACTGATGGCCTCCATCGAGATGCGCAACATCGTCAAGCAGTACGGCGACGGTTTCCCCGCGGTCAACGACGTCAGCCTGGACATCGCCGACGGGGAGTTCATGATCCTCGTCGGCCCGTCCGGCTGCGGGAAGTCGACGCTGCTCCGGATGATCGTCGGGCTGGAGGACATCACCAGCGGCGACATGGTCATCGGCGGGAAGCGGGTCAACGACCTGGCACCCCGCGAGCGCAACCTGTCGATGGTCTTCCAGAACTACGCGCTGTACCCGCACCTGACGGTGTTCGAGAACATCGCCTTCCCGCTGCGGCTGTCCAAGACGCCCGACGACGAGGTCCGCCGCCGGGTGAAGGAGGCCTCCGAGGTGCTCGACCTGGACGAGCACCTCGAGCGCAAGCCGGCGAACCTCTCCGGTGGCCAGCGGCAGCGCGTGGCGATGGGGCGGGCGATCGTCCGGCAGGCCGAGGCGTTCCTCTTCGACGAGCCGCTGTCCAACCTCGACGCCAAGCTGCGCGGGCAGATGCGGACCGAGATCTCCCGGCTGCAGCGCCGGCTGGGGATCACCACCGTCTACGTGACCCACGACCAGACCGAGGCGATGACGCTCGGGGACCGGGTCTGCGTGCTGCGCAAGGGGCGGATCCAGCAGGTCGCCTCGCCTCGAGAGCTCTACGAGCAGCCGGTCAACCTGTTCGTGGCCGGCTTCATCGGGTCGCCGCCGATGAACTTCCTGCCGGCGACCCTGGAGGACGGCAACCGGCTGTCGACCCCGTTCGGGCCCATCGAGCTCGACGAGACGCGGGCGGCCGCGCTGCAGGGCAAGGGCGACGTCCTGCTGGTCGGCATCCGGCCCGAGTACTTCGAGGACGCCTCGCTGGTCGACGAGGCGAAGCGGCCGCACGGGTCCGTGTTCCGGGCCCGGGTCGACGTCACGGAGTGGCTGGGCGACTCGCAGTTCGCCTACATCCCCTACGACGCGCCCGATGCGATCCGCGACCAGCTCCGGGACCTGTCGCGGGAGCTGGACTCCGAGGAGCTGCGCACCCAGGCCATCGTGTCGATCGACTCGACCAGCCGGATCCGCGAGGGCCGGGAGGCGGAGTTCTGGCTCGACACCCGCAAGGTGCACGTGTTCGACCCGCACTCCGGGGAGAACCTGACCCGCGACGCCGAGGCGGGCGCCCGGCTGACCGAGATGGCCACCGAGGACCGGCTGGAGCAGGTGGAGCACGCGCAGAGCACCGGGCAGACGGTCACCGGGACCAAGCGCGGCGGCGCCACGCGCGCCGGGGCAGCGTAGGGGAGGTCCGCGTCCGGCCCGTCCTCAGGCGGGCCGGACGCGGGCCGCCTCCAGCTCGTCCCGGGTCGGGGGGTCGGCGCCCGCCCGCGTGCAGTTGAGCGCGGCCACGAGCGCCGCCTCGTCGACGACGTCGGTCAGCACGTCGTCGGACAGCCCCACCAGCGCGGCCCGGGTGGCCAGCCCCCGCCGCAGCAGGCCGGCGAACAGCCCCGCGGCCAGCGAGTCGCCGGCTCCCACCGTGTCCACGACGGCCACCGGCGGGATGTCGCGGCGCAGCACCGGCCGGCCCGGGCGGGCGACCCTCAGCGGCTGCCCGCCGTCGGTCACCACGACCAGGGCCGGCCCGCGCTCGGCCCACCCGCCGGCGGTGCTGTCGAGGTCGGTACCCGGGTCCAGCCAGGCCAGGTCCTCGGCGCTGACCTTGACGACGTCCGCGTGGGCCAGCAGCCGCTGCAGCCGCCGGCGGACGGCGGCGGGGTCGTTGCCCAGGGAGGCGCCGGCCGGGCCCTCGGCGAGCATCGGGCGGATGTTGGGGTCGACGCTGACCAGCAGCCGGCCGCTCACCCGCTCGACGAGCCGCGCGATCGCGTCGCAGCCGGGCGGCGTCCAGCTGGAGATCGAGCCGACGTGCAGGATCGCGGTGGTCTCCGGCAGCGCGGCGGCCAGCTCCTCGTCGGTCCACTGCCAGTCGGCGGCGCCGGCCACGTGGAAGCCGTAGTCCGGCGACCCGTCGGGGCCGAGTCCCACGACGGCCAGGCTGACCGGCTCGGTCGCGGCCACGAAGCGGCTCACGTCGACGCTCGAGCGCTCGGCGTGCCGCCGCAGCGGGTCGGCCATCGGCCCGGTGCCCAGCCGCGCGAGCAGCGTGACCGGCGCTCCCAGCCGACCGGCCGCCACGGCGACGTTGAGGGCGTTCCCTCCCGGCGCGGCGACGTAGTGCGGCGCCGTCCCGTGCGGGCCGGCGCCGGCGTCCGGGTCCGGGAGCAGATCGACCACCAGCTCACCGACCACCGTCAGGTTGGGCTCGCCCTCGACCACGGCCCCGAGCCTAGGGCGGGCCGCGCCGCGCGGCCTGTGGTGGCTAGTGGGCGGCGAGACCTGGGACGATGGCGGGGACGACGTCCGCCGGGCCCACCGGGTCCCCGTGCGGGGCACAGCCGGCGACAGACAGCGGAGGACCCATGCCCAACCCGTTCGTGAAGCTCTGGAAGTACCTCACGGCGTCGGCCAACGCGAAGATCGACGAGAAGGCCGACCCCAAGATCCAGATCGCCCAGGCCATCGAGGCCGAGCAGCAGCGGCACCAGGCGCTGGCCAACCAGGCCGCCGCGGTGCTGGGCAACCAGCGGCAGCTGGAGATGCGGCTGAACCGGCAGCTCGGCGAGGTCGAGAAGCTGCAGGCGTCCGCCCGGCAGGCCCTCGTGCTGTCCGACCAGACCCGCGGCAAGGGCGACGCCGCCAAGGCCGCCGAGTACGAGCAGGCGGCGCAGGCGTTCGCCACCCAGCTGGTCGCGGCCGAGCAGGCCATGGAGGACCTCAAGCGCAGCCACGACGAGGCGCTGCAGGCCGCCGAGCAGGCGCGCGGGGCGGTCGAGCAGAGCCGCATGCGGCTGCAGACCACGCTGGCCGAGCGGACGAAGCTGATGAGCCAGCTCGAGCAGGCCAAGATGCAGGAGCACGTCGCCGACTCGCTGCGTCAGGTCAACGAGCTGTCGGCGCCGGGCAACACCCCCAGCCTCTCGGAGGTCCGCGACAAGATCGAGGCGCGCTACGCCAACGCGCTCGGGCAGGCGGAGCTGGCCCAGACCTCGGTCGAGGGCCGCATGCTCGAGGTGCAGAAGGCCACCCTCGACGTCGCGGGCGCCTCCCGCCTCGACCAGATCCGCGCCTCGATGGGCGGCGGCACCCTCGCGGTGACCGGCACGCCGGCGGCGGGTGCGATCGAGCAGGGCACCCCGCCCGTGGCCGGCACCGCGGTGACCGACCAGGTGGCGCAGCCGGCGGAGCGCCCCGACCCCGCCTGAGCGGAACGAGGTCGACGGTGGGGCCGTACGCGCGGCCCCACCGTCACCCGGGGGTGGCGATCGGGCGGGGGCGACCGGGCTCGCCGGTGCGTGCCCGCGGGTCGACGGGGGAGTGTGCGGCCTGGCAGCGCGGGCACCAGTAGGTGACCCGCTCCTGCAGCTCCGGCCCCTGGTCGCCCATGAGGATCGGCGTCGCGCAGCGCCGGCACGGCTTGTTCCTGCGGCCGTAGACCCAGTGGTCGAACCCCTTGCGCAGGTCCCCGGTCGTGCTCTGCTCGGGGTGGTCGCGGTTGGCCAGCATCAGCGTCCGGGCGCGGGTGACCAGCGGCTCGAGCCGGTCGTCGACGTCGCCCACGCGCGCCCAGGGGTGGACGCCGGTGAGGAACAGCGACTCGACCTTGTAGAGGTTGCCGGGGCCGCACAGGTTGCGCTGGTCGAGGATCGCGACGCCGACCTCGACGTCGGGACCGCCCCGCAGCCGGCGCAGCGCCTCGTCGAGGTCCCAGTCGGGGCCGAGGACGTCGGGACCGAGGTGCCCGACCAGCTGGTCCTCGTGCGCCGTCGGCACGAACGCCATGTCGTGCAGCCGGTAGCCGACGCACTCCCACTCGTCGGTGGCGAGCACGGCGCGCACGGAGAACGCGGGCCCGCCGCGCCAGCGCGCACCGGGCCGGTAGACGTGCCAGCTGCCGTCCATCCGGTAGTGGGTGCGCAGCGTCCAGCCGTCGTCGAGCCGGATCAGCATGTGCTTGCCGCGGGGGACGACCTCCCGCACCGTCCGGCCGGCCAGGTCGGTGGCGGCGAGCTGGGGCACGCGCAGCTCGCCGCGGCGCAGCGTGGCACCGGCCAGCGCCTGGTGCATCCGCTTGGCCGCCAGCCACACGGTGTCTCCCTCGGGCACCTCCCCAGTGTCCCCGCTGGACATCGCCGCTGCTCGCGGGCGGTGTGAGGCCGCCGACACCCGGGACGATCCGGCGCCGCCCGGGCGCTGCAGCCCCGCGTGCAGGCCCTCGCCGCGCTCCGCGCCTCCCGCTCCCGGCCCGAGTCGACCGAGCCGGTCACCGTCACGGCCGCCCGGGTGGTGCGGCCGCGCCACCGGGAGGCGTTCGAGGAGTGGGCCACCGAGGTCCTGCGCGTGGCCGGGGCGTTCCCCGGCAACCTGGGCGGGACGCTGCTGCGGCCGGGGCCGGGCGGCTCGGAGTACCACCTGGTCTACCGCTTCCGCGACGACGCGGCCCTGGCCGCCTGGGAGCGGTCGCCGCAGCGGCGGGCCGCCCTGGAGCGGATGCGGGGGATGGTGGACGGCGAGCGGGTCTCGCGGGTGTCGGGGCTGGCGGCCTTCGCCACCCGCCCTCCCCGGCCGGGTCCGCGGTGGCGGACCACCGTGCTCACGGTCCTGGGTGTCTTCGTCATCACCCTGGGCCTCCAGCTGCTCGTGGCGCCGCACGTGTCGAGCTGGCCGCTGCCGGCGCGGCTGCTGCTGTCGGCCTGCGTCGTGGTGCTGCTGCTCGGCCACGTCGTCATGCCGGCGCTGACCCGGCTCCTCCGCGGCTGGCTGCACCCGCCGCGCTGACCGGCCGCGCCGGCCCCATCCCGCCGTGCCAGGGTGCTCGGTCATGGCCACCATCCACGACACGACGCTGACGCCGGGCAAGCTGGAGCTGCTGACCGCGTGGCTGCCCCGCCAGCCGTGGTACCGGGACCACGCGGGCCCGCCGGTGCTGGTCCGGTCGGGTGGCTTCCGGCTCGACGACCCGGCGGGGGAGGTTGGCATCGAGTTCCTCCTCGTCACCGACACGGCCGGACCCGGGACGACGTACGCCACCCCGCTGACCTACCGCGGTGCGCCGCCGACCGACGACGGCGCGCTGGTCGGCACCGCGCAGCACGGGGTCCTGGGTGCCCGCTGGATCTCCGACGCGGTGGCCGATCCGGTCGCGATGCAGCAGCTGCTCGCCCTGGTCGCCGGCGACGTCGTGGCCGCCCACCAGACCCGCAGCGACACCGCCGACCCCACCGTGACCGGCCGCTGGACCGGCCCCGGGGCGCCGGTGCTCGCCGCTCCGCCGTCCCCGCGCGGGCCGGGCGTGGCCGTGGAGGTCCGCGGCGGCGGTTCCGGGCAGCCGCTGGTCCTGGAGGTGGTGCGGGTGCTCGACCCGGCCCCCGCGCCGGAGGCCGAGCCGCCCGGGACGGTGACGGCCGATGTGCGGCTGCCCGACGGGGAGGTGGTCCGCCGGACGGTCGCGGTCGTGCGCCGGGCCGGGTGACCCCTCAGCCCCGCAGCCGCAACCCGCGGGGCGTGGCGGCGAAGCCGGCGGCCTGCAGCGCGGCGGACAGCGGGGTCGACTCGTGCACCGACGCCCCGTCGGCCTTCTGCACCACCATCCGGCCCAGCGCGCCGGCGGCGACCGCCCCGGACAGCGCGGTGGCGGCCTCCTTGAGCAGCTGCTCGTCCTCGGTCCACGACAGCAGCGTCTTGCCGCCCCGCTCGACGTAGAGCACCAGCTCGCCGTCGACGAGGACGACGAGCGCGCCGGCCTTGCGCCCGGCGCGGTGCCCGCTGCCGCGGCGGCCGCCGGTGCCCTCGCCGAGGTCGACGGCCGCGGCGGCCGCGCCGTCGGGAGTCGCCGCCGGGTCGGGCCGTTCCGGCCACGGGAGCGCCGCGCCGTAGACGTTGGCGGGGTCGGTCGCGGCGAGCACGACGGTGCCGGCGGGCGCCCGGTCCGGGGACGCGAAGCCGCGGAGGCGGTCCACCGAGCCCGGGGTGCCGAACTGGGCGGCGCCGAGGGTCTCCACGAAGTAGCCGCGCCGCGCCCGGCCGTTCTCCTCGAACGCCCGCAGCACCGGGTAGACGGCGGAGAAGCCACCGGGCACCTGCTCGGCCATGACCGCGCCCCGGGTGAGCACCCCGTGCCGCTCGAGCAGCGCCTCGGCGCGGGCGGTGGTGCGCCGCGTGGGGTCCGCCTCGCGGTCGGGCAGCCGCGACCAGCGGCCGGCCACCGTCGGCGGCCCGCTCCGGGTCGGCATCGCGGGCCGGCCGAGCCGGGGGCGGCCGTAGCGCGACACCCGGGCGCGGGGCGGGGCCGGCGCCCGGCGGTGGGTGCCGGCCCCGGCCAGCCGGGTGCGCAGCGGGGCCAGCGTGTCGTTGGTGAGGTGACCGGACCACACGAGGTCCCACACGGCGTCGGCCAGCGCGGTGTCGTCGGTGGCGCCCACCAGGTCGGCCAGGCCGCGGAAGAACATCGCCTGCCCGCCGGCGAGCCCGTCGAGCACCGCCGCGGCGTAGCCGCCCTCCTCCGGCAGCTCCAGCGGCTCGGGCAGCAGCAGGTGCGCGACGTCGGCCGGCACCAGGCTGACCCACCCGTCGTTGCCGGGCAGGGCGCCGGCCCCGGCCCAGAGCACCTCCCCGGCGCTGGTCAGCTCGTCGAGCATCGCGGGGGAGTAGTCGCGGACCCGCGAGGGCAGGACCAGGGACTCCAGCGCGCTCGCCGGGACCAGCGCCCCGGCCAGCTGCTCGACCACCGCGAGGACGCCGTCCGTGCCGCGCAGCCGGCTGCCCACCGACTGCCAGGCGGGCGTGAACCGCGCCAGGGTGCCGATCGGCACCGGCTCCACCTCCTGGCGCAGCCTGGCCAGGCTGCGGCGGCGGATCGAGCGCAGCACGTCGGCGTCGCACCACTCCTGCCCGGTGCCGCCGGGGCGGAACTCGCCCGAGACGAGCCGTCCGACCGAGACCAGCCGCTGCAGCGTCGCGGTGACCACGGCGACGCCGAGGCCGAGCCGGCGGGCCACCTCGTCGGGCTGGAACGGGCCGTGGGTGCGGGCGTAGCGGCCGACGATGTCGCCGAGCGGGTCGCTCACCGGCTCGGTGAACACCTCGGGCACGCCGACGGGCAGCGCGGTGCCCAGGGCGTCGCGCAGCCGGCCGGCGTCCTCGATCGCCACGTGCCGTTCCTCGCCGGCGATCCGGACGACGATCGCCCGGCGCGAGGCGACCAGCTCCGCCAGCCACTCCGCCGGCACGCCGCGCGCCGCCGCCTCCGCCGGTGTCAGGTCGCCGACGACGCGCAGCAGGTCCGCGGCGCCGTCCACGTCGCGCGGGTGACGCGGCGCGGGCAGCCGCTGCAGCTCGGCCTCGATCTCGCCCAGCGCCTCGGCGTCCAGCAGCTCGCGCAGCTCGGAACGCCCCAGCAGCTCGGCGAGCAGGCCGGTGTCCAGGGCGAGCGCCTGCGCGCGGCGCTCGGCCAGCGGCGCGTCGCCCTCGTAGAGGAACTGCCCCACGTAACCGAACAGCAGGGAGGAGGCGAACGGCGACGCAGTCTGCGTCTGCACGTCGACGACCTTCACGCGGCGGGCCTGCACGTCCCGCATCAGCTCGACCAGGCCCGGGACGTCGTAGACGTCCTGCAGCACCTCGCGGGCGGTCTCCAGCGTGATGGGGAAGCCCGGGAACTCGCTCGCCACCGACAGCAGCTGCGCGGCCCGCTGGCGCTGCTGCCACAGCGGGGTGCGCCGGCGCGGGTCGCGGCGGGGGAGCAGCAGGGCGCGGGCGGCGCACTCGCGGAAGCGGCTGGCGAACAGCGCCGAGTCCCCGACCTGGGCGGTCACCTCGCGCTCGACGTCGTCGGGGTCGAGCACCGCGAGGTCGGCCTCGGGTGGCTCGCCGGTGGTGTCGGGCAGCCGCAGCACGATGCCGTCGTCGGAGTGCATCGAGGCGACGTCGACGCCGTACCGCTCGCGCAGCCGGGCGGCGAGGACCAGCGACCACGGGGCGTTGACCTGCGCGCCGAAGGGGGAGTGCACGACCAGCCGCCAGTCGCCGAGCTCGTCGCGGAACCGTTCGACCAGCAACGTCCGGTCGTCGGGCAGGTGGCCGGTGGCGGCCTTCTGCTCGGCCAGGTAGGCGAGCAGGTTGTCCACGCCCCACTCGTCGAGACCGGCCGCGCGGGCACGCTCACGTGCCGCGTCGGGGCCGGCCGAGCCGACCTCGCGGAGGAACGCGCCGAGCGCCCGGCCGAGCTCCAGCGGGCGGCCGGGGGCGTCCCCGTGCCAGAACGGCATCTTCCCCGGCTGGCCCGGGGCGGGGGAGACCAGCACCCGGTCGTGGGTGATCTCCTCGATCCGCCAGGACGACGACCCGAGCAGGAAGACGTCGCCCACCCGGGACTCGTAGACCATCTCCTCGTCCAGCTCGCCGACCCGCCGCCCGCCGGTGCCCTCGGCGCCGACGATGAAGACGCCGAACAGGCCGCGGTCGGGGATGGTGCCGCCGCTGGTGACCGCCAGCCGCTGCGCGCCGCCGCGGGCGGTGAGGGTGTCGGTGACGCGGTCCCAGGTCAGCCGCGGCCGCAGCTCGGCGAACGCGTCGGAGGGGTAGCGGCCGGCCAGCATGTCCAGCACCGCGTGCAGCGCGGACTCCGGCAGCCCGGCGAACGGTGCCGAGCGGCGGACCAGCTCCCCGACCTCGTCGACCGTGCGCGGCCGCTCGGACACGATGGCCACGACCTGCTGGGCGAGCACGTCCAGCGGGTTGCGCAGGTAGCGGATGGACTCGATGGCGCCGGCCCGCATCCGCTCGGCGACCAGCGCGCACTGCACGAGGTCGCCCCGGTACTTGGGGAACAGCACCCCGCGGCTGACCGCACCGACCTGGTGGCCGGCCCGGCCGACGCGCTGCAGCCCGGCGGCCACGGTCGGCGGCGCCTCCACCTGCACGACCAGGTCGACCGCGCCCATGTCGATGCCGAGCTCCAGGCTGGAGGTGGCGACGACGGCGGGCAGCTGCCCGGACTTCAGCGCCTCCTCGACCACCGCCCGCTGCTCGCGGGAGACCGAGCCGTGGTGCGCGGCGGCCACCGGTGTGAAGCTCTCGGGCACGCCGCCGCCGGCGCCGGCCTGCGCCATCAGCTGCGCCGGGGTGGACCCGGGCGGCACCGGCTCGCCGGTCTGCCGCTCGTAGGCGAGCTCGTTGAGGCGGCTGGTCAGCCGCTCGGCCAGGCGCCGGGAGTTGGCGAACACGATGGTGCTGCGCGCGTCCTCGACGAGGTCGAGCACCCGCTCCTCGACCGCCGGCCAGATCGACGTCCGCGGCTGGTTGCCGGCGGCCGACCCGTCCAGCTCCCCGGTGGGCTGGCCCAGGGTGCCCATGTCCTCGACGGGGACGACGACCGACAGGTCCCACTGCTTGGCCGAGCCGGGTGCCACCACCTCCACCGGCCGGCCGCCGGCCAGGAACGTGGCCACCTCCTCGATCGGCCGCACCGTCGCCGACAGGCCGATGCGCTGGGCCGGGCGGTCCAGCAGCTCGTCGAGCCGGTCGAGCGTGACCGCCATGTGGGCGCCGCGCTTGGAGTCGGTGACGGCGTGCACCTCGTCGACGATCACCGTCTCGACCCCGCGCAGGGCCTCCCGGGCCTGGCTGGTGAGCAGCAGGAACAGCGACTCGGGGGTGGTGATGAGGATGTCCGGCGGGCGCCGGGCGAACGCCCGGCGCTCCTCGGCCGGGGTGTCGCCCGAGCGGATGCCCACCGTGATCTCCGGCCGGGGCAGCCCCAGCCGCAGCGCCGCCTGGCCGATACCCGTCAGCGGCGCGCGCAGGTTGCGCTCGACGTCGACCGCGAGCGCCTTGAGCGGGGACACGTAGAGGACCCGGCAGCGGCGGATCTCCTCGGCCGGCGGCGGGCTGCTCGCCAGCCGGTCCAGCGACCAGAGGAAGGCGGCCAGGGTCTTGCCCGAGCCGGTGGGCGCCACGACGAGGGCGTGCCCGCCGGAGCTGATGGCCGACCAGGCCCCCTCCTGCGCGGCCGTCGGCTCGGCGAACGCGCCGGTGAACCACGCGCGCGTGGCCTCGGAGAACCGGTCGAGAGCGGACACGCAGCCAGTGTCACCCGGGGGTACGACACTCCGCCGTCGCAGCGTTCCGCGCACCGGCGCGAGCAGGGGCATTGCCCGCCCGCTCCCGGGGGTCGAGGCTGCCTCATGGCCCACACCCGGAGCACGACGAAGTCCACCGCCGCGCCGGCGCCGCGGACCGAGGTGTCGCCCTCGGTCGAGGTGGCCCCGCGGTCGACGGCGAAGGTCGACAACGCCTTTTACGAGAAGGAGCTCGCCCGGCTGCAGGTCGAGCTCGTCAAGCAGCAGGAGTACATCCGCGCCCGGGGACTGCGCGTCGTCGTCGTCTTCGAGGGCCGCGACGCCGCGGGCAAGGGCGGGGCGATCCAGCGGATCACCGAGAGCCTCAGCCCCCGCGCCGCCCGCATCGTCGCCCTCGCCGCCCCCACCGAGCGCGAGCGGACGCAGTGGTACTTCCAGCGCTACGTGGCGCACCTGCCCGCGGCCGGGGAGATGGTCCTGTTCGACCGGTCCTGGTACAACCGCGCCGGCGTCGAGCGGGTGATGGGCTTCTGCACCGAGGAGGAGTACCGGGAGTTCCTGCGCTCGTGCCCGGAGTTCGAGCGGCTGCTCATCCGGAGCGGGATCACGCTCGTCAAGTACTGGTTCTCGGTGAGCGACACCGAGCAGGAGAAGCGGTTCCAGTCGCGGCTGAAGGACCCGACCAAGCGCTGGAAGCTCAGCCCCATGGACCTGGAGGCGCGCAACCGCTGGGTGGACTTCTCCCGCGCCAAGGACGCGATGTTCGCCGCGACCGACATCCCGGAGGCCCCGTGGTGGGTGGTCGAGGCGGAGGTCAAGAAGCGCGCCCGGCTCAACGTGATGACCCACCTCCTCGGCCAGGTCCCCTACCAGGACCTCACGCCCGAACCGCCGGCGCTGCCGCCCCGGCCGCCGGTGCGCGACGACTACGTCCGGCCGCCGAAGGAGAGCCAGCACCTGGTGCCCGACGTCGTCCCCTGAGCGGGCGGGCCGGTCGGTGACCCACGACACACTGCGGCACACTCCGGGCCATGCGCTCCACCCTCCACGAGGCCGACCACCAGGCGTTCCGCGCGACGGTGCGGGCGTGGGCGCAGAGGTCGGTGGCCCCCTTCCACGCGGAGTGGGAGGCCGCGGGCATCGTGCCCCGCGAGGTGTGGACCTCCGGCGGCGCGCAGGGCCTGCTCGGCACGGACATCGGCGAGGAGCACGGCGGCGGGGGCGTGCGCGACTTCCGCTACAACGTCGTGGTCGACGAGGAGCTGACCCGCAGCGGCGCCACCGGCGTCGGGTTCACCCTGCACAACGACGTCGTCGGGCCCTACCTGCGGGACCTGGCCACGCCCGAGCAGCAGGAGCGCTGGCTGCCCGGCTTCTGCAGCGGCGAGCTCGTCACCGCGATCGCGATGACCGAGCCGGGCACGGGCAGCGACCTGCAGGCGATCCGCACGACCGCCCGCCGCGACGGCGGCGACTGGGTCCTGTCGGGCGCGAAGACCTTCATCACCAACGGCATCAACGCCGACCTGGTGATCGTCGTCGCGCGCACCGATCCCGACGCCCCCGGCGCGCGGGGCACCAGCCTGCTCGTCGTCGAGCGCGGCATGCCCGGCTTCACCCGCGGCCGCAACCTCGAGAAGGTCGGGCTGAAGGCGCAGGACACCGCCGAGCTGTTCTTCGACGAGGTCCGCGTGCCCGCCGAGAACCTGCTCGGCACCGAGAACCGCGGGTTCGCGCACCTGATGGACAACCTGCCGCAGGAGCGGCTGTCGATCGCGGTCACCGCCGTCGCGTCGGCCGAGACGGTCCTCGCGCAGACGCTGGAGTACGTCCGGGAGCGGACGGCGTTCGGCCGGCCCGTGGGCAGCTTCCAGCACAGTCGCTTCGTCCTGGCCGAGCTGCACACGGAGACGACGATCGCGCGCACCTTCGTCGACGAGTGCGTGCGCCGGCTGAACGCCGGGGAGCTGAGCGCCGTCGACGCGTCGATGGCCAAGTACTGGACGACGGAGCTGCAGAACCGGGTCGCCGACCGCTGCCTGCAGCTGCACGGGGGCTACGGCTACATGGACGAGTACCCCGTCTCCCGCGCCTGGCGCGACGCCCGCGTGCAGTCCATCTACGGCGGGACGAACGAGATCATGCGCGAGATCATCGGCCGGTCGCTGGGCCTCTGACGGTGGACACCACGCAGACGGCGTCCGCGCCCGACGTGGCGCGGGTCCAGCGGCGGACCCTCGCCGTCCTCGGCGGCGGGACGGCGCTGAGCGGTCTCGGCGTCACCATCGGCATCACCCTGGGGGGCCTGCTGGCCCGCGACGTCGCCGGCAGCGACGCCGTCTCCGGCCTGGGGCAGACCGCCGGCGTGCTCGGCGCGGCCGTGCTCGCCGTCCCGCTGGCCCGGGTCAGCGACCGGGCCGGGCGCCGGGCGGGCCTGGCGGCCGGTCTCGCGGTCGCGGTCGCCGGCGCGGTGAGAACGGTGGTCGCGGCCGCGCTGTCGTCGCTGCCGCTGCTGCTGGCCGGGCTGTTCGCCTTCGGGGCGGCGACCGCCTGCGGGTTGCAGGCGCGCTACGCCGCCGCCGACCTGGCCGCCCCCGCGCGGCGGGGCCGCGACCTGTCGCTGGTGGTGTGGGCCACGACCGTGGGCTCGGTGCTCGGACCCAACCTCGTCGGTCCGGGGGCCGACCTCGGCGTGCGCCTGGGGCTGCCGCCGCTCGGGGGCGGCTTCGCCCTGTCGGCCGCCGTGCTCCTGCTCGTCGCCGTGCTGTACGCGACGTCGCTGCGCCCGGACCCGCTGCTGCTGGCCCGGCGGCTGCGTGCGGGCGGGGTCGGGACACCGGTCCGGCCGCAGCGGGCCACGCGGGCCGCCCTGGCCGCCGTGTGGTCCGACCCCGGAGGGCGGCTGGGGGTCACCGCCGTCGTCGTCTCGCACGCGGTGATGGTCGGCGTCATGGTGATGACGCCCGTGCACATGGGGCACGCACACGGCCTCGAGGGGACGACGCTGCGGCTGATCGGCCTGGTGATCAGCGTGCACGTGGCCGGTATGTACCTGTTCTCCCCGGTCGTGGGCTGGCTCGCCGACCGCGCGGGGCGGCGCGCGGTCGTGGCGCTCGGGTGCGGGCTCCTGCTGGCCGCCGCGGCTCTCGCCGGGACGGCCGGGCCCGCGGACGCCGGCCGGCTGGGCGCCGGGCTGCTGCTGCTCGGCCTGGGCTGGTCGTGCGGGCTCGTCGCGGGCTCCACGCTGGTCACCGAGCCGGTCGGCCCGGAGCAGCGGCCCACCGCGCAGGGCGGCACCGACCTGCTCATGGGCCTGGGCGCCGCGCTGGCCGGGGCGGTCGGCGGACCGCTGCTCGGCTGGGGTGGCTACGGCCTGGTCGCCGGCGTCTCCGCGGTCCTGGTGCTCCCGCTGGTCGGCCTCCTGGCGGGCGTGGGTCAGCGCCCGCGGTAGTTGCGCCAGAGGAGCACCAGCGACAGCAGCAGGCAGAGGGCGATGCCGATCTCCAGGACCGTGTCGAGCGCGTCCGAGCCGGTGGTGATCACCCCGCCAGCCTAGGACCGCGCGAGTATCGTGAAGTCCCTTCACGGTGAATGGAGTTCAGCATGTCGCGCACGTCGGACCCGGTCGCCGCGCTCGACCGCTTGCTGGAGGTCACCGTCCTGCTCGGCCGGGACATGGCCGAGGGTCTGACCGCCCTGGGGTTGACCGTCCCGCGGGCCACCCTGCTGTGGCACCTGCACGCCCGCGGACCGGACACCCAGCGGGCGATCGCCCACGTCCTCGGCACGACACCGCGCAACGTCACCGGCCTCGTCGACGGGCTCTCCGGCGCCGGGCTGGTCGTGCGCGACCCGCACCCGACCGACCGGCGGGCGGTCCTGGTGTCCCTCACCGACCGGGGCGCCCGGTTGGCCGCCGACCTCGCCGCGGGGCAGGCCGAGCTGGCCGGCCAGCTGCTCGGCGGGCTGGACGACGTCGGTCTCGCCGGACTCGTGTCCGGGCTGGACGCGGTGCTGGAGCGGTTGCGGGAGCTCGTGCCGGGCGCGGCCTCGTGAGCCGGGCCGTGCGCGTCGCCGTCGACGTGGCGCGCCGGGCGCTGGCGCTCGAGCTCGCGATGTGGCGCGCGCTGGTCCGCTGGGGGCTGCGCCGCCGCCGGGTGCCCGAGGGGGCGACGGCGTTCCCGTACGCCGGCGCCTCGACGCCGGTGATCTGGGCGTTCGTCGTCGTGTCGGCGGTCGAGGTCGTCGTCGTCCACGTCGTCGTCCCCTGGGAGGGGCTGCGCTTGGCGCTGGACCTCGCCGGCGTCTACGGCGTCCTGTGGATGCTCGGCCTGCTCGCGGCGCTCCGGACGACGCCGCACTGGGTGGACGACTCGGGGCTGCGGGTGCGGCACGGCTTCGCCGGCGTCGACCTGCACGTGCCGTGGGAGGACATCGCCGCGGTCCGCGTGCGCCGGAGGTCGGTCGAGGGGTCGCGCACCGTGCACCTGCACGCCGAGGGTCCGCGCCGCGCCGTCTCGGTGAACGAGGCCTCCTCGACCCAGGTCGAGCTGGAGCTGCGGACGCCGCGCGTGGTCCCGCACCGCCGCGCCGGTGCCGAGCCCGTCGACGAGCTGCGCATCGCCGCGGACGACCCGGCCGCCCTCGTGCGGCGGGTGCGTGCCGGGATGGGTGCCGCGCCGGCGCGCTAGCGTCGGGGGATGCGCCTGCAGGAGTTCTGGTCCCGGCTCGAGGACCAGTTCGGGTCGATGCGCGCGCAGAGCGTGGTGCGCGACCACGTCTTCTCGACCCTCGGCGGCCGGACGGCGGCCGACGCGATCGAGGCCGGGCTGCCCGTGCGCCGGGTGTGGCTGGCGATCTGCGAGGAGTACGAGGTCCCCGCGAAGGACCGCTGACGCGCCCTCCGGCGGCCGCGCGGAGGGCTCGCGGGCCCGGCCGCCGGACGCGCCTGGGGCGCCTGGGACGGACGGCGTGTCGCCGGTGGCGGTCGAACACACGTTCGGCATACTGTGGTCCACAGGCCGGGTGTTCCTCCACAGGTCCGGTCGGTCCCCCGGAAGTGTCAGACCTCGTCCCTAGCGTCGGCACCGACCCGCTCGACACCCACGACACCGTGACTTCCCGAAGGTGAACACCATGGCAACGCTCGACCGCGACAAGGCCCTCGACATGGCCCTGGCCCAGATCGACAAGCAGTTCGGCAAGGGCTCGGTCATGCGGCTGGGCGACAGCACCGCGCAGGCGATCAAGGTCATCCCGACCGGTTCGATCGCGCTCGACATCGCGCTGGGCATCGGCGGCCTGCCGCGTGGCCGCGTCATCGAGGTGTACGGCCCCGAGGCCTCCGGCAAGACGACGGTCGCCCTGCACGCGGTGGCCAACGCCCAGGCGGCCGGCGGCATCGCCGCCTTCGTCGACGCCGAGCACGCCCTCGACCCCGAGTACGCGCGGGCCATCGGCGTCGACACCGACGCGCTGCTGGTCAGCCAGCCCGACACCGGTGAGCAGGCGCTGGAGATCGCCGACATGCTCATCCGTTCCGGCGCCCTCGACATCATCGTCATCGACTCGGTGGCCGCCCTGGTGCCCCGCGCCGAGATCGAGGGCGAGATGGGCGACAGCCACGTCGGTCTGCAGGCCCGCCTCATGAGCCAGGCGCTGCGCAAGATCACCGGTGCGCTGAACAACTCCGGCACCACCGCGATCTTCATCAACCAGCTGCGCGAGAAGGTGGGTGTCGTCTACGGCTCGCCGGAGGTCACCACCGGTGGCCGTGCGCTGAAGTTCTACTCCTCGGTCCGCCTCGACGTCCGCCGCATCGAGACCCTCAAGCAGGGCACCGACGCCGTCGGCAGCCGGGTCCGCGTCAAGGTCGTCAAGAACAAGGTCGCCGCGCCGTTCAAGCAGGCCGAGCTCGACCTCCTGTGGGGCACCGGCTTCAGCCGCGAGGGCGGGCTCATCGACATCGGCGTCGAGCAGGGCATCGTGAAGAAGTCGGGTGCCTGGTACACGTACGAGGGCGACCAGCTGGGCCAGGGCAAGGAGAACGTGCGCAACTTCCTGCGCGACAACCCCGACCTGGCCGACGAGATCGAGAAGAAGATCAAGGAGAAGCTGGGCATCGGCCCGCAGGTCGACGCGCCGGCCACGGCCGACACCCCCGACTTCTGAGTCGGTGGACACCGACCTCGGGGTCGACGGCCGCACCCCGGTCCGGTCCCGCCGCCGGCGGCCGGCCGCACCCGCGGAGCGGGACGCGGCCGAGCCGCCGGACGGCCCGGAGGACGACGCCGGTGACCCCGAGGCGGTGGCGCGGGCCATCTGCCTGCGGGCGCTGACCGGCGCGGCCAAGACGCGGCGGCAGCTTCAGGAGCTGCTGGCGCGCAAGGGCGTCCCGGACGACGCGGCCACCGCGGTCCTGGACCGCTTCGGCGAGGTCGGGCTGATCGACGACGCCGCCTTCGCCCGCGCCTGGGTCAACTCGCGACAGGCCGGGCGTGGCCTGTCGCGCCGGGCGCTGAAGGCCGAGTTGCGGGCCAAGGGCGTGGACGGCGACGACGCCGAGGAGGCCCTCGCCCTCGTCGACGACCAGGACGAGTGGGACGCCGCCCGGCGCCTCGTCGCCCGCCGCGTTCCCTCGCTCCGCCGCGTCGACCGGGAGACCGCCCATCGGCGGCTGCTCGGCATGCTCGCGCGCAAGGGCTACGGCTCGGGGCTGGCCGGGATCGTCGTCCGGGAGGCACTCGACGCCGAGTGGAGCGACGACGAGCACGGCCCCGGCCATCCCGAGCTGGGGCTGGACGCCTTCCTGCCCTGACCGCGCGCCCCGGCCCGACCGACGCCGACGGCCCCGCACCCCGCAGACCGGGGAGCGGGGCCGTCGAGGCGAGCGGCGCGCGGTGGTCGGACCGCGGGCTACGAGACCGCGGCGGGGGACTGCAGCTTCGCCCAGGCGGTGACGTCGATGGCCAGGCCGTCGGGGGACTCGTCGTCGGTCACCAGCCAGGCCTGCTCGTTGCTGCGGTCGCTGCCCAGCCAGGCCAGGATCTGCCCGTCGAAGGCGGACTCCCTGGCGGGGCCGCGGCTCACCGGGCCCAGGAACGTCAGGTCCACCTCGACGTCGCCGGCGAAGCGCAGCACCAGGCGGCAGCGGGAGCGCCGGTGCCGCGCCGGGGGCACCACCTCGCGCACGACGGCGGTCTCCGCGCCGGCGGCGAGGGCGAAGTCCGGTCCCGCGGCGCGGACCCGGTTGACGAACTCCTGGGCCGCGTCCGGCTGGCCGTCGGAGAGCCGGGTCACCGACGGCAGCGGCACGGCGGGGCGAAGAGCGGTGTCCACGGATCCCTACTCGGCAGTACGGCGGCCGCCGATGACCGCCCGCCGTCCCACGCGTCCCCGGCGTCCCGTCCGCCCCGTCGCGGGCCTCGGGTGGCGCGGAGTGCGTCAGGCGCCGGTGCGCACCGGCGTCGGCTCGACCGGCTCCCGGGCGGCAGCCGTCCGGCCCGCGCGGCCACCCCGGGCCTGCCGGGCCTGGACGACCTGCGCCAGCCGGCCGAGCGTGTAGTTGATGACGATGTAGATGAGCGCGACCACGGTGAACGTCTGGATGGGGTTGTCGAGGTTGCGCTGGATGCTCTCGCCCTGGCTCAGGAGCTCGTCGTAGTTGGCCACGAAGGTGATCAGCGAGGTGTCCTTGAGCACCACCACGAGCTGGCTGATGACCGACGGCAGCATGAGCCGGAAGGCCTGTGGGAGCAGCACGATGCGCATCGTCTGGCCGTTGGTCAGGCCGGTCGCCAGCGCAGCCTCGCGCTGCCCGCGGGGCAGGGCGGCGACGCCGGCCCGGATGACCTCGGCGAAGACGACCATGTTGTAGGCGGTCAGGCCGATGACCAGTCCCCAGAAGACCTGGCCGCCGGGCAGCCCGTCGAGGTCCGCGCCGACGTCGTCCAGCACGCGCACGCCGAAGTACACGAGCAGGACCACCGGCAGCCCCCGGAACAGCTCGACGAGCCCGATGAGCGGGATCCGCGCCACCCGCCCCAGCGACAGCCGGGCGACGGCGATGAGCGTGCCGAGGACCAGCGACAGGACCATGGCCACGGCGGCGGCCTTCAGCGTGTTCACGATGCCGATGCCGAGCAGCCGCCAGACCGCGTCGAAGGCCTCGTTGCCCGGGTCGATCAGGGGGCCCCACAGCTCCATCGAGAACTGGCCCTCGTCGGCGAGGCGGCGCACCACGAGGAAGCCGAGGGCGGCCAGGACCAGCAGGGCCACGACCGTGCCGATCCTCGTCCGTCGCCGCGCGCGCGGCCCCTGCGCGTCGTACAGGACCGTCTGCTCGCTCATCGCGCGACCGCCACCTTCCGCTCGACGACCTGCAACAGGGCGCCGGCGGTGAGCGTGATGACCAGGTAGCCGATGGCGACGCCGGTGTACACGGGCAGCGTCTCCAGGCCGCGGGCGCTGGTCAGGGTGGCGCCGGTGCTCCACAGGTCGCCGCCGACACCGAAGGCACCCACCACCGCGGAGTTCTTGAACATCGCGATGAGCACGCTGCCCAGCGGGGGGACCACCGTCCGCAGCGCCTGGGGCAGCACGACCCCGCCCATGGTCTGGCGGAACGTCAGCCCCAGCGACCGCGCGGCCTCGGCCTGCCCGGCCGGCACCGAGTTGATGCCCGAGCGCACCGCCTCGCAGACGAACGCCGAGGTGTAGACGACCAGGCCGAGGACGCCGAAGAAGAAGAAGCTGCGGTTGATCCCGAGCTCGGGCAGGCCGAAGGCGCAGAAGAACAGCACCACCGACAGGGGGGTGTTGCGGAACGTCGTCACCCAGACGGTGCCGAACGTCCGCAGTGGCGGCACCGGCGAGACCCGGCACGCCGCCACGAGCACGCCCAGGACCAGCGCGCCGGCCAGCGACCACAGGATGATCTCCAGCGAGGTCCGGAAACCGCTCACGTACAGGTCGAGGTTGTCGGTGACCGGGCTCATGCGTCCTCCTCCCCGGCCGGGGGCCGTGACGGGCGGCGTGCCCGCGGCCGGCCGGGGGAGCGGCCGGCCGCGGCACGGTCAGGGGTCAGGAGCAGGGCTGGGGCTCGGGGAGCTCCGGGGTCTCGGTGCCCTCGACCTGGCCCGCGGTGCTCTCCCAGGCCTGCGTGTAGGCGTCCTGGTTGTCCGCCAGGGTCTGGTTGATGAACTCGCAGAAGGCGACGTCGCCCTTGGTGATGCCGATGCCGTAGGGCTCCTCGGTGAACTGGTCCCCGACGAGCTTGAAGTCGCCGTCGGACTCCGACACGAAGCCCAGGAGGATCACGTTGTCGGTGGTCACGGCGTCGACCTGGCCGTTGCCCAGGGCGTCGGCGCACTGCGAGTACTCGTCGAACAGCACCAGCTGGGCGTCGCTGGCGAGGTACTGGCGGATCGTCTCCGAGGGCGTCGAGCCGGTGACCGAGCAGACGGTGGCGTCGGGGTTGTCGGTGAACGACTCCGGCCCGGTGATCTCGTCGTTGTCGGAGGCGACCATGATCTGCTGCCCGGCCTCGTAGTACGGGCCGGCGAAGGAGATCCGCTCCCGCCGGGCGTCGTTGATCGTGTAGGTCGCCACGACCATGTCGACCTCGCCGCCCTCCAGGACCTCCTCGCGGACGGCCGACGGGGTCTGCACCCACTCGATGTCGCCCTCCTCGATGCCGAGGGCGCCGGCGATGATCTTCGCGATCTCGACGTCGAAGCCCTCGACCTCGCCGTCGAGGTTCTCCAGGCCGAACCCGGGCTGGTCGAACTTGGTGCCGATCCGGATGGTGCCCTGGTCGGCGAGCCGGGCCATCGTCGTGCCGGCCTCGAACTCCGGGGCCTCGGCGACCGAGGGCTCGGCGGAGTCGCCTCCGCCGTCCCCGCCGTCGTCGTCGCCGCAGGCGGCCAGGGCGAGGGCGAGGGCGGCGACGGTCAGCGTCGTCGTCGTGCGTAGCGACCTCATCGGGACGTGCTCCTCTCGGGTCGGGCGGGGGGTCAGTGGGTGAGGATCTTGGAGAGGAAGTCCTTGGCCCGGTCCGACGTCGGCCGGGTGAAGAAGGTCTCGGGGTCGGCCGACTCGAGGATCCGGCCGCCATCCATGAAGACGACCCGGTCGGCCGCGCGGCGGGCGAAACCCATCTCGTGCGTGACCACGACCATCGTCATGCCGTCCCGGGCCAGCGACGTCATGACGTCGAGGACCTCGTTGATCATCTCCGGGTCCAGTGCGGAGGTCGGCTCGTCGAAGAGCATGACCTTCGGGTCCATGGCCAGTGCCCGGGCGATCGCCACCCGCTGCTGCTGGCCGCCGGACAGCTGGGCGGGGTACTTCCCGGCCTGGTTGCCGACGCCGACGCGGTCCAGCAGCTCGCGGGCCCGCTCCTGGGCCGCCGCCTTCGGCCGGTGGCGCACCTTCACCGGTCCGAGCGTCACGTTCTCCAGCACCGTCTTGTGCGCGAACAGGTTGAAGCTCTGGAAGACCATGCCGACGTCGGCGCGCAGCCGGGCCAGCGGCTTGCCCTCCTCCGGCAGCAGCTCGCCGTCGATGCGGATCTCGCCCTGCTGGATCGGCTCGAGGCGGTTGATCGCCCGGCACAGGGTCGACTTGCCGGAGCCGGAGGGGCCGATGACGACGACCACCTCCCCGGCGCCGATGGACAGGTCGACGTCCTGCAGGACGTGCAGCTCGCCGAACCACTTCTGCACACCGGACAGCTGCACCAGCGGGTGCTGCGATGTGAGGCCAGTCACACCCCGGACCATAGGGCGACGACCGGCCCTCGGCAGTCCGCCGCCGTCACGAAGCGGTAACGAAGCCGGGTGGCGGTGGTCGCGCCGTACCCTCGTCGGCGACATGGACAGCGGAATGACCCCACTCGCGGACCGGGCCCCGGCGCGCACCTACCGGGTGCGCACCTACGGGTGCCAGATGAACGTGCACGACTCCGAGCGCCTCGCCGGGCTGCTGGAGGCCGCGGGCTACACCGCGGCCGGGGACGAGGAGGACGCCGACGTCGTCGTCCTCAACACCTGCGCCGTCCGGGAGAACGCCGACAACCGCCTCTACGGCAACCTGGGCCACCTGCGGCCGGTGAAGGACGCGCACCCCGGCATGCAGATCGCCGTCGGTGGCTGCCTCGCGCAGAAGGACCGCGGCGAGATCGTCCGGCGCGCCCCCTGGGTGGACGTCGTCTTCGGCACGCACAACGTGGGCTCGCTGCCGGCGCTGCTGGAGCGCGCCCGGCACAACGCCGAGGCGCAGGTGGAGATCGCCGAGGCGCTCGAGGTGTTCCCGTCGACGCTGCCGGCGCGGCGGGAGTCGGCCTACGCGGGCTGGGTGTCGATCAGCGTCGGCTGCAACAACACCTGCACGTTCTGCATCGTCCCGGCGCTGCGCGGCACGGAGAAGGACCGCCGGCCCGGCGACATCCTCGCCGAGGTGCAGGCGCTGGTCGACCAGGGCGTCCTGGAGGTCACGCTGCTCGGCCAGAACGTCAACGCCTACGGCGTCGAGTTCGGCCAGCAGGGCGCCTTCGCCGACCTGCTCCGCGCGGCCGGCCGCATCGAGGGGCTGGAGCGGATCCGGTTCACCAGCCCGCACCCGCGCGAGTTCACCGACGACGTCATCGCCGCCATGGCCGAGACCCCGGCGGTCTGCCACCAGCTGCACATGCCCCTGCAGTCCGGGTCGGACGAGGTGCTGCGCCGGATGCGCCGGGCGTACCGGCAGGAGCGCTACCTGGGGATCATCGACCGCGTCCGCGCCGCGATGCCCGACGCCGCGATCACCACCGACGTCATCGTCGGCTTCCCCGGCGAGACCGAGGCCGACTTCGAGCAGACCCTCGAGGTGGTCCGGCAGGCGCGGTTCGCCAGCGCCTTCACCTTCCAGTACTCCAAGCGCCCGGGGACGCCGGCCGCGGAGATGGACGGGCAGCTGCCCAAGGAGGTCGTCCAGGAGCGCTACCTGCGGCTGACCGCCCTGCAGGACGAGATCAGCTGGGCGGAGAACCGCGCGCAGGTCGGCCGCCGGGTCGAGCTGCTGGCGGCCGCGGGGGAGGGCAGCAAGGACGCCCGCACCGGGCGGCTGTCCGGCCGGGCCCGCGACGGCCGGCTGGTGCACTTCACCGCGGCCGAGGGCGTGCGGCCGGGCGACGTCGTGGAGACCGTCGTCACGCAGGCCGCGCCGCACCACCTGGTCGCCGACGGCCCGCTGCTGTCGCACCGCCGGACCCGCGCCGGCGACGCGCACGAGGCGGGCACCCGGCCGACCACCCCCGGCGTCTCGCTCGGGATCCCGCGGGTCGGCGTCCCCGAGCCGCTCCCGGCCGCGACCGGCTGCTAGCGGTTCCGCTGCTCCCCCCCGCCCCGGGCGTGCGCGGGGCGGGGGGAATCGGGGTCCTGCCTCAGCGCCGCGCGGACTTCTCCGCCTCGGCGAGCCACTCCTGCCGCGTGGCCAGGTTGGCGCGGGCCTCGTCGACCCGGCGCTGGTCCCCGGCGGCCTCGGCCTTCGCGAGCTGCTCCTCGGCCTTGGCGACGGCGGCGCGCATCGAGGTCACCATCGGGTTCTCCGGGGCGGTGCGCACCCGGCCGGCGTCGGCCGCCCCGCGCACGCGCTGCTCCACCGCCTGCATCCGGTCCTCGAGGCCGCGCATGGCGCTGCGCGGGACGTGGCCGATGGCGTCGTAGCGCTCCTGCAGCTTGCGCAGGGCGTTCTGCGCGCCGCGCAGGTCCTTGGCCGGGTCGAGCTTCTCGGCCTCGGCGAGGATCTCCTCCTTGGCCTGCTGGTTGGCCAGCTCCTCGGTGCTGCGCGCCTTGTCCGACTCGGTGCGGGCGGCGAAGAACACGTCCTGGGCGGCGCGGAACTGCTTCCACAGGTCGTCGTCGCCGTCGCGGCCGGTGCGCGGCACGGCCTTCCAGCGGTCCATCAGCGAGCGCATCGCCGCGCTGGTCGGGCCCCACTCGGTGGACGTCGACAGCCGCTGCGCCTCGGCGATCAGCTGCTGCTTGGCCGCCCGCGCCTCACCGCGCTGGGCGTCCAGCGCCGCGAAGTGCGCGCCGCGGCGACGGCCGAAGGCGTCCCGGGCGGCGGCGAAGCGCTGCCACAGCGCCTCGTCGGTCTTGCGGTCGATGCCGCGGATGGTCTTCCACTCCTCGACGATGGCCTTGAGCCGGTCGCCGGCGGCCTTCCACGCGGTGGAGTCCGCGGCGATCTGCTCGGCCTCCGCGGCGAGGGCCTCCTTGCGGGCGATCTGCGCGGCGCGGTGCGCGGCCTTCTCCGCCCGCGACTCGGCGGCCGCGGAGTCCGCCGTGTCCACCATCGCGCGGGCGCGGGCGGCGAGGCCGTCCAGGTCCCCGACGGCGGTCGCGGTGGGGATCTGCTCGGCCAGCGCCTGGGCCTTGGCCTTGATCTCGGCGGGGTTGCCGGTGTGCGCCCGCAGCCGCGCCTCGAGCAGCCCGACCTCGGTCGCCAGGTCGTCGTAGCGGCGCCCGTAGTGGGCCAGCCCCGCGGCCGGGTCGCCGGCCTGCCAGGAGCCGACGGCGCGCTCGCCGTCGGCGGTGCGGACGTAGACGGTGCCCTCCTCGTCCACGCGCCCCCAGGCGGTGGGGTCCGAGGCGGGCGGCGCGCTCGGCTCGCCCGGGGCGTGCGTCGGGACGTCGCCCGGCGCGGCCACCGCGGCGGCGACGGCGGCCACGGGCGCGGCCGCCTCCTCCGGCAGCACGGCCGGCAGCACCGGCGCGGGGACGGCGTCCTCCCCGGCGGCGTCCTCCCCGGCGGCGTCCTCCCCGGCGGCGTCCTCCCCGGCGGGCGCACCGTCGGCGGCGGGCGCACCGTCGGCGGCGGGCGCGGTCGGGTCGGCCAGGGCCGCGTCCTCGGGGGTCGGCGCCGCCGCGGTCCCTGCCTCCGGGCCGACCGCGGCGGAGCCGCCGACCCCGGCGGCGGGGGCCTCGGCGCCGGTGGTCTCGGTGGCTCCGGTGCTGTCTGCCGCGCCGGCCTCGACCGGCTGGGGGACCTGCTGCGAACCGTCTGCGGGGCTCTCCGTGCTGGACACGCACCGCAGTGTCCCACGTCGCATCGGCGACACTGCTGCCGTGACGACTGAACAGGCCGGATCCCCCGTCGCGGGCCCGGCCGCGCCGCTGTCGATCGCCTTCTGCCCGTGCCCGCCGCTGCTGCTGCCCGCCGTGGAGGGACGGGCCGCGCCGGAGACCGAGGCGCTGCGCGCGGCGTGCGCCGCCGCCGTCGAGGCGGTGCTCGCCGGCGGCCCGGAGACCGTCGTCGTGGTCGGGCCGGGCGCCTCCGGGCGCTACGGCGCGGGGGACGCCGGGGACCTGCGCGGGGTCGGGGTGGACCTGGCCGTGCCCTTCGCCGGCGGCGCCCGCCCCGGGGGACGGCGCACGCCGACCGCCCTGACCGTCGGCGCCTGGCTGCTGGACCGGGCCGGGCACACCGGGCCGCGCCTGGGGGTCGGGCCGGAGGACCTCGCGGGCGCCCTGGCCGGCCTCCCCGGCGGGGCGGCGGTCCTCGCCCTCGGCGACGGGTCGGCCCGCCGCACCGTGAAGGCCCCCGGCTACCTCGACGACGATGCCGCCCCGTTCGACGCCGCGGTCGCCGCGGCGCTGGCCTCCGGGGACGCGGGCGCACTCGCCGGCCTCGACGCCGCGGCGGGGGAGCGGCTGCTGGCTGCCGGCGTCCCCGTGTGGCGGGCGGTCGGGCGGGTCCTCGGCGGCCGGGCGGTCGTCGCGCCGCGGCTGCTGCACGACGCCGCCCCCTTCGGCGTCGGCTACCTCGTGGCCACCTGGACGGCGCCGTGACGGCGGTGGCGCCGCCCCCGGTGGTCGCGGTGGTCGGCCCCACCGCCACGGGCAAGACGGCGCTGGCGGTGGCGCTGGCGCAGCGGCTGGGCGGCGAGGTCGTCAACGCCGACTCGATGCAGCTCTACCGCGGGATGGACATCGGCACCGCCAAGCCCGACCTCACCGAACGCGGCGGCGTCCCGCACCACCTGCTGGACCTGTGGCACGTCCGCGAGCCGGCGTCGGTCGCGGAGTACCGGCGGCGCGCCCGGGCGGAGGTCGACCGGCTGCGGGCCGCCGGCGTGGTGCCGCTGCTGGTCGGCGGCTCGGGGCTGTACGTGCGCGCCGTCCTCGACGAGCTGGACTTCCCCGGCACCGACCCGGCGGTGCGGGCGCGGCTGGAGGCCGAGCTGACCGAGGTCGGGCCGGCCGCGCTGCACGCCCGCCTGGCCGCCGTCGACCCGGTCGCCGCGGCCGCCGTCCTGCCCAGCAACGGGCGGCGGATCGTGCGGGCACTGGAGGTGGTCGAGCTGACCGGCGGGCCGTTCCGCGCGTCGCTGCCCGAGCCGCGGCCGCACTACCCGGCGGTCGTGGTCGGCCTGGACCGGGAACCGGCCGAGCTGGACGGGCGCATCGCGCTGCGCGTGGACCGGATGTGGTCGGCCGGGCTGGTCGCCGAGGTGGAGGCGCTGGCCGCCGACGGGTTGCGGGAGGGCCCGACCGCCTCCCGGGCGCTGGGCTACGCCCAGGTGCTGGCGCAGCTCGACGGCGAGCTGTCCGCCGACGAGGCGCGGGAGCGCACCGTGGTCACCACCCGGCGGTTCGTCCGCCGGCAGCGGTCCTGGTTCCGCCGCGACGCGGGCACCACCTGGTTCGACGCGGGCCGGCCCGACCTGGTCGACGCCGTCGGCGCGCTGCTGGCCGCCCGTACCATCGGGACGTGACTGAGCGGGTGCTGGTCGGGCACGGCACGGAGAACGACTTCGTGGTCCTGCCCGACCCCGACGGGGACCGCTGGCCCGAGGCCCGGCTGGACGCGGCGATGGTGGCCCGGCTGTGCGAGCGCCGCGCCGGCCTCGGTGGGGACGGCGTCCTGCGGGTGGTGCGCAGCGTGCACGTGCCCGACGCCCCCGCCGTCCTCGGCGCGGACCTGGCGCGCTGCGAGTGGTTCATGGACCACCGCAACGCCGACGGGTCGCTGGCCGAGATGTGCGGCAACGGCATCCGCCTGTTCCTGCACGTGCTGGTGACCGAGGGGCTGCTGGACCGCGGCGCCTGCGCCGACGGCGTGTGGGTGGGCACCCGCGGCGGCCCGCGGCGGGTCGGCGCCGGCCCCGACGGCAGCTACTGGGTCGACATGGGGCCGGCCCGGGAGTTCGGCCGCGGGTCCGCCGAGCTGGACGGGCGCCGCTTCGACGGGCTCGCGGTGTCGATGGGCAACCCGCACCTGGCGTGCCTCACCGACGTCGACCTCGACGCGCTCGACCTCACCGGGGCCCCGCGCTTCGACCCCACCCTGTTCCCCGACGGCGTGAACGTCGAGCTGGTCACCGTGCTGCGGGCGGCCGGCGAGGGGGCGGACGCGCACGTCCGGCTGCGGGTGCACGAGCGCGGGGTGGGGGAGACCCGCTCGTGCGGCACGGGCGCGTGCGCCGTCGCCTACGCGACGCTCGCCGCCGGCGGCGCGACCGCCGGGACGGTCGTGGTCGACGTCCCCGGTGGCCGGCTCACCGTCGACGTGACCCCGGAGACCACCGTGCTGCGCGGTCCGGCCGTGGTGGTCGCCGCCGGCGAGCTCACCGCCGAGTGGCTGGCGGGCACCCCGGCGGCGACCCGCGGCTGATCAGGGCCGGTCGGGCTCGTCCGCCCGCGTCTCCGGCTCGTCGGTGGGTGCCTCGGGCTTGTCGGCCGGACCCACGTTCCCGGTACCGCGCGGCTCCCCGCGGCCGGTGTCCTGGTCGGCGCCCCCGAACGGGTTGCGCGGCGGGTTCAGCCCCTTCGGGTCGCGGCCCGGGTCGTCGATGCCCTCGGTGCTGCTCGTGCTCACGGTTCCTCCTCGGTCGGCGTGCTCGTCGGCCTGCCCCTACCCGCCCCGCGGCGGGATGCATGCGGAGCCCGGCGGTGTTGCACCCGGCGATGACACGAGCAGGGACCTCCCCGGAAGTGACAACTCACGTGCCCCGCCGCGAGGGGCGTGCCACGCTGGACCCGATGACGACCGCACAGAACCGCGCCGTGCTCGCCGACGCGCAGGCCCGCGCCGACCGCGCCACCGGCGCGCCCACCGAGGAGACCGTGCGCCCCGCGCCGGCCGGCCAGTGGGACGAGCCCGACGACACCACCGGCAGCTACGACCTCGAGCAGCGCGGCGCGCTGCGGCGCGTCGCCGGGCTGTCGACCGAGCTCGCCGACGTCACCGAGGTCGAGTACCGCCAGCTGCGCCTGGAGCGCGTCGTGCTGGTGGGCGTGTGGACCGAGGGCACCCAGGCCGACGCCGACCGCTCCCTCGCCGAGCTGGCCGCACTCGCCGAGACGGCGGGCTCGCAGGTCCTCGAGGCCGTCAGCCAGCGCCGGCAGACCCCCGACGCCGGCACCTACGTCGGCTCCGGCAAGGCCAACGAGATCCGCGACATCGTCGCGGCGACAGGCGCCGACACCGTGATCTGCGACGGCGAGCTGACCCCCGGCCAGCTCAACGCCCTGGAGAAGATCCTCAAGGTCAAGGTCGTCGACCGGACGGCGCTGATCCTCGACATCTTCGCCCAGCACGCGAGCAGCCGGGAGGGCAAGGCCCAGGTCGAGCTCGCCCAGATGCAGTACATGCTGCCGCGGCTGCGCGGCTGGGGTGAGTCGCTGTCCCGGCAGGCTGGTGGCCGCGTCGCCGGCGGTGGCGGCATCGGCACCCGCGGCCCGGGTGAGACGAAGATCGAGACCGACCGGCGGCGCATCCGCTCGCGGATGAGCAAGCTGCGGCGGGAGATCGCCGGCATGGCCACCGCCCGCGAGACGCAGCGGGCCAGCCGCGGCCGCAACGCCGTCCCCAGCGTGGCGATCGCCGGCTACACCAACGCCGGCAAGTCCAGCCTGCTCAACCGGCTGACCGGCGCCGGGGTGCTGGTGGAGAACGCGTTGTTCGCCACCCTCGACCCGACGGTCCGGCGCGCGCAGACCGACGAGGGCCGGGAGTACACGCTCACCGACACGGTCGGCTTCGTCCGGCACCTGCCGCACCAGCTGGTGGACGCCTTCCGCTCCACCCTGGAGGAGGTGGCCGCCGCCGACCTGCTGCTGCACGTCGTCGACGGCTCCGACCCCGACCCGCTGGGCCAGATCGACGCGGTCCACGTGGTGCTGCAGGAGATCGACGCCTCCGCGGTGCCGGAGCTCATCGTGGTCAACAAGGTCGACGCGATGACCGAGGACGACGTCCTCACCCTGCGCCAGGCCCTGCCCGGCGCCGTCTGGGTCTCGGCGCGGACGGGAGAGGGGATCGACCGGCTGCGCGACGTCGTCGCCGCCCGGCTGCCGCATCCCGACGTCGAGGTCGAGGTCCTGGTGCCCTACCACCGGGGCGACCTGGTCTCCCGGGTGCACCGGGACGGCGAGGTGCTCAGCGAGAGCCACGAGGCCGGCGGCACCCGGTTGTCCGCGCGCGTGGACGGCGCGCTGGCCTCGGCACTCGAGGGCTTCTCCTCGCCCGTCGGCTGACCGGTCGGCCGGTGCGGCCCGCCGTACCGGCCGGTCGAGGTCACGAACCGGTCACGGGCCGGTACGCTCGGGCGGTGACCAGCGGGGTGGTGCGACGCTCGCTCGGCGCCTCGCCCAGCGGGCTGCCGGTGCCGGAGCACCCGCGCGTGGTCACCGTGGGGCGCCCGCCGTGGTGGGCGCTGGTCCTGGCGCTGCTCATCGCGGTGTGGGTGACCGTCGACCTGCTGGCCCGCGGGGTCACCGAGCAGATCGACATCTGGGTCTCCGACACCGTCGGCGGCTGGGGGCTGCGGGACTCCGACGCCTACGGCCCGCTGTACGTGGTCACCCGCATCGGCGGCCAGGGCACGATGCAGCTGTACCTGTTCGCGGTCGTCGCGTTTCTGGCCGGCCGCCACCGCACGTTCCTGCCCCTGGTGCGGCTGCTGCTGGCGATGCTGCTGCTCGGCCTCGTCGTCTACAGCATCAAGTACGGCATCGGCCGGACCGCGCCCCAGCACCCGGGCCACTTCCTGCACGACCCCGACGGCCAGTCCTTCCCCTCCGGGCACGTGGCCAACGCCGTGCTGCTGTGGGGCGTGGTCCGCTGGCAGGCGGTGGAGTACGGCATGCACCCGTGGGTGCAGCGGGCGCTGTGGGCGCTGGCCGTGGTGGGCCCCGTGCTGACGACGCTGTCGATGGTCGCGCTCGACTTCCACTGGGTCAGCGACGCCGTGGTCGGCGCCGCGGTCGGCCTGCTGCTGTTGGGCGTGGTTCACGCGCTCGACGCGCGCGTGCTGTCACGCTGGTCGGGTGCGCGGCCCGTTCCCCCGACGTCGTGACGGGCTGCCCGCGGGGCTGACCGTCGCGGCGCTCGCGGTGTGCGCCCCGGCCCTCGCGCTCGTCCCCGCCCCGGCGGCGTCGGCCGAGGAGGCCGCGCCGGTCCCGCAGTGCCAGATCACCGACCCGCGGCTGCCCGAGCTGTCCGGGCTGGTCGTGGGCGGCGACGGGAACATGCTCGCGATGAACGACGGCGGCGACCAGGTCACGGTGTACGTCCTCGACGCGGCCTGCGCCGTGACCGACGTGCACACCGCCGACGTGGACCCCTACGACCCCGAGGACCTGGCCGTCGGGCCGGACGGGAGCGTCTGGCTCTGCGACACCGGCGACAACAACGGCACCCGGGAGACGGTGGCCCTCATCGCCCTGCACCCCGACGGGACGACGGACGTCTTCCGGCTCACCTATCCCGACGGCCCGCGCGACGCCGAGGCGCTGCTGCTGGCTCCGGACGGCACGCCCTACGTCGTGACCAAGGAGGTCCTGGGCGCCAGCGACGTCTTCCGCCCGGCTGCGGCGCTGGAGCCCGCCGGCACCGTCGGTCTGGTCGAGGTGGCCTCGGTGGACCTGACCCTGACGGGCACCCCAGGCGGCCCGGTGGGTCGGGCGGGCCAGCTGCTGGTCACGGGGGGCGCGGTGGCGTCCGACGGGCACGCGATCGCGCTGCGGACCTACACCGACGCCTACGTCTGGCCGCTGGCGGGGTCGGACGTGCCCGCCGCCCTGGCGGCCGAGCCGGTGCGGGTGGCGCTGCCGGACTCCCCGCAGGGCGAGGCCATCAGCTTCTCGGCCGACGGCACGTCCCTGGTCGTGGCCAGCGAGGGCCTGCCCAGCGACGTCACCGTGGTGCCGGTGCCGGCCGCGACCGTGCCCGCGGGGGCCACCGGTGCGACCGACGGCTCCCTGCCCGACGTCCTCACCGAGACCGAGGACGGGGTCAGCCCGGTCACCGCCGCACTGGTCGCGGCCGCCGTGGCCAGCGTGCTGCTCTGGCTGGTGGGCCGGCTGCGCCGTGGTGGCTCCCCGCCGGGCGGGTCCTCCCGGGCCTGAGCCCGTCGCCGGCGCTCCGTGCTGCGGCCGCCCCGCGCCGGTGCGGCCCCGCGCCGGCGCGGCCCTGCGCTGAGGCCGCCCCGCGCCGGGGCGGCCGCTCGTGGCGGCTCCCCGGCGCGGCGCCGGTCAGACGCGGCGCAGCACCGTGACGACGCGCCCCAGGACGGTCGCGTCGTCGCCGGGGATGGGCTCGTAGGCGGGGTTGTGCGGCAGCAGCCACGCGTGCCCGTCCTTGCGCTTGTAGGTCTTCACCGTCGCCTCGCCGTCGATCATCGCGGCGACGATCTCGCCGTTCTCGGCGGTGGGCTGCTGGCGGACCACGACCCAGTCGCCGTCGCAGATCGCTGCCTCGACCATCGAGTCACCGGTGACCTTGAGCATGAACAGCGTGCCCTCGCCGACGAGCTCGCGGGGGAGCGGGAAGACGTCCTCCACTGCCTGCTCGGCGAGCACCGGGCCGCCGGCGGCGATGCGGCCCACGAGCGGCACGTAGGTGGGCGCCGGGCTCGCCGAGTCCTCGGCCACCGGAGGCGGCGGGCCGGCCGCGGCCGCGGCGATCTCGCCCGGCAGACGCACGTCGAGGGCGCGCGGCCGGTTCGGGTCCCGGCGCAGCCACCCCTTCTTCTGCAGCACCGACAGCTGGTGGGCGACGGAGGAGGCCGAGGACAGCCCGACGGCCTCGCCGATCTCGCGCACCGAGGGCGGGTAGCCGCGGCGGTCGATGGAGTCGCGGATGACCCCCAGGACGCGGCGCTGCCGCTGGGTCAACCCGTCACCGGCCTCGCCGCGGTCCGGGAAGGTGCGCACCTGCGCGGTGCTCTCCGGTGCGCCGCCGGTGGCCGTGCCGCCCGCCCGGCGCGACCCGCCGCGCCCGCCCGACGTCCCGCTCGTGCCCGCCACGTCTCCTCCTCGCCGGCCGTGTCCCCACGACTCGTCCGTCCGCCCTCCTCGTCGTCGGCCACGTGCGGTGCGACCGGCGCGGGGGTGGTGTCAGTCGGACCGTAGCGTGTCCGGGCCCCGTCCTCAAACACATGTTCGAAGTCCTCGGGTGTCGGGTCGATCCTGTCGGCGCCGTGCGGTAGACATCGCACTGATGTTCGAATCGAACGCGTGTTCGGTCGCCGGCGCTGCCGGTGGCCGTCGTGGAGGAGGCGCTGGGGTGGCGGTCGCGGAGCGCGGTGTGGCGGGGTGCTCGGGGAACGGCACGGGGTTGCGGGTCGCCGGGCCGGTGCGCCCGGTGCCCGGGCGGGCGGTGTCCCGGGCCGCGGTGCGGGCCGGAGGACCGGTGGCCGGGGCGCCGCCGGTCCGTCGCGACACGGTGCGCCCGGGCGCGCGTCCGGTGCGCTTGGGGGAGCCGCCCGTGCGACGGGTCCGGCCGGCCGGTGGGCGCGGCCGTGCGGACGTGCCGCGGGTCCCGCTGCGCCTGACCCGCCGGGGGTGGTGCGCGCTGACGGCGCTGACCGTCGCGGTGGCCGCGCTGGGCCTGCTGGTCCTGTCGGCGCTCGTGGCCGGGCCGGAGGGCTTGCGGCCCGCGGGGGAGAGCGACGTCGTGGTCCGGCCCGGGGACACGGTCTGGTCCATCGCCGCGGAGGTCGCCGGCCCGGGGGAGGACGTGCGGGCGGTGGTGGACGCCATCGAGGAGCTGAACGACCTGGAGGGAGCCGTCGTGGTGCCCGGCCAGGTCCTCGCCGTCCCGTGAGCGGTCGGCGCGGCGACGTGCACAATCCTGCGGCCCATCTTCGTCAACCCTCGGGGCGGCGTCCTGCCCCGCTCGCCAGGGGGTGCCGACCTACCGTTCCCGGCGTGCCACTGGACCAGCACGGACGAGCAGCCGCCATGTCCCAGCCCCTCGACGCCGAGGTGTACGTCGACGGGACGTGGTGGCCCGGTGCGGTCCTGGGCTGGCGCCACGACCGGTCCGGGGCCTGCGAGGCCTCGGTGCGCGCCCTGATCGGTGCCGCGGCACGCGAGATGTGGGTCGAGCTCGCCGCGGTACGGCTGCCCGAGCCGGTCCCGGCGCCCGCCGCGGAGCCGATCGTCGCCCGAGTCGCCGAGGTCGGCCCGGCCGCGCGGCTGTCCGGGAGCGTCGAGACCGTCCAGATGAGCCGGGTCGAGCTGCGCCGGATGCTCGGGGACGGGCTGCCCGCCCGGGGTGTCGCTCGACGGCGCCGGCACGCCAGTGACCTCACCGCCGAGCTGCCCGTGGTGCGCTGCGCCGAGGCGGAGGGGCGCCACCGGGCCGGGGTGCCCGCCGGTCGTCACCGGGCCGGCGACGAAGTCCCCGCCACTGCCGCCCGCCCCGGCGTCGGCGCCCTGGCCGGCTCCGTGCCCCTCGCCGGCGCGGGGGAGCCGCTCACCCGGCCCATCCGCCTCGGCGATGTCGCCGGCCGGCCGTGGAGCGCCACCTCACCCCTCGGCTGAGCGCGCGGCGGGGCGGTCGCACCCGTGCGGGGCCCCCGCTCCTCCGAGGTCTCGCGCCTCCTGGGCCCTGGGCCCGTGGTGTGCGGCGTGTCCCGGGGTCGCCGCCTCCGGGCCCGGCGGCCGGTACGACGCCTCGGCGACACGCCACCACACCGCGCACGGGTGGTCCCGCACCCCTCTCGACGCGCTCGTCGGCGTGTCCGTGTGACTGCTGGTGTGTCGGTCGACCGCTGGTCACGACCGTGTTGCGCGGGAACACGCCACACCGTGCCGCTCTTGCACATCTAGTGGAGGCCCGCCTAGGGTTCCCCTACATCTAGTAGTTGCACCGATGTAAGTCCGTCCACAGGGCGTCCTCAGCTCCTCCCCGGGATGTGCACCGGTTGTCCCCAGGAGGGTCCACAGCGGACCCCGCGGGCGGCCGGTCCACCCCGGGAGGGGCGGCGGTGCACGAGGCGAGGGAGGAGGAGTCGCCGTGCGGTGTCCCTTCTGCCACAACGCGGACAGCCGGGTGATCGAGACCCGGGAGGCCGAGGAGGGTGCCACCACCCGCCGGCGTCGTTCCTGCCCCGCCTGCGGGCGCCGGTTCACGACGGTGGAGGAGGCGGTCCTCGCCGTCGTCAAGCGCAGCGGCGTGAGCGAGCCGTTCAACCGCAGCAAGGTCGTCGCCGGCGTGCGGCGCGCCTGCCAGGGGCGGCCGGTCGACGAGGACCAGCTGCAGAAGCTGGCCCAGCAGGTCGAGGACGCGATCCGGGCGACCGGCGCCGCCGAGGTGCCCAGCCACGAGGTGGGGCTGGCGATCCTGCGGCCGCTGCGCGAGCTCGACGAGGTGGCCTACCTCCGGTTCGCCAGTGTCTACCGCGCCTTCACCTCGATCGAGGACTTCGAGAAGGAGATCACCGAGCTGCGGGCCCGGCACCTGACCGCCGGCACCCTGCCGCTGCCGGGCATGCAGCCGGAACCGCCGGCCGGTCGCCGGCGGGGTGGTTCGCGCGGCCCGACCCCGTCCGACGGCACCGTCGCCGTCCCGTGAGAAAACGTCAGTACCGCCCGTTAGAACAGAGTGCGGCTCTCTTCCCCAAGCCGTCAGCGACACCAGCAGAGCCACAACCGAGGGAGAGCTCAGTGACCGAGACCGAGGACCGCCTGTCGGGCCGCACGCGTCGCACCGCCAAGGCGCCGGCGCGGGGGAAGGGCCTGAAGATCAAGCGGGTCTTCACCACCCCCGGTGCGCACCCGTACGACGAGGTGACCTGGGAGCGGCGCGACGTCGTCATGACCAACTGGCGCGACGGCTCGATCAACTTCGAGCAGCGCGGCGTGGAGTTCCCCGCCGAGTGGAGCATCAACGCCACCAACATCGTCACGACGAAGTACTTCCGCGGTGCCGTCGGCACGCCGCAGCGCGAGACCAGCCTGCGCCAGCTCATCGACCGGGTGGTGCTGACCTACGGCGCGGCCGGCCGCGAGCACGGCTACTTCGCCACCGAGGGCGACGCCGAGATCTTCGAGCACGAGCTGACCTGGATGCTGCTGCACCAGTACTTCAGCTTCAACTCGCCCGTGTGGTTCAACGTCGGCACGAGCGCCCCGCAGCAGGTCAGCGCCTGCTTCATCCTCGCCGTCGACGACGAGATGGACTCGATCCTCAACTGGTACCGCGAGGAGGGCCTGATCTTCAAGGGCGGCTCCGGCGCGGGCCTGAACCTCTCCCGCATCCGGTCCTCCAAGGAGCTCCTCTCCTCCGGCGGCACCGCTTCCGGCCCGGTCAGCTTCATGCGCGGTGCCGACGCGTCGGCCGGCACGATCAAGTCCGGTGGCGCCACCCGCCGCGCGGCCAAGATGGTCGTCCTCGACATCGACCACCCCGACATCGAGGAGTTCATCGAGACCAAGGCGCGCGAGGAGGACAAGATCCGCGCGCTGCGCGACGCCGGGTACGACATGGACCTCGGCGGCAAGGACATCACCAGCGTCCAGTACCAGAACGCCAACAACTCGGTCCGCGTCTCCGACGAGTTCATGCGTGCGGTCGAGGACAGCACGGAGTTCGGTCTGCGTGCGCGGATGGACGGCTCGGTCATCGAGACCGTCGACGCCAAGACCCTGTTCCGCAAGGTCACCCAGGCCGCCTGGGAGTGCGCCGACCCGGGCATCCAGTACGACGACACGATCAACGACTGGCACACCAACCCCGAGACGGGCCGGATCAACGCGTCCAACCCCTGCTCGGAGTACATGAGCCTGGACAACAGCTCGTGCAACCTGGCGTCGCTGAACCTCATGAAGTTCCTCAAGGACGACGGCACCTTCGACGCCAAGAATTTCGTCAAGGCCGTCGAGCTGGTCATCACGGCGATGGACATCTCCATCTGCTTCGCCGACTTCCCGACCGAGCCGATCGCCGAGACCACCCGCGCCTACCGGCAGCTGGGCATCGGCTACGCCAACCTCGGCGCGCTGCTGATGGCGACCGGCCACGCGTACGACTCGCGCGGCGGGCAGACGCTGGCCGCGGCCATCACCTCGCTGATGACCGGCACCGCCTACCGCCGCTCGGCCGAGCTGGCCGGCATCGTCGGGGCGTACGAGGGCTTCGCCCGCAACGCCGAGGCGCACGCCCGGGTCATGCGCAAGCACGCCGCCGCCAACGACGCGATCCGCCCGCTCGGTGCGGACGACGCCGACGTGCTGCGGGCCGCCACCGCCCAGTGGCAGGAGTGCCTGGAGATCGGCGCGGACAACGGCTGGCGCAACGCCCAGGCCTCCGTGCTGGCCCCCACCGGGACCATCGGCTTCATGATGGACTGCGACACGACCGGCATCGAGCCGGACTTCTCGCTGGTCAAGTTCAAGAAGCTGGTCGGCGGCGGCTCCATGCAGATCGTCAACCAGACCGTGCCGCGTGCGCTGCGCAGCCTGGGCTACCAGGACGAGCAGGTCGAGGCGATCGTCGAGTTCATCTCCGAGCACGGCCACGTCGTGAACGCCCCGAGCCTGCGCCCGGAGCACTACGAGGTCTTCGACTGCGCGATGGGCGAGCGGGCCATCTCCCCGATGGGCCACGTGCGGATGATGGCCGCGGTGCAGCCGTTCATCTCCGGCGCGATCAGCAAGACGGTCAACATGCCGGAGACGGCGACCGTCGAGGACGTCGAGAACATCTACTTCCAGGGCTGGAAGCTCGGCCTCAAGGCGCTGGCGATCTACCGCGACAACTGCAAGGTCGGCCAGCCGCTGTCCGACGGCAAGGGCAAGAACGACGGCGCCAAGGCCGGCACTGAGACGGTCGAGGCGGCCGCGCCCGCGGCGCTGTCCCACCCGGTCCGCAAGCGCCTGCCCAAGAAGCGGACGAGCCTGACGACGTCGTTCAGCGTCGCCGGCGCCGAGGGCTACATGACCGCCGGCATGTACGAGGACGGCAGCCTCGGCGAGGTCTTCCTCAAGCTCGGCAAGCAGGGCTCGACCCTGGCCGGTGTCATGGACGCCTTCTCGATCGGCATCTCGATCGCGCTGCAGCACGGTGTGCCGCTGGAGACCTACATCCAGAAGTTCACCAACATGCGCTTCGAGCCGGCCGGCATGACCGACGACCCGGACATCCGGATCGCCCAGTCGGTGATGGACTACATCTTCCGTCGCCTGGCGCTGGACCACCTGCCGGTGGACAAGCGGGCCAACCTGGGCATCTTCAGCGCCGAGGAGCGGGCCGCGCAGGTGTCGGGCTACGACACCCCCGCCTCGACCGCCGCGGTCGTCGAGGCGGAGGACGAGGTCGACGTCGAAGCGCTGCGCGGCTCCGTCCCGACCGAGACGCCCGTCAAGCCCGAGGCGCCGAAGAAGGACCTCAAGGAGGCCCACAGCTCCGCCGAGCTGCTGGAGCTGGTGACCGGGACCGCCACCGACGCGCCGCTGTGCATGACCTGCGGCACGAAGATGCGCCCGGCCGGCAGCTGCTACGTCTGCGAGGGCTGCGGCTCCACCAGCGGCTGCAGCTGACACCGGTGCTCGCCGGGACGTCCCGCGATCGACGCGGGACGCCCCGGTGAGCCCGTCGGGGCGTCCCTAGGAGCCGAGACCGGTTCCGGCGGGACGTCACCGGAGCCGACCGTCCGGTTCCGGCCGGCCGGCCGGCACCGCGGACTCCCGTCGCAGCCCTGAGCCCCACGACCGCCCCCGCCCTCCTCGGAGGACGGGGGCGGTCGTGTCCGGTCCGGCTCCCAGCGGACCGCGCGGGCCGGCCCTGCTCCCGGACCACCCCGGGCTCCCGCGGGAGACGGTCTCCGCGGGGAGACGTGGGCGCGGGAGGCGGGGTTCGCGGGAGACGGGGTTCGCGGGAGACGGGGTTCGCGGGAGACGGTGTCCGCGGGAGCCCGGCGCGGGGACGGTCGCCATCTACACTCCCGCGGTGCGCCAGGCGACCGACGACGGGCCGTTCTTCCACGGCACCAAGGCCGATCTGCAGGTCGGCGACCTGCTGACGGCGGGGTTCCGCTCGAACTACCGCCCCGAGATCGTCATGAACCACGTGTACTTCACCGCGCTCCGCGACGGCGCCGGCCTGGCCGCGGAGCTCGCCGCCGGCCCGGGTGCGCCGCGGGTCTACGAGGTCGTGCCCACCGGCCCGTTCGAGGACGACCCGAACGTGACCGACAAGAAGTTCCCGGGCAACCCCACTCGCTCCTACCGCAGCACCGCCCCGCTCCGGATCGTCGGTGAGGTGCCCGACTGGACACGCCTGACCCCAGAGGCGCTGCAGGCGTGGCGCGACCGGCTGGCCGCCATCCTCACCGTCGAGCGCGGCGAGATCATCAACTGACGGCGCAGCGCCGGCCGGGTCACTCCCCGGTGGACGCCGGGCCGCGGTGCGCGGACCGGCCGGCGTCCGGCGCCGCTCCGGTGCGCAGCAGCGGCAGCGCCCGCAGCGGGACCAGCCGCGACAGGACGACGACGCTGGTCGAGCGGACCACGCAGGAGGACCGGTCGAGCCGCACCAGCGTCCGCTGCAGCGCCTCGTGCGAGCTCGCGGCCACCCGGCAGAGCACGTCCCCGCGCCCGGTCGTCGCGTGCGCCTCGAGCACCTCCGGGATGTCCTCGAGGTCGCGCTGCACCTCGTCGACGGCGCCCTGCGCGATCTCCAGCGTCACGAACGCCTCGACGCCGAACCCCGCCGCGCGGACGTCGACCTCCGGCCCGTACCCGGTGACCACCCCGGCGTCCTCCATCCGCTGCAGCCGGGCCGACACCGTGCCCCGCGCGACGCCGGTGAGCCGGGCCAGCTCGAGCACCCCGGCCCGCCGGTGCTCGCGCATCGCCTCCAGCAGCGCCACGTCGAGCGCGTCCAGGGTGACGCCGTCCGCCATGTCCGCCTCCCGTCGAACTGGCCACCGCGACCAGCTCCCGACCCCGCCGGCTGGGCCGGCTGGGCAGCCGGCACACCTCCAGCGACGCCGGTTGCCCAGCAGCGTGGCCGGGTGTGTCCTGCACCACAAGACGCACTGCTCGACGGAGGGACCGGCATGACCCTGGAGCAGGAACTCGATGACGAGCGGGCCGCGGAGCTGGACCTCGAGCAGCTCCGGCGGCTGGTCGGCTGGGTCGAGCACGACCCCGCCGACGACCCGTTCCCCGTCGCCGGCTGGGACTCGCTCGTGTGGGTCGTCGGCAACGCCACCCAGACCGCGCACCACTTCCAGTCCGCGTACGGCATGGAGCTCATCGCCTACTCCGGCCCGGAGACCGGCAACCGCGACCACCTCGCCTACGTGCTGCGCTCCGGCGCGGCCCGCTTCGTGTTCACCGGCGCCTACGACCCCGCCAGCCCCCTCGCCGAGCGCCACCGGCGCCACGGCGACGGCATCGCCGACATCGCGCTGACGGTGCCCGACGTCGACCGCTGCATCGCCCACGCGGCCGCCACCGGCGCGACCGTCCTGGAGCAGCCGCACGACGTCACCGACGAGCACGGCACCGTCCGCACGGCCGCCATCGCCACCTACGGCGACACCCGGCACACCCTGGTCGACCGGTCCCGCTACACCGGCCCGCACCTGCCCGGCTACGTCGCCCGCACCTCCACCCACGTCCGCCGCCCCGGCGCCCCGCGGCGGCTGTTCCAGGCCATCGACCACGTCGTCGGCAACGTCGAACTCGGCGAGATGGACCGGTGGGTGGCCTTCTACAACCGTGTCATGGGCTTCACCAACCTCGCGGAGTTCGTCGGCGCGGACATCGCCACCGACTACTCAGCGCTGATGAGCAAGGTCGTGGCCAACGGCAACCACCGGGTGAAGTTCCCGCTCAACGAGCCGGCGCCGGGGAAGAAGCGCTCGCAGATCGACGAGTACCTGCAGTACCACGGCGGCCCCGGCGCCCAGCACGTGGCGCTGGCCACCGGCGACATCCTCGGCACCGTCGACGCACTGCGCGCCGAGGGCGTCGAGTTCCTCGCCACTCCGGACTGCTACTACGAGGACCCGGAGCTGCGGGCGCGGATCGGCGAGGTGCGGGTGCCGATCGGGGAGCTGCAGTCCCGCGGCATCCTGGTCGACCGCGACGAGGACGGCTACCTGCTGCAGATCTTCACCCGGCCGATCGGCGACCGGCCGACCGTCTTCCTCGAGCTGATCGAGCGGCACGGCTCCCTCGGGTTCGGCAAGGGCAACTTCAAGGCGCTGTTCCAGGCCATCGAGCGTGAGCAGGCGCGGCGCGGGAACTCCTAGGAGGAGCCGTGTTCGAGGAGGGGCAGCTCTACTCGCCGGTCGAGGTGGACGCCGCCGGTCGGGTCACCGTCCACCTGGCCCCGAACCACCCGGGGGGCGACGACGCCGCCTACCTCGCCCGCCGCGGGCAGATCGCCCGGGTCGCCCTCGACTGGCGGCCGGGGGAGCCGGTGCCCGCCGTGGAATACACCGACGAGGAGCACGAGGTCTGGCGCACCGTCTGCCGCGAGCTCACCGCCAAGCACCGGCGGCTGGCCCACTCGGCGTACCTGGCGGCCTGGGAGGACGTCGACCTGCCCACCGACCGGGTGCCGCAGCTGACCGAGGTGTCCGCCCGCGTCGGCGCCCGCACCGGGTTCACCTTCGACCCCGCGCCCGGGCTGGTGCCGCTGCGGCAGTTCTACGGCGCCCTCGCCGACCGCACCTTCCACTCCACCCAGTACCTGCGCCACCCCTCCCAGCCGCTGTACACGCCCGAGCCCGACCTGGTGCACGAGGTGATCGGGCACGGCGTCATGCTGGCCGCCCCGCCGTTCGCCGAGCTGCACCGGCTCACCGGTGAGGCGGCCCGCCGGCTGACCGACGAGGCGGCGCTCCGCTTCCTGGCCAAGGTCTTCTGGTTCTCCTGCGAGTTCGGCGTCGTCGTCGAGCACGGCGAGCTGCGCTGCTACGGCGCCGGCCTGCTGTCCTCCTACGGCGAGATCGAGCAGTTCCGCTCCGCCGACGTCCGCGCCCTGGACCTGCTCGCGATGGGCACCGCCGAGTACGACATCACCCACTTCCAACCGGTGCTCTACCGCGCGGAGTCGCTGCAGCACCTGCTCGACGTGGTCGGCGGGTTCTTCGCCGGGATGGACGACGAGACGCCCCGGCGCCTGGCGGCGGCCGCGCCCGCCTGACCGCCGCCCCGACCGCCCCGTTTGGCGGGTCGGCGCACCGGCTAGGGGGCGACGGCGCCGGGACCCCGGTGCGACGCCGACGCCGACGGGAGCCAGATGGCCGCGACACCGGGACCGAGCGCGCTGTGGCTGGTGCGGCACGGGGAGAGCCAGGGCAACCTCGCCGACGCCGCCGCCGGGGAGAGCGGGGCGGCGCGGCTGGAGCTCGACGTCCGCGACCCCGACGTCCCGCTGTCGGACACCGGGCGCCGCCAGGCCGAGGCGGTCGGCGCGTGGCTGCGCGAGCTGCCCGACGCGCAGCGGCCCACCGTGCTGCTGAGCTCGCCGTTCACGCGGGCGGCCGACACCCTGCGCATCGCCGTCGAGACCGCCGGGATCGACCTGCCGGTGCGCAGCGACGAGCGGCTGCGCGAGCGCGACTTCGGCGCCTTCGACGGCATGACCGGCGCCGGCATCCGCGCCGAGTACCCGGCCGAGGCCCACCGCCGCGACCTGCTCGGCAAGTTCTACTACCGCCCGCCGGGCGGCGAGAGCTGGGCCGACGTCGCCATGCGGATCCGCGCCGTGCTGCTCGAGGCGCGCCTGGACCACCCGGGGGAGCGGCTCCTCGTGACCTCCCACCAGGCCGTGGTGATGGTCTTCCGCTACGTGCTGGAGGAGCTCACCGAGCGCCAGCTGCTGGACCTGGACAAGCAGGAGCGCATCGCCAACTGCTCGATCACCCGCTACGAGGCCGGCGACGACGGCGTCCTGGCGCTGGTGGAGGCCAACGCCGTGGACCACCTGACCCGCCGCGACGAGGCCGTCACCGAGGAGGAGCCGGTGCCCGGGGAACCCGGCGTCGGCGCCGTGGCCGGTGGCCGTGGCTGACGGTCCCGGGCCGCAACTGGTCACCCCGCAGCTGCTGCGCCGCTGGCCGCTGCCCTCGCCCACCGGCGGCAAGGAGTCCCGCGGCCGCATCCTGATCGTCGGCGGCAGCGCCGAGGTCCCCGGCGCGGTCCTGCTCGCGGCCGAGGCCGCGATGCGCGCGGGCGCCGGCAAGCTCCAGGTGGCGACGGCGGCCAGCGTCGCCAGCACCCTCTCGGTGGCGCTGCCCGAGGCGCTGGTGCGCGCCCTGCCCGAGACCGACAGCGGTGCCCTGGCCGCCGAGGGCGTCGATCGGCTGGAGGAGCTGGCCGCCGGCGCCTCCGCCGTCCTCGTCGGCCCGGGCATGACCGACGTCGAGGAGGCGCAGCGGCTCACCGACCGGCTGCTGCCGCAGCTGCGCTGCCCGGTCGTCCTGGACGCCCTCGGCATCGCCAGCGTCACCGCGGACGCCGGGTGCCTCGGCGGGCTGGACGGGCGCGCCGTCCTCACCCCCAACCCGACCGAGCTGGCGCTGACGCTGCACCGCGACGAGGACGAGATGGAGGCCGACCTCGCCGGCGCCGCGCGGGAGCTGGCGCGGGCCACGGGCGTCACGGTCGCCGTCGGCGGCGTCGTGTCCTGGATCGCCTCCCCGGGCGGGGACGTGTGGCGCGACGAGAGCGGCGGGGCCGGGCTCGGCGTCTCCGGCTCCGGCGACGTCCGCGCCGGGGTGACGGCCGGGCTGCTGGCCCGCGGCGCCGAGCCCGACCAGGCCGCGGTCTGGGCCGCGCACCTGCACGGGCGCGCGGGGGAGCGGCTGGCCGCCGCGGTCGGCGGGCTCGGCTTCCTCGCCCGCGAGCTGCCGGCGGAGATCCCGCGCGTGCTCGCCGAGATCGAGATCTGAGGGGGACGCCTCAGCCGGCGGCCGGCCGCACCGTGGCGGTGACCATCGGGTGCACCTCGGCGGTCAGCCGCCCGGAGCGGACGGCGGGGTCACCCTCCCGGACCCCCTCGGCCTCGGCGGGGTCGTCGACCTCGAGCAGGCCCAGCCCCCAGGCGCCGGCCGGCTCGACGACCGGGCCGAAGGCGACGGCGGTGCCGCCGGTCAGCAGGCCCTGCCAGTAGGCGGCGTGCTCGGCCATGACCGCCGCCTCCTCCTCGGACATCGTGAAGGCGAAGTCCGGGCGGGGCGGCAGGAGCTTGTAGAGGAAGTACTGCTTGCCGGTCACGGGAGCTCCTCCTCGGGTGCGGCGGTCCGCCGGGCGACATCCAACGCCCGCGCCCCGCGCCGCGTCCAGGGGCCGGTGAGCCGGTGAGGTCCCGGTCACCAGCGGTGAGCGTCGTCCCCGGCGCGGCGGCTCGCGGACGGATACGTCCTGTTCACCGGATCCGGCGGCGGTGCGTAGGGTGACTCTCCGCAGCCTCGGCACGCCCGCCACCGGGTCGGGCCGGGCGCTGCGCGCGGCGCGGGAGGGGAGTCCGACCACCCCGACCACCGCCGGCCCCCGGGAGGGGGCAGGACGCGGCCCGCCGGAGGCGGCGTCCCGCCGGGCGCGCTCCCGCGCCCGCCCCGAGGCCGCGGTCGGACGGAGAGGACGAGCCCACCATGAGCCACCGCCCCGCCCCCGCGTCGACCCCGTGCCCGTCCGCCGCCTCCGGGCCCCCGGCGCGCCGGACCGGTGCCTGTCGGACCCCCCTGGAAGGGTGAGGGTTCCGGACCGGTCGGGTCCAGATCGGTCAGGTCCGACCGCGGACGCGCCGATGGAGACGGCGACAGCAGGACGGCGAGACGGGAGAGCGGGCGTGGCTGAGACGACGGTGGCCCCCCGGGGGCCGCTCGTGCACGACAACCGCCCGGGTGCCGTCGCGCCGGACGCCCCGGTGCCGGGCGCCCGCCGCTCCTGGCTGCGCAGCGCGACGGGGCTGACCTGGTGGTCGGAGGTGCTGCTGCTCGCGGCGCTGTACGGGATCTACTCGCTGGTCCGCAACAGCGTCGGGGACGTGAGCGTCGTCGCCTTCCGCAACGCGGGCGCGATCCTGCACCTCGAGGACGCCTGGGACTTCGCGGTGGAGCGGGGGCTCAACGACTGGGTGCAGGGCTCCGGCGTGCTGGCCGCGCTGGTCGCGCTGCACTACGCCACGCTGCACTTCATCGTCACCCCCGCGGTCCTGGTCTGGCTCTACCGCCGCCGCCGCGAGCAGTACCGCCTGGTCAGCGCGACGCTGATGGCCACCACCGCCGTGGCGTTGCTGGGCTTCTACCTCCTGCCCACCGCTCCGCCGCGGCTGCTCCCGCACGAGGGCTTCGTCGACGTGATGAGCCAGACGGCGAGCTGGGGCTGGTGGCCGTCCTCGGGCGCGCCCGCCAGCGACGCGATCAGCAACCAGTTCGCGGCCATGCCGTCGCTGCACTGCGCGTGGGCCCTGTGGTGCGGGATCGTGCTGGCGGTCATGGTGCGCCGCACGTGGGTGCGCGTCCTCGGCGTCCTCTACCCGCTCAGCACCTTCTTCGTGGTGATGGGCTCGGGAAACCACTTCGTGCTCGACGTGGTGGCCGGCGCGGGCCTGCTGCTGCTGGTGGGCGGCGCGGTGCTGATCGGGCACCGGCAACTGCAGAACCGGCGGCTGGTGTCGCTGACCGCCTGACGCCCGCCCGGGTGCCGTGTCCGGGCCCACGGTCCGGGAGCCGGGCACGCCGTGTCCGGACCAACCGGAACGGCCCGTCCTCGCCTAGGCTGGCCGGGCGGCGCTGACGAGCCCCCTCACGGGGGCGTCCGGCGCCGCGCGCGGGCGGGGCCGGCCGACGTCCCCACCCGGGACCGGGTCCTCCCAGCCGGCTACGCCCGGCGGTGCACCGCTCGCGGTGGGTGTCACGCGCCTCCGGGGCGCCGGACCCGAGGGGGCCAGCCTCCCGGTTCCGGGGTGCGTGTCCGGGCAGCCGGCACGGACACGAGGACCGAGCAGAGGGAGTGGGCGTGACCGAGACCGTCGCGGGCAGCGACACCCGGGCGACCGGGGACCTGGCCGACCGTCCGGACGCGTCCGCGCCGCTCGCACCGCCCGCACCGGCGGCGCCGCCCGCACCGGCGGCGCCGTCGGCGGTCCGCGCACGCCTGACGCGGTTCGTGTGCGGCTCGGGTGGCCTCCCGTGGTGGTTCGAGGTCGTCCTCCTCTACGGCCTCTACCGCTTCTACTCGGTGATCCGCAACGGCGTCGGCTGGGAGGCCCGGACCGCCGCCTACGCCAACGGCCGCGACATCCTGGCGTTCGAGGACTCCCTGTACCTGTCGGTGGAGCGCACCCTCAACGCGTGGGTGAGCGACTCGTGGTTCCTCTCGGGCGCGATGGCGCTGCACTACGCCACGCTGCACTTCTACGTGACGCCGATCGTGATGATCTGGGTGTACCGCCGGCGCCGGGCCGCCTACCGGATGGTCAGCTCCGTGTGGGTGGGGACGACGTTCTTCGCGCTCGTGGGCTTCTACCTGCTGCCGACCGCGCCGCCCCGCCTCATGGACGGCGAGGGCTTCGTCGACGTCATGCGCGAGACCTCGACGTGGGGCTGGTGGGCCACCTCCGGCGCGCCCGGCCCCGACACGATCAGCAACCAGTTCGCCGCCATGCCCTCGCTGCACTGCGCCTGGGCGGCGTGGTGCGGCATCACGGTGTACCTGCTGGTCCGCCGCACCTGGGTGCGCGTCCTGGCGGTGCTCTACCCGCTGAGCACCTTCGTGGTCGTCATGGGCACGGGCAACCACTACCTGCTCGACATCGTCGCCGGCGTCGCCCTGCTGGCGCTGGTCGGCGCGGTCCTGCACCTGGGCACCCGCCACCTGCGCGCCCGGCGGCCGGCCGGCCGGCAGCCCGCCGCCCGGCAGGCGCCGGCCACCGCCGCGTGACCGCCGTCGCGGGCGTCCCCGGGGGCGGCCCGCGGGGCGCGCGGTCGCGGTTCCTGCTGGCCGGGCCGCTGCTGGCCACGCTGGCGGGCGTCGCCGTCGTCTGGCTGCTGGACTCCCCGGTCGCCGACCTGCAGGCGGCCATCGCGCGGGAGCAGGCGGCCGGCGCGGGGGTCGGGCTCACCTACTGGTTCGGCTGGTACGGGGGCGTCTCACCCGGCAGCTACTCGTTCGTGGTCCCGCTGCTGTCGCAGCTGGTCGGGTCCACCGGCCTGCTCTTCCTCGCCTCGCTGGCCGTGGTGGCCGCGGCGTACCCGCTGTCCCGCGGCACCGCGCACCCGGTGCTGTTCCGCTGGGCGGTGGCCGCCGGGGTCGTGAGCAACATGGCCTCGGGCCGGGTGGCCTTCGCCGTCGGGGCCGCGCTCGCCCTGGCCGGCGTGCTGGCGGTCCGGGCCGGGCGGCCGGTCCCCGGTGCCGTGGCGCTGGCCGCGTCCGGCCTGGCCAGCCCCCTGGTGCCGGCGTTCGCCGGGCTCGCCGCGGTCCCGCTGCTGCTGGCCGGCAACCGCTCGCGGCCGGTGCTCGCCACGCTCGCGGGGGCCACGGTCGGCGTCGTCGTCCCGTACGTGCTGTTCGGTGCGCCGGGCTTCCAGCCGTTCCCGCTCACCACGCTGATCTGGTGCGGCGCCGTGGCGCTGGGGGCCTACCCGGCGCTGCACGGCCGGCCGCAGCGCTGGCTGGTGCCGCTGGCCGCCGTCACCGCGGTCGTGCTGTTCCTCGTGCCGACCGGCGTCGGCTCCAACCTCGGCCGGTTCTCCTACCTCGTGCTGCCGTGCCTGGTCCTGGCCTGGAGCGCCTGGAGCCGGTGGCGCGTCCTCCTCGCGCTGCTGCCCGCGGCCGCCTGGATGGTCTACGCGGGCGTCACCGACCAGGTCACGGCCATCGACACGGGCTACACCGCCGCGGACTACGCGCCGCTGCGCGACGCGCTCGCGGCGCTGCCCGACCTCGACGGGCACCGGGTCGAGCTGCTCGACAACACCTCGCACGCCGGCTCGCACGAGCTGGGGCCCGACATCGCGCTGGCGCGCGGCTGGGAGAACCAGACCGACGCCCGCTACAACGAGGTGCTCATCGAGCCGCACGCGGTCGACGCCCCGGGCTACCGCGCGTGGCTGGACGACAACGCCGTCGCCTACGTCGCGGTCGCGGCGCAGCCCCTGGACAACGTGCGCACCCGGTCCGAGCTCCGGCTGGTGCGCGCCGGCCTGCCCTACCTCACCGAGGTCTGGTCCGACCGCAACTGGACGCTCTACCGGGTCGCGGACCCCACGCCGATCGTCCCGGCGCCGCTGACCCTGGTGGAGACCACGCCGGCGCGGATGGTCGTCGACGTCCCCGACACCGGCACCCACGAGATCCGGGTGCGCGCCAGCCGCTACCTGGTGGCGCACGGCCTCGACGACCCGGCGACCGTGGCCTGCCTGGGCGCGACCGGTGCCGGCTGGGTCCAGCTGCGGGTCCCCGTCCCGGGCCGCTACGTGCTGGAGGGCGAGCTCACCGTGTCCACCGTGCTGGGCGAGGCGCCGGAGGGCTGCGGCTGACCGGTCCGGCCGGCGCCCCGCGACGGCGGGGGCGCCCGGGTGCTACGAACACGGGAGCGGGCCGGACGGCGACCGGGGAGGGAACGGCGTGGACCTGGACGACGTCGCCGACGCGCTGTACGCGGTGCCGCCCGAGCAGTTCGTCGCGGCCCGCACGGCGCGGGTCGACGAGGCGAGGGCGGCGGGGGACCGGCCGCTGGCCACGGCGATCGGCGGGCTGGCCAAGCCCTCGACGGCGGCCTGGGTGGTCAACCTGCTCGTGCGCGCGCACCGGGACGAGATCCGGTCGCTGGTCGAGCTGGGCGGCCTGCTGCGCGAGGCGCAGGAGTCCCTGGCCGGGGACCAGCTCCGCGAGCTGAACACCCAGCGCGGCCGGCTGCTGTCCGCGCTGACCCGCCAGGCCGCGGCCGGCGCCCGGGAGCACGGGGCGACGGTGAGCTCCGCGGTCTCCGGGCAGGTCGAGGACACGCTGCGCGCCGCGATGGCCGACCCGGCCGCCGGCGAGGCCGTGCTGGCCGGCCGGCTCACCTCGCCGCTGTCCTACAGCGGGATGGGCGGCGTCACCGGCATCCGCCCCGCGCTGCGCGTCGTCCCCGAGCCGGCGGCCGAGCCACCGCGCCGGGGTCGGCGGGCGGACGGCGGGGCGGCGGGCGGCGGCGAGGCGGCCGGCGACCGCCGCGCCCGCGAGGAGGAGCGGCGCCGGGAGCGCGAGGAGGCCGCGCGCCGTGCCGCGGAGGAGCGGCACCGGCGCGAGGTGGCCGAGGCGCGCGAGGAGGCCCGGGCCGCCGCGGCGCTGGCCGAGGAGACCGCCGAGCGCGCCGCGCAGGAGCGGGAGCGGGCCGACGCGCTGGCCGCCCGCGAGGAGGAGCTGCGCGCCCGCGTCGACGCGCTGACCGCCGAGCTCGCCCGGGCGGAGGAGGAGGCCGGGGAGGTCGCCGCCGAGCTGCGCCGGGCGCAGCGGCACCGCACGACCGCCGAGCGGCAGGCCCGCGACGCGGCCGCCGCCCGCGACCGCGCCGAGGCCCACCTGGGCGAGCTCGCGGACGGCGGCTGACCCCGCCCCCGTGCAGGGGCGCGGTCGCGCACGGGGCGGCCGGTCAGCCCATGGTCTTCTGGCCGTCGAGGGACTCGCGCAGGATGTCCGCGTGCCCGGCGTGCTGGGCGGTCTCGGCGACGATGTGCAGGAACACCCGGCGGGCCGAGCGGCGCGCACCCGGCTCGAACCACGGCGCGGGCGGCAGCGGGTGGTCCGCGTCCAGGTCGGGCAGCGTCGCGACCAGCGCGTCGGTGCGGGCGGCCACCTCGTCGTAGTGGGCGAGGACGTCGGCCAGCGTCTCGCCGTCGGCCAGGTGCCACTCGGCCTGCCAGCGGGCCATCTGCTCGGCGTCGTCGGGTCCGGCCATCGCGGACGTGCCCTGCTCGATGAAGTCCGCCCAGCTGCTCTCCGTGTGCGCGACGTGCTTGACCAGCCCGCCGAGGGTGAGCTCGCTGACGGTGGTGCGCTGCCGGGCCTGCTCCTCGGTGAGCCCCTGCACGGTGAAGCGGAGGAAGAAGCGGTGGGCGCGCAGGGTCTCCAGGATGTCGGCGCGCTCGCGGGTCAGGGTGCTCGTCTCCGTGGTGCTGCTCATGGCGTCCGCCTTCCGTCGTCGGGATCCGATGGGAGGAGCCTGTCGGCGATCGGTGTCAGATCCTGGCCGCGATGGCGGAGACTCTGGGATCGTGGCCGACACCGGGAACCGCACGCTCCGACTGCTGTCGCTGATGCAGGACCGCCGGCACTGGGCGGGGCCGGACCTCGCCGACCGGCTGGGCGTCTCGCTGCGCACCCTGCGCCGGGACGTCGAGCGGCTGCGCGACCTCGGCTACCCCGTGGAGGCCAGCCCCGGCGTCTCCGGCGGTTACCGGCTGGCGCCCGGCGCGTCCCTGCCCCCGCTGGTGCTCGACGACGAGGAGGCCGTCGCGCTCACCGTCGGGCTGCAGGCCGCGGCGCAGGCGGCCGTGACCGGCATGGCGGAGTCGTCGGTGCGGGCGCTGGCGAAGGTCGTGCCGGTGCTCCCGCCGCGGCTGCGCCGCCGGGTGGACGCGCTGGCCGCGGCCACCGTCGCCGTCCCGTGGGACACGGGCGACGGCAGCGTGGACGCCGCCGTCCTCACCACGGTCGCGCAGGCCTGCCGCGACACCGTGCGGCTGGCCTTCGACTACACCTCCGGGGCCGGGGAGCGCTCCGAGCGGCTCGTCGAGCCCTTCCGGCTGGTCCCGCTGCGCCGCCGCTGGTACCTCGTGGCCTTCGACACCGGCCGGGGCGACTGGCGCACGTTCCGCCTCGACCGGGTGGCCGGGCCGCGGGCCACCGGCGCCCGCTTCGCGCCCCGCCGGCTCCCGGCCGACGACGTGGTCGCCTTCGTGCAGGCCGGCCTCGGCATGCGGCCGGGGACGCCGGTGACCGCGCTGGTCCGGGCCCCGGCCGCCGAGGTCCGCGCCCGGATCGGCCGCTGGGCCACCGTCACCGACGACGGTGCGGGCGGCGCCCGGGTGTCGATGGAGTCCGACGCGCTGGAGTGGGCGGTGTTCGCCCTGGGGACGACGGAGGCGGAGTTCACCGTCCTCGAACCGCCGGAGCTCCTCGACCGGCTGCGGGGCTGGGGCGAGCGCTTCCTCCGGGCTGCGGGCCCGGCGGCACCTGCCTAGCGTGCAGGGCATGGGGGCGGCGGTCGGGAGCGGGCAGGCGTGACCGAGCACGGGCACCGGGTCGCGGTGGTCACGGGGTCGGAGTCCGGGATCGGGCGCGCGGTCGCGGTGGCGCTCGCCGAGCAGGGGCACGACGTCGGGGTCACCTGGTACCGGGACGAGGCGGCCGGGCGGGCCACGGTCGAGCAGGTGCGGTCGCTGGGGCGGCGGGCCGAGCTGCGCCGGCTGGACCTGACCCGGCTGCCCGCGGCCGCCGACGTGGTGGACGAGCTCGCCGACGCCCTGGGCGGCCTCGACGTCCTGGTGAACGACGCGGGCACCGGGCACCGCACGCCGCTGCTGGAGCTGGACCTCGCCACGTGGCGGGAGGTGCTGGCCACCGACCTGGACGGCGCGTTCCTGTGCCTGCAGCGGGCGGCGCGGCGGATGGTGGCCGGCGGCCGCGGCGGGCGGATCGTCAACGTCACCAGCGTGCACGAGGTCGCCCCGCGGGTGGGCGCCGCCGCCTACTGCGCGGCCAAGGGCGGCCTCGGGCTGCTGACGAAGGTGGCCGCGCTGGAACTGGCCGAGCACGGCATCACGGTCAACGCGGTCGCGCCGGGGGAGATCGCCACCGCGATGACCGGGCAGGAGGACGAGGACCCGACTGCTCCCGGGCACGAGCGGCCGGGCGTGCCGCTGCGCCGTCCCGGGGACGCCCGGGAGGTCGCCGCCGTGGTGGCGTTCCTCGCCTCGCCGGCGGCCGGGTACGTCACCGGCGCCTCGTGGGCGGTCGACGGCGGGATGCTGCAGATGGGGCCGATGGCCGGCTCCCACCTGCGCCGGGACGACTGGCGTCGCGGCTGAGCGTGCGGGGACGCCGTCAGCGGACGCGGGCCCGCTTGGCCCGGTAGAGCTCCTCGTCGGCCCGGCGCAGCAGCTCGTCGAGCGTGTCCCCGGGCCGCGCGGTGGCCAGGCCCAGCGACCACGGCGCCGGGTGGCCGGCACGCAGCCGGCCGACCAGCTCGGCGCTCGCCTGGGCGCCGGTGCCCGGCAGGCACAGGACGAACTCGTCGCCGCCGTAGCGGCCGAGCAGGTCCGCGCCGCGCAGCTCGCGTGCCCACGCGGAGGCCAGCCCGCGCAGCAGCTCGTCGCCGGCGGAGTGCCCGTCCTGGTCGTTGACCTCCTTGAAGTGGTCGAGGTCCAGGACCGCGACGGTGAGCTGCTCGCCGGTGCGCTGGCTGTGCGCCAGGCTGCGCGCCGCCTGCTCCTCCCAGCTGCGCCGGTTGGCGAGGCCGGTGAGCGGGTCGGTGCCGGCGGCGTGCCGCAGGCGGGCGGAGATCCGCAGCTGCGCCTCGCTGAGTGCGACGACGGTGGTGACGGCGGTGATCCACGGGGCGGCGATGCCCGAGGGCACCGCGGCGAGGGCGCCGGCGGTGGCGGCCGACAGCAGCAGGAGGACGTGCAGCCGCGCGGCCCGCGCCGGCAGGAAGTGACCGGCGAAGACGCCGACGGCGACCATCGCCGGGCCCAGGCCGACGACGCCCGCGGCCGTGACCGACTGCCAGGCGAGCACGCCGACGAGCAGGCCGACGACGGCCAACGCGGTGTGCACGGCGTGGTCGGACAGGACGTCGCGGCGCAGCCAGAGCACCCCCGACGACCAGAGCCCGACGACGGACAGGACCCCGAGCAGGGCGACCGGCGTCTGCGGGGACATCGGCCACAGCGCGCCGAGGGCGCACAGCAGCCCGCTCACGCCGTAGAGCAGCGCCAGCAGCGACCCCGCGGTGCTGCGGTCTCCGTGCACGGTCCCTCCTCTCCCGCCTCGACCTCGTCGACGACGTCATCGACCGGTGGGGGGACGTGCTGCAGCGCCCGCGCCCCCCTCCACCCCGACGGGGGAGTCAGCCGGTGAGTTCCGTGGGGACGGCGATGACGTCGACCATCGCGCCGTTGCGGTGCACCGTCACCGGCAGCGGGGAGCCGATGGCGTCGGCGAACAGCAGCCGCTGCAGGGTCTGCGCCTCGGCGACGGGGGAGCGGCCCGCCTCAAGCACCAGGTCGCCGGCGTGCAGCCCGGCCCGGGCGGCGGGTGAGCCGGGGACGACGTCGACGACCCGCAGGCCCCGGCGCCGGCCGGTGCGGGCGGCGAGGTCCGCCGGCAGCGGGGCGGGGGTGCTGATGACGCCGAGGTAGGCCCGGCGCACCCGCCCGTCGGCGACCAGCGCGGCGAGGATGCGCCGCGTCGTCTCGTTGACCGGCACCGCCAGGCCCAGCCCCCAGCCGGCGACGGCGGTGTTGATGCCGACCACCCGCCCGGCCGAGTCCGCCAGCGCCCCGCCGGAGTTGCCCGGGTTCAGGGCGGCGTCGGTCTGGATGACGTCCTCGACCACGCGCGCGGTCCGCCCGTCGCGGGTGGGCAGCGAGCGGCCCAGCCCGCTGACCACGCCGGCGGTGACCGAGCCGGCGAGCCCGAGCGGGTTGCCGACCGCGACCACGAGCTGGCCGACGCGCAGCCGCGCGGCGTCGCCCAGCTGCGCGGGGGCCGGCACCGCGGCCCGGGCGTGGACCACCGCGAGATCGGAGAGCGGGTCGGCGCCGACCACGTCGACGTCGGCCTCGGTGCCGTCGGAGAACACCGCGCGGCCGGTGCGGGCGCGGCCGACCACGTGCGCGTTGGTCACGAGCAGCCGGTCGCCGGGGACGACGACGGCCGACCCCGCGCCCCCGCGGACGGCGAGGGCGGCCACGTGCGGCGCGAGCTCCTCGGCGACCGCGGTGACGGTGGTGGAGTACGCGTCCAGCGCGGTGGTGTCCGGGTCCACGGCGGCCTCCCTCGGGGTCCCATTCGTCCGATTACACGGTTACCGCCCCAGTGAACGCCCGTCCGGGGCCGTCGCGCCGTCGCTTCGCCGAGGGCGGACACCGCCGAGATACTGGCCGGGTGAGCAGCCGCGACCCGTCCCGCCCGGCCCGGTGACGACCTCCACCGCCGGGGGGCGGGCGGCCGCCGGCCGGGCCTGGGCGGAGCTGCGCCCCCGGCTGGCCGTCGAGGCCGGCGCGGTCCTGGGGGAGGAGGCCGACGCGTTCCTGGCCCGCGCCGACGGTGCGCTGCTCGACGTGCACGAGCCGCTGGCCGTCCTCTACGGGGACCGGGCGGACGCGCTGCTGGAGCGGGCGCTGCGCGTCGTGCTGGCCGCGGCGGCCGACCGACCGGCGCAGCTGCGCCGGCTGGACCGCCGCCGGGAGATCGACCCCGGCTGGTTCCAGCGCGCCCGGGTGCAGGGCTACGTCTGTTACGTCGACCGGTTCTGCGGCACCCTCGACCGGCTTCCGGGCCACCTCGACCACCTGGCCGGGCTCGGCACCACCTACCTGCACCTGATGCCGCTGCTGCGCCCGCGCGAGGGCGAGAACGACGGCGGCTACGCCGTCGCCGACCACCGCTCGGTCGACCCGCGGCTGGGCACGATGGCCGACCTCGAGGCGGTCGCCGCGGCGCTGCACGAGCGGGACATGAGCCTGTGCATCGACCTGGTGGTCAACCACACCGCGCGCGAGCACCGGTGGGCGCAGGGCTGGCTGGCCGGCGACCCGGCGTACGCGGGCTTCTACTCCGCCTTCCCCGACCGGACCGTGCCCGACGCCTACGACGCGACGATCCCCGAGGTGTTCCCCGACCGGGCGCCCGGCTCGTTCACGTGGGTGCCCGAGGCGCTCGGCGGCGCCGGCGGCTGGGTGTGGACGACGTTCTGGCCCTACCAGTGGGACCTGGACTACACCAACCCCCAGGTCACCCTCGCGATGCTCGGCGAGATCACCTGGCTGGCCAACCGGGGCGTCGACGTCTTCCGGATGGACGCCGTCCCGTTCCTGTGGAAGCGGCTGGGCACCACGTGCCAGAACCAGCCCGAGGGGCACACCCTCCTGCAGCTGCTGCACGCGCTGACCCGGCTGGCCGCCCCCGGGGTGGTGTTCAAGGCCGAGGCCATCGTCGCGCCCGACGACCTGGTGCCCTACCTCGGCGGCCACGACCGGTACCGGCCCGAGTGCGAGCTGGCCTACCACAACTCGCTCATGGTGCTGCTGTGGAGCGCGCTGGCCGAGCAGGACGTGCGGCTGGCCCGGCAGGCGCTGGGCCGGATGCGGCCGATCCCGCCGGAGACCACCTGGGTGACCTACGTGCGCGGGCACGACGACATCGGCTGGGCGGTGACCGACGCCGACGCCGCGGCGGTGGGGCTGGACGGGTTCGCGCACCGGCGGTTCCTGAACGACTTCTACTCCGGCCGGTTCCCCGGCTCGTTCGCCCGCGGCGAGCTCTTCCAGGAGAACGAGGCCACCGGCGACGCGCGGATCTCCGGCTCCACCGCCTCGCTGTGCGGCATCGAGGCGGCGCTGGAGGCGGGGGACGACGCCGCGCTGGAGGCCGGGATCCGCCGGCTGGTGCTGCTGTACTCCGTCGTCTACGCGTGGGGCGGGATCCCGCTGCTGTACATGGGCGACGAGCTGGCGCTGCGCAACGACCGCGGCTACCTCGCCGACCCCGCCCGCGCCCCGGACAACCGGTGGCTGCACCGGCCGCCGATGGACTGGGCCGCGGCCGCCCGGGCCGCCGACCCGGCGACGCCGGAGGGGCGCGTGCTGGCCGCCGTCCGCCGGCTGGGGGAGGTGCGCCGGTCGCTGGTGGCGCTGCGCGGCGGGGTGGAGCCGCAGCTGCTGGACGCCGGCGACGACGGCGTGCTGGCCTGGCGGCGCCGGCACCCCCGCGGCGGGGCCTTCGTCGGGCTGGCCAACGTGGCACCCGGCCCGCGGGCGGTCGACGCCGACACCGTGACCGGGTTCGGGGCCCTCGCCTGGGTGCACGGCAGCGACGGCCCCCTGGTCGTGCGCGACGGGCGGGTGGTCGTCCCCGGCCTCGGCTTCGCCTGGTTCGCCGAGCCCTGACCGGCGGGCCCGACGGGACCGGCGCGGTCGCCGCGCCCGTGGTCGCCGGGGCCGCCGCCGGCTGACCGAGGGGGTGTCCGGCGCTGCCCGCCCGGGTACCGGCACGCCATGACCTCACGCCCCCTCGCCGTCGTCACCGGCGCCTCCAGCGGCATCGGGCTCGAGCTCGCCCGCCAGTTCGCCGGCCACGGGTTCGACCTCATCGTCAACGCCGAGGACGGCGAGCTGGCCGCCGCCGCCGACCAGCTGCGCGCCGAGGGCGTGGACGTGGCCGCCGTCCGGACCGACCTGCGCACCCCCGACGGCGTGGCGGGCCTCTACGCCGCCGTCGTCGCCACCGGCCGGCCCGTCGCCGCCGTGGCCCTCAACGCCGGCGTCGGCAAGGGCGGGGCGTTCGTCGACAACCCGATCGAGGACGAGCTGGCGATCATCGACCTGAACGTCACGGCCACCTACCGCCTGGCCAAGCTGTTCGTGCGGGACATGGTCGCCCGCGGCGAGGGGCGGGTGCTGTTCACCTCGTCGATCGCCTCCACCATGCCCGGGCCCTACCAGGCGGTCTACAACGCCTCGAAGTCCTTCGTCCAGTCGCTGGCGGAGGCGCTGGCCACCGAGCTGCGCGACACCGGCGTCACGGTCACGTCGCTGATGCCCGGTCCGACCGACACCGAGTTCTTCGAGCGCGGCGACCTGATGGACACCAAGCTCGGCCAGGGTCCCAAGGACGACCCGGCCCAGGTGGCGGCGCAGGGGTTCGAGGCGCTCATGGCCGGCCGGGACAAGGTGGTCGCCGGGTCGCTGCTGACGAAGGCGCAGGCGGCGGCCAACAGCGTGCTGCCCGACAAGCTCAAGTCCGCCGGGCACGCGAAGATGGCCGAGCCCGGCTCGGCCTGACCGGCCGCCGACGACGAACGGCGCACCACCCCGGGCGGGGTGGTGCGCCGTTCGTCGTGCGGGGCGCCTCAGGCGGACTGGCGTTCGGTGACGTCCTCGTCCGCGGCGGCCTCGGCCGTGCCGCGCCCGGTCTTGGACGCCGAGAACCCCGGCCCCAGCTCCTCGAGCGCCAGCCGGCCGTAGACCTGCTGCTGGGTGGCGACCCGCTGGGAGCGGCCGCGGCCCAGGAAGCTGATCAGCCAGTGAAAGACGGTCGTGAGCCGGCTCTTGAAGCCGACGATGTACATGAGGTGCACGACCAGCCACAGCACCCAGGCGATGAAGCCCTCGAACTTGAACTTCCCGATGTCGGCGACCGCCGAGAACCGGGAGATGGTCGCCATCGAGCCCTTGTCGAAGTAGCGGAAGGGCTTCTGGGCGGGCTTGCCCTGGATGCGGTCGACGATCGCCTTCGCGGCGTACTTGCCGCCCTGGATGGCGACCTGGGCGACGCCGGGGAGCTTGTCCAGGCTCATCATGTCGCCGACGACGTGCACCTCGGGGTGCCCGGGCAGGGTGAGGTCGGGCTGCACGGTGACGCGGCCGGCGCGGTCCACCTCGGCGCCGGCCTGCTCGCCGAGCATCCGGCCCAGCCCCGACGCCTGCACGCCCGCGGCCCAGATCTTGGTCGCGGCCTCGATGCGGCGGACCTGCCCGTCGCCGTCCTTGACCTCCAGGCCGAGGGCGTCGACGTCGGTGACCATCGCGCCCAGCTGGACCTCGACGCCGATGCCGTTGAGCTGCCGGCGGGCGCGGTCGCCCAGCTTCTCGCCGAAGGACGGCAGCACCTTGGGCGCGGCGTCGAGCAGGATGATCCGCGCCTGCGTCGGGTCGATCCTGCGGAAGTCGCGGCGCAGCGTGCGGCGGGCGAGCTCGGCGATCTGGCCGGCCATCTCCACACCGGTGGGCCCGGCGCCGACGACCACGAAGGTCATCAGCCGGTCCATCTCCTCCTGCGAGGTGGCGAGCTCCGCGAGCTCGAAGGCCCCGAAGATCCGGCCGCGCAACTCCAGGGCGTCGTCGATGCTCTTCATGCCGGGCGCGTGCTCGGCGAACCGGTCGTTGCCGAAGTACGACTGGCCGGCGCCGGCGGCGACGATCAGCTCGTCGTAGGGGTGCACGGTGGTGCGCCCGAGCACGGTCGAGGTCACCGTGCGGGCGGCCAGGTCGATGTCGACGACCTCGCCGAGCACCACCGTGGCGTTCTTCTGGTGGCGCAGGATCTCGCGCGTGGCCGGGGCGATCTCGCCCTCGGACAGGATCCCGGTGGCCACCTGGTACAGCAGCGGCTGGAACAGGTGGTGGGTGGTCTTGCCGACGATCGTGACGTCGACCGGCGCGCGCTTGAGGGCCTTGGCGGCGAAGAGCCCACCGAAGCCCGTGCCGACGATGACGACGCGCGGCCGCCCGGACGTGCTGGTCGATGCGGTGCTCTCGCCCGTCTGGGAAACCGTTCGTGCTGTCGTCATGATGACTCCATCATCCCATCGCTCCTCGGGGCCCGCCCGCCTGCAGCGCGAGCGACCTAGGACACATTCCCGGGCGCTGTACCCGCTCCGGCGCCGCTCACCCGGCCGGGCCGCATCGCATCCGGCCGGGCGGGACGGTAGACCGGGGGCATGTCGCCGACGCGCCTGGTGCTGGTGCCCGGTCTGGGGCTCGACGAGCGGTCCTCGGCGCGGCTGCGGGCCCGCCTGGACGCCGACGTCGTCCTGCTGCCCGGCATGGGCCGGCGCGGACCGGTGCCCGGGCTCGACCTGCTCGCCCGGCGCCTGCGCGCGGCGCTGCCCGACGGGCCGGTCGTGCTGGTCGGCCACTCGCAGAGCTGCCAGGTGGTGGCCACCGCCGCCACGGACCCGCGGGTCGCCGCGGTGGTGCTGCTGGGCCCCACCACCGACCCGCGGCTGCGCTCGGCCCGCGGCCTGCTGGGCCGCTGGCTGGTCACCGCCTGGCGGGAGCCGTGGGCACAGGTGCCGCTGGTCCTCGCCCAGTGGCTGGCGACCGGCCCGCGGGCGATGGCCGCCCTGTGGCGACGGCTGTCGCCGGACCCGGTGACCGCGCGGCTGGGCCAGGTCGCGGTCCCGGTCACCGTCGTGCGCGGCAGCCGGGACCTGCTGTGCTCGGCCCCGTTCGCGGCGGCGGTCGCCGCCGCGGCACCGCGCGGGCGGCTCGTGGAGCTGCCCGGCGCGGTGCACATGACGGTGCACACCCACCCGGCGGAGGTGGCAGCGCTGCTGCGCGCCGTCCGCGGGTCAGCGGCGCCGGGGGGCCAGCACCGCGAGGACGGCGAGCGTGACGAGGGCGCCGATCTCGACGACGGCGGTCTCGCCCCACAGGTGCGCCGCGGGTGACTCGACGAAGTCGAACAACCCCGGTGACCGGCCGAACAGCTCCACGCTCGACAGCAGCAGCCCCGCCAGCGACCCGGCCGCGAACAGCGCGCCCAGCGTGGCGGCGAGGGGCAGGAGCCGGGGCGGCGCGACGAGCACCAGCAGGGCGCCGCCGAACCCGAGGACGGCCTGCAGCAGGAAGGCCGGCCCGATGACGTCGATCGAGTCGTAGCCGTCCTGCCACAGGTACAGGTGGATGCCGGCGATCGCGGCGAGCAGGGCGGCGCCGGCCAGGCGCAGCAGGGCGACGGCGGTGCCGCCGCCCCGTCGCCGGGTGGCCGCGGGCGGGGCGGGGGCGGCGGTCACGTGACCGTCACCGTCACCTCCATGCCCATGGCCCGGTGGTTGCCGACCGAGCAGTAGAAGACGTACTCGCCCGGCTCCAGGGTCACCTCGACCGACGTGGTCGCGCCGGGGGCGACGGTGTCGGTGCCGGCCACGTCCGCGCCGTCCCGCTCGACCACGAGGTCGTGGGTGCCGCTCCCGTCGTTGGTGAGCTCGATCGTGTACTGCCCGGCCGCGAGCTCGGTCGCGGGCAGCTCGAAGTCGAAGTCCACCGAGGTGACCGCCAGGGTCGACGCCTGCGGGGCCTCGCCGCTCTGCGGGGCCTGGCTGCCGGAGGTGCCGGCGGCGGTGGAGCTGGCCGCGGTGGAGCTGGCCGCGGTCTCGCCGGCGGTGGTCGGGCTGTCGGCGGCCGAGCCGCCGTCGTCGTCCCCGCCGCCGCAGGCCGCCAGCAGGCCGAGCGCGGCGGCGAGCAGCCCGGCGCGCAGGCGGCGGGTCCGGGGGGTGGTGCCGGTCGGACGCTTCACGGGGTCCTCCTCGCGGACGGGGAGCGCCGGCCGGTGCCCCCTCCCCGAGATCCTGCAACCTTGAAGGAGGTGCGGGAAGCCCCGTCCAGGGTCCTGACAGGCGGCCGTGACCTGCCCGAGACCCACCGCGCCGCGGTCAGGCGCTGCGGGCGGCCCGGCGCGCCTCTCGGGCGGCCTGCTTGGCCTGCCGGGCGGCCTGCTTGCGCGCCTTCTTCACGGTGATGCGGGGCCGGCGCTCCATCGCCCCGCGGGTCAGCAGGCCGACGCCGATCCCGAGCAGCCAGACGTCCTTGGCGACGGCCAGCCCCTCCTGGGTCGGCGCCAGGCTGCCCTCCTTCCGCATGCCCGGCGTCTTCAGGTAGAGGCCGAGCAGGCCGCCGGAAAAGCCGGTGAGCAGCAGGCCGGCGACGGCGGTCGGCACGAACGGGGTCAGCAGGGCCGCGCCGATGGCGATCTCGGCGGCCGCCAGGCCGGAGACGAACTGCGCCGGCTGCACGTCCTTGAGGAAGGGGTAGGTGCCGGCGGCGAACCCGTGCAGGCCGGCCGCGGTCGCCTCGTCGGCGTCGCGCTTGCCGAGGCCGCTGTTGAGGATGAACGCGCCCGCGGACAGCCGCGGGCCGATCTCGGACAGGGTGATGGGCAGACCCATGGGACACCTCGCTGGAGCGGTGGATCGGCCACCGGGGGCCGGCGACCTCCGGCTCCCTGTGCCCGTCCCCGGGCAGGTCAACCCTCCGGCGGCCACCCGGCGATCATGACGTCCGGGCGGCCGCCGGCCACGGCGCGGGCGGCGCCGTGGCCGGCGGGCCGGGTCAGCGCGCCCGGCGCGAGCGCCCACCGCTGAAGGAGGCCGCCGAGTGCGTGCCCGCGCGGGCCGCGAGCTCGGCGCGGGTGCGCGCCGGACCGGCGGTGCGGCCCGCCCCGCCGCGGCCCGAGGTCCCCGAGCCGCCCGAGGCGCCCGAGCCACCGGTGCGGGCGCCGCCGGCGTTCCCGCCCGCGCCGGTCCCGCCACCACCGGAGCGCCGGCGGCGGCCGCCGCCGGTGCCCTGCGGCTGCGGGGCCGGCGCCGGGGCGGGCTCGACGTACGGCGCGGCCGGGCCGGTCAGCCCGGTGATCGCCGCGTCGCCGGGCCGGACGGCGGTGACGGTGGGGGAGATGCCCGCCTGGCGGGCCAGGGTGCGCACCTCGCCGGCCTGGTCGGGCGTGCTCACCGTGACGACGGTGCCGCCGGCGCCGGCGCGGGCGGTGCGACCCGAGCGGTGCAGGTAGGCCTTGTGCTCGGCCGGCGGGTCGACGTGGACGACGAGCGAGACGTCGTCGACGTGGATGCCGCGGGCGGCGATGTCGGTGGCGACGAGCACGCGGGTGCCGCCGGTGGAGAAGGCCTCGAGGTTGCGCTCGCGGGCGTTCTGGCTGAGGTTGCCGTGCAGGTCGACCGCGGGCACGCCGGCGGCCGTCAGCTGCTTGGCCAGCTTCTTGGCCTGGTGCTTGGTGCGGGTGAACAGCACGCTGCGGCCCAGTCCGGAGGCCAGCTGCCGCACGACCTCGGCCTTGTCGGCGGCCTGCACCTGGAAGACGTGGTGGGTCATCGTCGACACCGGCGCCACGGCCGGGTCGACCGAGTGCGTCGTCGGGTCGGTGAGGTAGCGCTTGACCAGGACGTCGACGCCGTTGTCCAGCGTCGCGGAGAACAGCAGCCGCTGCCCGACCTTGGGCGTCCGGTCCAGCAGCCGCTTCACGCCGGGCAGGAAGCCCAGGTCGGCCATGTGGTCGGCCTCGTCGAGGATGGTGACCTCGACGGCGGAGAGGTCGGCGTGGCCCTGGCCGATGAGGTCCTCGAGCCGGCCCGGGCAGGCGATGAGGACGTCGACGCCGGCGGCCAGCGCCTGCACCTGCGGGTTCTGCCCGACGCCGCCGAAGACGACGGTCGTGCGCATGCCCAGCGCGGACGCGAGCGGCTCGACGACGGCGGCGACCTGGTTGGCCAGCTCGCGGGTCGGCACGAGCACCAGCGCCCGCGGCCGGCGCGCCGTCCGCCGGCTGTCGGAGGCGGCCAGCCGGGCCACCAGCGGCAGGCTGAACGCCAGGGTCTTGCCCGAGCCGGTGCGGCCGCGGCCGAGCACGTCGCGGCCGGCGAGGGTGTCGGGCAGCGTGGCGACCTGGATCGGGAACGGCGCGGTGATGCCGCTGGCGGTGAGCACCTCGACCAGCGGCGCGGGGACGCCGAGCGCCTCGAACGTGGTGTCCGTGGGCAGGACGGTGGCGACGTCGCCGGCGGGGACGACGGCGGGCGCGGCCGGGGCCGCGGCGTGGCTGCCGGGGGCCTGGACCTGGGGTGCCCGGGTGTGGACGTCCGGGCCGCGGGTGGCCGGGCCGGAGGCGGCCTCGGCGGCCGGGCGGGTCTGCTCGCCGGCCGGGCGGGTGCCGCGGCCGCGGCCACCGCGGCGGCGGCGGGGGCGGCCCTCGCCGACGGAGCCGGGGGACGCGGGGGTGTTCTGGGGGGAGCTCATGGACGACTTCCTCGACGATCGCGTGGCCGTCCGGGACCCGGGCGCGCGCCGGCGCACGACTGCGGGGCAGCGGCGGGCGTCGTCGGCTGGGACGTCGGACGACCGGGCGCGCCAAGGTGGCGCGGCCTCGGTCCGACGTCGCGTCCAGCCGCCCCGGTTGGGCAGCGGACCGGCGCCGGTACGTCCCACTCAACCAGACCGGCCGTCCGCGGCTGCCCTCAGGCGGGGGAGTGTCCGGTCACACCCGGGCCGGCGGGTGTGCCTGCCGCGGTGCCCCGGTAGCTGCGCCGGTAGGCGTTCGGGGCCACCCCGATCGCCGCCCGCAGGTGCTGGCGCAGCGAGGCCGGGGTGCCGAACCCGGCGTCGGCGGCCACCCGGTCGACCGAGGCGTCGGTGGACTCCAGCAGCTGCCGGGCCAGCGCCAGCCGCTGGGCCGCCAGCCAGCGGAGCGGGGAGACGCCGGTCTCCTCCCGGAAGCGCCGGGTGAAGGTGCGCACGCTCATCCGCGCGTGCGCCGCCAGGTCGGCGAGGGTGAGCGGCTCGCCGAGGTGCTCGGTGGCCCAGGACCGGGTGGCGGCGGTGCCGGTGCCACCCGGGTCCGGCAGCGGCCGCTCGACGAACTGGGACTGGCCGCCCTCCCGCCACGGGGCGACGACGTTGCGCCGCGCCGCCCGGTTGGCGACCTCGCTGCCGTGGTCGCGGCGGACCAGGTGCAGCAGCAGGTCGATGCCGGCCGCGTTGCCCGCCGAGGTGAGCACGTCGCCGTCGTCGACGAACAGGACGCCGGGGTCCAGCGCGACGGCCGGGAAGTGCCGGCGGAAGGCCTCGGCGTGCATCCAGTGGGTGGTGGCGGGGCGGCCGTCCAGCAGCCCGGCGGCGGCGAGCACGAACGCGCCGGTGCAGATCGACACCAGCCGGGCGCTGGCGGTGGCCGCACCGCGCAGCACCCCCGCGAGCTCCTCGGGCACCCGGCCCTCGGTCATCGCCGGGCCGCCGAAGACCCCGGGGACGACGACCGTCCGGGCGCCCGCCAGCGCCGAGGCGTCGTGCTCGGGCAGCACGCTGAAGCCGGCCGAGGTGCGCACCGGGCCGCCGTCGAGGGTGGCCACGCGCACCCGGTAGAGCGGCCGCTCCTCGCCGTCGACCGCCGAGCCCAGCAGCCGGTGCGGCAGGCCCAGCTCGAAGGCGATGCAGTTCGGCAGCGCGAGCACCACGACCTCGTGGCGGATCGGGGACATGGCCGGATGTTTGCACATGTTGGCCGTCGGGCCACTCGTCGTGCCGGGGCCGGGCGGGCGATCCTGTCCGGCGTGACGACCGCCGCGCCCCGTCCGGCTCCCGCCGCCGCACCGCCCGCCGCTCCCCGGCGGGTCCACCCCGCCTGGTGGGTGGCCGCGGTGACGTTCCTGGCGCTGGTGGGCGCGGCGGCCTTCCGCGCGGTGCCCGGGGTGCTCATCGACCCGCTGCGCGAGGAGTTCGGCTGGTCGGTCTCCACCATCTCCGCCGCCGTCGCCGTCAACATGGCGCTGTACGGGCTGACCGCGCCGTTCGCCGCCGCCCTCATGGAGCGGTTCGGCATCCGCCGGGTCGTGGTGTGCGCGCTGCTGCTGGTCGCGCTCGGCAGCGGGCTCACCGTCCTCATGACGGCGAGCTGGCAGCTGGTGCTGCTGTGGGGCGTGCTGGTCGGCCTGGGCGCCGGCTCGATGGCGCTGTCGCTGGTCGCCACCGTCACCGGCCGGTGGTTCGTCGCGCGGCGCGGGCTGGTCTCCGGCGTCCTCACCGCGGGCGGCGCGGCCGGGCAGTTGGTGTTCCTCCCGCTGGTCGCCTGGATCGACGGCACCTGGGGCTGGCGGGCGGCGTCGCTGGGCACGACCGCGGCCGCGCTGGCCGTCGTCCCGCTGGTGGCGTGGCTGCTGCGGGACCGCCCGCGCGACGTGGGCGCCGTCCCCTACGGCGGGACGGCGGCCGACGACGTCGACCCGGTCCGCAGCGGCGCCGCGCGCACCGCCGTCCAGGGGCTGCTGTCGGCGGCGCGCTCGCGGGTGTTCTGGCTGCTGGCCGGCGGGTTCCTCATCTGCGGGTTGTCGACCAACGGCCTGGTGCAGCCGCACTTCATCCCGGCCGCGCACGACCACGGCATGCCCGTGACCACGGCCGCGGGGCTGCTGGCGCTGGTCGGCGTCTTCGACATCGCCGGCACCGTCCTGTCCGGCTGGCTGACCGACCGGGTCGACCCGCGGATGCTGCTGCTGGCCTACTACGGGCTGCGCGGGGCGTCGCTGTTCCTGCTGCCGGCGCTGTTCGGGCCCGACCTGCAGGCCAGCATGATCGTGTTCATCGTCTTCTACGGCCTCGACTGGGTCGCGACGGTGCCGCCGACGCTCGCGCTGTGCCGGGAGCACTTCGGTGCCCGCGCGCCGGTCGTCTTCGGCTGGGTGTTCGCCGCCCACCAGGTCGGGTCGGCGTTCGCGGCCTTCGGCGGCGGCGTCGTCCGCGACGTCACCGGGTCCTACGACGTGGCCTGGCTGGTCGCCGGGGGGCTGTGCCTGGCCGCGGCGCTCATGTCGGTCTCGATCGTCCGCCGCACCCCGCCGCCTCCGGCCGAGCGTGTGCGCCCCGGCCGCGAACGGGGCCCCGGAGCGCCGCGTCAGCGCACACGCTCGGGCGGCGGGAGCGCTACCGGTGGCGCCCGTGCAGCAGCCCCATGAGGCGGACGAGACCGTCGGTGGCCTGCGGCGGCCGGCTGAAGCTCATCAGGTTCCCCGGCAGCGGGAACCGCTGGCGGGTGATCGCCTTGGCGCGGGTGAACTCCTTGAGCCCGTCCGCGCCGTGGATCCGCCCGAAGCCGCTCTCGCCGACACCGCCGAAGGGCAGCGACGGCACCGAGGCGAAGGCCAGCACCGCGTTGATCGACGTCATGCCGCTGCGCATCCGGCGGGCCAGGTCCATCGCCTTCGCCCGCGACCGGGAGTACACCGCGCCGGCCAGCCCGTGCGGGTTGGCGTTGGTGCGCTCCAGCGCCTCCTCGGCGTCGCGCACCCGGGTGATCGTGACGGTGGGCCCGAAGGTCTCCTCGCGGACGGCGGCGGAGTCCTCGGGGGCGTCCACGATCACGGTCGGGGAGACGTAGCGCCCCTCGACCGTGCCGCCGACGAGCACCCGCGCGCCGGCGGCCGTGGCGTCGTCCAGGTGCCGGCGGACGACGTCGGTCTGCGACGCCATCGTCATCGGCCCGTACGCGGCCCCGTCGCCGGAGCCGGGGCGCAGGTCGCGCGCCCGCGCGGTGACCTCGGCGACGAAGCGGTCGTAGACGGCGTCGGTGGCGTACACCCGCTCGATGCCGATGCAGGTCTGCCCGGCGTTGCTCATCGCGCCCCACACCGCGGCGTCGGCGGCGGCGGCCACGTCGGCGTCGTCGTCGACGATCATCGCGTCCTTGCCGCCGAGCTCCATGAGCACCGGGGTGAGGGTCTCGGCGCAGGTGGCCATGACCCGACGGCCGGTCGGCGCCGAGCCGGTGAAGGCGATCTTCCCGACGCCGGCGCGGCACAGCGCCGCCCCCGTCCCGCCGGAGCCGGTGACGACCTGCAGCGCGTCGGCGGCGTCGGGCACGGCGGCGCGCCACGCGTCGGCCAGCCAGGCGCCGATGGCCGGGGTGTGCTCGGACGGCTTGAAGACGACGGCGTTGCCGGCGGCCAGCGCGTAGGCGATCGACCCCATCGGCGTGAACACCGGGTAGTTCCACGGGCCGATCACGCCGACGACGCCCAGTGGCTGGTACTCCAGGTGGGCGGCGTGGTTGGCGGCGAGCAGACCGGAGGGGACGCGGCGCGGGCCGAGCACCCTGCGGGCGTGGTTGGCGGCCCAGGCGAGGTGGTCGATCGCCAGGGTGATCTCGAGGACCGCGTCGGCGTGCGGCTTGCCGTTCTCCCGGTGCACCAGGCCGGCGAGCTCGTCCATGTGCCGGGCCAGGTGACCGCGGTAGGCCGCCAGCCGGGTGCGGCGGCCGTCGTGGCCGAGGGCGGCCCAGGCCCGCGCGGCGGTCCGGGCGCGCTCGACGGTCTCGGCGACCGCGGCGGCGTCGTGCACGGGGAAGACCCCCACGACCGCCCCGGTGGCCGGGTCCGTGGACTCGAACGTCGGGGCGGTGGCGTCCCGGTCGGCCGTGCCCGCGGGGGCCGCGGCGTCGGTGTCCAGGTCATCGGCGAGCGACATGAGCCGCAGGTTACCGGCGCGTAGCGCGAGGACCCCCCGCTCCCGGGCCCGCGACCGCGTCCGGCGGCGGGCCGCTCAGGAGGTGCCGGCGGCGTCCTCCAGGGCCTCCCGGTCGGACTCCAGGACGTCGGCGGCGGCCACCACGACGTTCGGGTCGGGCCGGCCCACGACGTCGTCGTCCTTGCCGTCGTACTCCGAGCGGCACAGCAGGTAGCGCATGGCCTCCAGCCGCGCCCGCTTCTTGTCGTTGCTGCGGATCACCGTCCACGGCGCCCACGGGGTGTCGGTGGCGGCGAACATCGCCTCCTTGGCGGCGGTGTAGTCGTCCCAGCGGTCCAGGGAGGCCAGGTCGGTGGGGGAGAGCTTCCACTGCCGCACCGGGTCCAGCTGCCGGACGACGAAGCGGGTGCGCTGCTCGCGGCGGGAGACGGAGAACCAGAACTTGACCAGCGTGATGCCGCTGTCCACCAGCATCCGCTCGAACTCCGGGCACTGGCGGACGAACCGCTGGTACTGCTCCTCGGTCGCGTAGCCCATCACCCGCTCCACGCCGGCGCGGTTGTACCAGGACCGGTCGAAGAGCACGATCTCGCCGGCCGCGGGCAGGTGCTGCACGTAGCGCTGGAAGTACCACTGGCTCTGCTCGCGCTCCGAGGGCTTGTCCAACGCGACCACCCGCGCGCCGCGCGGGTTGAGGTGCTCGGTGAACCGCTTGATCGTGCCGCCCTTGCCGGCGGCGTCGCGGCCCTCGAACACCACGACGACCTGCTGGCCGGTCTCCTTGACCCAGTACTGGAAGCGGAGCAGCTGGATCTGCAGCCGGCGCTTCTCCTGCTCGTAGTCGGGGCGGGGCAGCCGCTCGGTGTACGGGTAGTCCTCCCGCCAGGTCTCCACCCGGCGCCCGTCGGGGCCGTACAGCTCGCCGTCGTCGTCCCAGTCCTCGTCGGAGTCGACGTCGGGCAGGGCCTTGAGCCGGTACTGCGAGAGGTCGATGGCCGAGGCGAGGGAGGGCGCGGGGGCGGTCACCCCGCGGGGATACCCGGGCCGGACCGGCCCTCACCCGTCCCGCTGCGATGCTGGCGACCGTGCCCGACGCCCGCCCCGACGTCTTCGCCACGGCCGCGCTGCGGGAGCGGGTGCTGGCCGCGTGGTCGGCGTCGCCCGCCCGCTTCCGGGAGGACGCCAACGCCGAGGAGGACCTGGTCCGCGGCGGCTACCGGGACCGGCTGCTGGTCGAGCTGGCGCAGAACGCCGCCGACGCCGCCACCCGCGCCGGCGTCCCCGGCCGGCTGCGCCTGGAGCTGGCTCCCGGCCCGGCGGGTGAGGTGCTCCGGGCGGCCAACACGGGCGCCCCGCTGGACGCGGCCGGCGTCGAGGGCCTGGCCACGCTGCGCGCGTCGGCGAAGCGGGACGAGCCGGGCAGCGTCGGCCGCTTCGGCGTCGGGTTCGCCGCCGTCCTCGCGGTCTGCGACGAGCCGGCGGTGCTCTCCACGACCGGCGGGGTCCGCTTCGGCGCCGCCGCGACCCGGGCGGCGGTGACCGCCGTCCCCGCGCTCGCCGCCGAGGTCGCCCGCCGGGACGGCGGCGTGCCGGTGCTGCGCCTGCCCTGGCCGGACGTCGGCGCCCCGCCGGAGGGGTTCGCCACCGAGGTGGTGCTGCCGCTGCGCGCCGGTGCCCGCGCCGCCGTGCGGGCGGCCCTGGACGGCCTGACCGCCGAGCTGCTGCTGGCCCTGCCGGGCCTGGCGGAGGTGGAGGTGGTGGTCGACGGCGCGTCCCGGCTGCTGGCGTGCGCCCGCGACGGGGACACCGCCCGGCTCACCGACGGCGGCCGGACGACGACGTGGCGGCTGGCCGAGCGCTCCGCCGAGCTGCCCGACGACCTCCGGGACGACCGCGCCGTCGAGGACCGCGACCGCCGCCGCGCCGCCGCCACCTGGGCCGTGCCGCTGGACGACGACGGCCGCCCGGTGCCGCTCCCGCTGCCGCAGGTCGTGCACGCCCCGACCCCGAGCGACGAGCCCCTGTCCCTGCCCGCCCGGCTGCTCGCGCCCCTGCCGCTCGGTCCCGACCGCCGGCACGTCCTGCCCGGCCCGGTGACCGACCTGCTCGTCCGGGTGGCGGCCGACGCCTACGCCGACCTGGTCGCCGCGCTCGCCGAGGACGGTGACGCCGCGGTCCTGGCCCTCGTCCCGCGGGTGGGGCTGGCCGCCGCCGAGCTCGACGCGGCGCTGGGCGGTGCGGTGCTCGACCGGCTGCGCGACGGCGCCTGGCTGCCGGTCGCCGGGGAGCCGGGGTCCCGGCAGCCGCCCGGGCGGGCCGCCGTGCTGGCCGAGCCCGCCCCCGGGCGGGTCGCGGCGCTGGCCGGCGTCGTGCCCGGGCTGCTGCCCGACGCCTGGTCGGGTCGGGCCGCCGCGCCGGCGCTGGCGGCGCTCGGCATGCGCCGCGTCGGCACGGCGGCGGTCGCCGAGGCCGTCACCGGGGTGGACCGGCCGCCGCGGTGGTGGGCGCGGTTGTACGAGGCCCTGGACGGGCTCGACGCCGGCGAGCTCGGCGCCCTGCCGGTGCCGCTGGCCGACGGGCGCACCGCCCCCCGCGCCGCCGGGGTGCTGCTGCCGGGGCCCGGCCTGCCGGCGACCGGGCTGGACCCGCTGCGGCTGCCGCTGGCCTCCCCGGAGGTGGCGGCGCCGGCCGCGGCCCGGCGGCTGCTCGAGCGGCTGGGCGCCCGGCCGGCCACCGCCGCGCAGGTCCTGGACCACCCCGCCGTCCGCGCCGCGGTGGAGGACTCGCTGGACGCGGCCGAGGACGCCGGCGGGGACCCCGCGGGGCGGGCGGCCGCCGTGCTCGCCCTGGTGGCCGCCGCCCGCCCCGCGCCCGGCGCGCTGCCGTGGCTGGCCGAGCTCGCCCTGCCCGACGCCGCCGGGGGCTGGGCGCCCGCCGGTGACCTGCTGCTGCCCGGCGCGCCGCTGGCCGCGGTGCTGGCGCCGGGGTCGCTGGGGGCGCTGGACCCGGCGGTCGCGGCGGAGCACGACCCGGCCGTGCTGCGCGCGGCCGGGGTGCTGGACACCTTCGCCGTCGTCCGCGCCGAGGACCCCGACGACCTGGACGTCGACGGGGCGCGGGAGTGGGCGGACGCCGTCCTCGACCGGCTGCCCGCGGGGAGCGGCCCGCCGGTGTGGCCGCCGGTGACCGCCGTCCGGGACCTGGAGCTGGTCGCCGACTGGCCACGGGCGCTGCCGCTGCTCGCCGCGCTCCCGGCGGACGTGCGGGCCGACGTCCGGTTCGCGGGCACCGCCGTCCCCGGGTACCTGCGCTGGTGGCTGCGCACCCGTCCGGTCCTGGACGGGCGCCGTCCCGACCGCCTGCGGGCGCCGGGCAGCACGGAGTTACAGGGACTGTACGAACCGGCGCAGGCCGCGCCGGCCGTGCTCGACCTGCTGGCCCCCGCGGTCACGGTGGACGACGTCCTCGCCGACCCGGACGCCGCGATCGACCTGCTCGACCGGCTGGGGGACCCGGACCGGACGGTGCGGCCGGACGTGCTCCGGACGGTCTACGCCCGGCTGGCCGCGGCGCTGGCGGGCCTCGACGTCGCGCCGCCGGCGCGGGTGCGGGTGGGCCCGGCGCGGGTCGCCGATCCCGACCGGGAGCGGGTGCTGGTCCTCGACGTGCCGTGGCTGTACCCACTGGCCGACGGGCCGCTGGTGCCGGCCGGCGGGGCGCCCGGGGCGGTCGCCGACCTGCTGGACCTCCCGCTGGCCGGGGAGGAGCTGTCCGGGGCGGTCCAGGGCGCGCCCGCCCGGGTGGCGCGGTGGGCCGACCTGCCCGGGGCCGGGGTGGCCGCGGCCCGGCTGGGGCTGCCGGAGCTGGCGGGCGAGGTCGCCGTCCACGACCGGCCGACCGTCCGCGGCCGCGCGGTCGCGTGGTGGCCGGGGGAGGAGCGCGACGCCGTCGACGGCAGTCCCGGCGCGCTGGGCCGGGCCCTGGCCTGGCGGTCGGGCGCGTGGCCGCTGCGGCAGGCGCTGGCCGAGGCGTTCGCCGAGCCGGACCGGGCGGACGCGCTGGCCGCGGAGGACGGCGTCGGGACCTGAGCGCGCGAGCACCCCGCCGGCCGCGGGGGCCGGCGGGGTGTCCCTCGGTAGCGGGTCTACTGCCAGCGCGGGATCGCGTGCGCGCCGGGGGCGTGGCCGTGCGGGGACGGCCGGCCGCCGCCGCGCCGTCCGCCGGGGGCTCCGGTGGGCACCCGCCCGGCCGACTGCCAGCAGCGGAACAGCGACAGCCACTGGTCGGTGGCGAGCGCGGCCACGCGGGCGGTCGGGGGCAGGCCGGCCGCGGCCAGCCAGCGGACGCCGGCACCGCCGGGCAGCTGGGCGCGCAGCACCGGCCCGAGGGCGGGCGAGGGCGCCGACACCACCGCGTGGACCAGCCGCTCGAAGTCCCCCACCTCGGCGGCGGGCAGGGCGTCGCGGGCGGGGACGGCGGCGGGCGGGAGGGCGTGCAGCGGGCGTGACAAGGGGACCTCCAGGGAGGTGCGCGCCGGAGCGCGGGCAGCCGGCGACCGGGTACGGGAGCGGAGGACGCGCCCCGGGTGCGGGGGCGCCGCGGTGCCACGACGGGCAGGACGGCGGCGCGGGGACGCGACGGCGGGGAGCGGTGCTCGACCCGCGGGGACGTGCCGGGGGGCTCAGGAACGCATGGCGCAGACGTTAGGGACGCCGCCGTGCGCGCGCCACCGATTTACCGCAGACCGCCGGCGCCGGTCGGGAGCCGCCCGTGGATCCGCGCGCTCAGGCCGTGCTCAGGCCGTGCCGCCGCCGTCGGTCCGCTGCGCCTGGCGCGCCTGGTGGGCCTCCCACCGGGCGCGGTCGCGGGCCCGCTTGCCGGCGTCGCGCTCCCACTTCTGCTTGCGCCTCCGGGCGCGCTCGTCCTCCCGCTGCTCGTAGCTGGAGTGCTGGTCCCAGTCGGCCGCGGTCACGACGAGGGCGACGAGGGCGCCCCCGAAGACCGCCACGGCGGCACCGACGACGGGGTCGAGGAGGAGGAAGGCCGCCGCGGTGGCGACGGCCCACACCAGGGCCCCGGGGACCAGTCGTCTGCGCACGAGGACCAGTATCGCCCGGGTCGGGCCGGTGTCCGGCCGGCGACGGTGAGGTGACCGGCACCTCCTCTCCCTTGTCACCACTGCGGCCTGTCCGTAGCGTGCGGGACGCGGTTCACCAGCCAGCCGCTGCGCCACCCTCGAGCTCCTCGCCGCACCACGACCCTCCGGGCCCGTGGTTCTCCGTACGGGCCCGCCCCTCCGAGAGGCGTCTCGTGTCCCAGGACCGGACCGGCCCACCCCCCGTCACCGAGCTCATCGCCGTCACCACCTCGCGCAGCGAGTCCGGTGCGCGCGTCCACGTCGCCGGCGAGGTCGACTGCTCGACCGCGCCCCGCCTGACCGAGTCCCTGGACGGCGTGCTCGACGACGCGCCGGCCGAGGTCGTCGTCGACCTGACCGAGGTCACCTTCCTCGACTCCGCCGGCCTGCACGCGCTGGTCACCGCGCACGGGCGCGCCGGCCGGGCCGGCACGCGCCTGCGGGTCCTCGTCGCCACCCGCGCCGTCCTGCGCCCCATCCAGGTCACCGGGCTGGCCGAGGTGCTCGCGGTCGAGCAGGTGGCCCCCGGCGCGGGCGCCGGCGCCGCCTGACCACCGGGCGGCGAGGGGGTCCCTGCGGCGCCGCCCGCCCCCACGGGGGAGACTTCGGGGCGTCCAGGCGGCCGGGTGCGTCGCCTCGTCGAGGAGGTCCCCGTGCGCGACGCCGTCATCTGTGAGCCCCTGCGGACGCCGGTGGGAGGGTTCGGCGGGTTGTTGCGCGACGTCCCCGTGCAGGACCTGGCCAGCACCGTCATCCGGGCGCTGATGGAGCGCACCGGGTTGCCGCCGGAGTCGGTGGACGACGTCCTGCTCGGCCACTGCTACCCGACCATGGAGGCGCCGGCGATCGGCCGCGTCGCCGCCCTGGACGCCGGCCTGCCGGTCACCGCCTCGGGCCTGCAGATCGACCGCCGCTGCGGCTCCGGCCTGCAGGCGGTTCTCTACGCCGCCATGTCGGTCCAGACCGGCGCCGCCGACCTGGTGCTGGCCGGCGGCGCCGAGTCGATGAGCAACGCGCCGTTCTACTCCACGGCCATGCGCTGGGGCGTCAAGGCCGGGCCGGGCGTGCTGCTGCAGGACGGCCTGGCCCGCGGCCGGGTCACCGCCGGCGGCGTCCACCACCCGGTGCCCGGCGGCATGATCGAGACCGCGGAGAACCTGCGCCGCGAGTACGGCATCAGCCGCGAGGAGCAGGACGAGTTCGCCGTCCGCAGCCACCAGCGGGCCGCCGCCGCCACCGAGGCCGGCCGGTTCGCCGAGGAGATCGTGCCGGTGACGGTCAAGGGCCGGAAGGGCGACACGGTCGTCGACCGCGACGAGCACATCCGCCCCGACGCGAACGTGGAGACCCTCGCCAAGCTGCGTCCGATCATGGGCCGCCAGGACGACGAGGCCACGGTCACCGCCGGCAACGCCAGCGGGCAGAACGACGGCGCCGCCGTTTGCGTCGTCACCACCCCGGAGAAGGCCGCCGAGCTCGGGCTGCGCCCGCTGGCCCGCCTCGTCTCGTGGGCGGTGGCCGGCGTGCCGCCGAAGACCATGGGCATCGGCCCGGTGCCCGCCACGGCCAAGGCCCTCGCCCTGGCCGGGGTCACCCTGGCCGACGTCGACCTGATCGAGCTGAACGAGGCCTTCGCCTCCCAGGTGCTCGCCGTGACGCGCGAGTGGGGTCTGGTGGAGAAGGACTTCGAGCGGGTCAACGTCAACGGCTCGGGCATCTCCCTCGGCCACCCGGTCGGTGCCACCGGCGGCCGCATCCTCGCCACGCTCACCCGCGAGATGGCGCGCCGCGAGGCCCGCTACGGCCTGGAGACCATGTGCATCGGCGGCGGTCAGGGGCTGGCCGCGCTGTTCGAGCGCGCCTGATGCCGGGTCGCGCCGCCGCCCACCCCTCGCCGCGGGTCCCTCCACCTGGGCTCGCCGTCGTCCCGTCCCCGTCCTCCGAGGAGTACGCATGAGTGAGTCGTCCCAGCGCGTCGCGATCGTGACCGGCGCCGCCCGAGGCATCGGTGCGGCCACGGCCCAGCGCCTGGCCGCCGACGGCTTCGCCGTCGCCGTGGTCGACCTCGAGGAGTCGGCGGCCGCGGGCACCGTCGCCGCGATCGAGGCCGCCGGCGGCCGCGCGCTCGCCGTCGGCGCCGACGTCAGCGACGCCGAGCAGGTGCAGGCCGCCGTCGACCGCGTCGCCGCCGAGCTCGGCCCGCCCGTGGTGCTGGTCAACAACGCGGGCGTCACCCGCGACAACCTGCTGTTCAAGATGACCGAGTCCGACTGGGACCTGGTCATGGCGGTGCACCTGCGCGGCTCGTTCCTCATGACCCGCGCGGCCCAGAAGCACATGATCGACGCCACGTGGGGCCGGATCGTCAACCTGTCGTCGACCTCGGCGCTGGGCAACCGCGGCCAGGCCAACTACGCCGCGGCGAAGGCCGGCCTGCAGGGCTTCACCAAGACCCTCGCGATCGAGCTGGGCAAGTTCGGCGTCACCGCCAACTGCATCGCCCCCGGCTTCATCCAGACCGAGATGACCAAGGCGACCGCCGAGCGCATCGGCCGGGACTGGGACGAGTACGTGGCCGAGCGTGCCGCGGCGATCCCGGTGGCCCGGGGCGGGCTGCCCGAGGACATCGCCCACACCGTCTCGTTCTTCGTCAGCGAGGGCGCGGGCTTCGTGTCCGGCCAGGTCGTCTACGTGGCCGGCGGCCCCCGCACCTGATCGCCGGGGCGACCGGGCACCCCTGCACCGCGCACGGGTGCCCGGTCGCCCGCCCGCGGGTCAGGACGACGGGTCGCGGTCGGGATAGCGGGCGCGGGCCAGCGCGTACAGCCCGAACGCCGCGAAGCCGGCGGCGACCGCCCCGAGCAGCCACGGGCCGCCCGCCACCCCCGCCATCGTGGTCATCGCGCCGTCCAGCCCGGTCGCGGTGGACACGTCGGCGGAGCTCGCCGCCCGCCAGAGCAGGAGGCCGACCAGCACGAACGCGGCGCCCTTGGCGAGGTACCCGACCCGGCCGACGACCTCGATGACCGGTTCCCACTGGTCGGGCGCGGCGGGCAGGTCGATGTCGCGCATGAACCCGCCGGTGACCCCGCGCGCGACGGTGTAGAGGCCGACCGCGGCGACGACGACGGCGACCGCGCCCACCGCGACCGCGCCCCCGGGGACCTCGAGCGTGTCGCCGGTGAGCTCCTGCAGGCGCTCGTCGGCCTCGTAGCCGGCACCCGCGGCGAACAGCAGGCCGGTGACCCCGAGGACGGCGTAGACCGCCGACTTGACCAAGCACTTCGCGCACACCAGGGCGGTGCGCACCCGGCGGGCCGGGTCGAGCAGGCCGCGCCACCACAGCAGCACCTCCCCGGCCTGCCACAGCGCCAGCGACAGCAGGCCCAGCCCGACCGCCCACAGCAGGACCCGCCCGCCCGGCCCGTCCGCGACCGTCCGCAGGGCGCCGGTCTGGTCGGCGTCGGCGGCCCCGACCCCGCGCGCCACCTGCACGGTGAGCCAGGCGATGAGCAGGTGCAGCACGCCGTAGGCGACCAGCCCGCCGCGGGCGGAGGCCCGCAGCACCGGGTGGTCGGTGACCGCCCGGGCCCGGGCGACCGCGCCGCCGACGCGGTCGAGCAGGGCACGGGGGGACGGCACCCGCGTCCAGTACCGCGCCGCCGTCCCCGCGAACCGGAACGGCCGGAGCGCTCCTAGGTGCGCTCGGGGTAGCGCGCGCGGATCAGGCAGAAGACGCCGAACGCGGCGATGCCGAGCGCGACCAGGGTCAGCAGCACCTGGCCGAAGGGGGCGTCGAGGACGGTGCGCAGCGCGCCGTCGAGCCCGCTGGCCTTCTCCGGGTCGAACGTGACCGCGGCGTACACCAGCAGGCCCCCGACGAGGCCGAGGGCGACTCCCTTGCCCGGGAAGCCGACCAGGCCGACCCGCTCGACCAGCCGCCGGGCGCCCGGTGAGGCGGAGGCGAGGTCGATCTGCTTGAGGAAGCGCCGCGAGACGCCCTTGTAGACGTGGTAGACCCCGACGCCGACGAGCACCAGCCCGGCCAGGCTCACCCACCACCGGCCGCCGGGCCAGCCGAGGACGCCGGCCGTGGTCTGCTGCTGTTGCTGGCCGCTGGAGCTGCCCGACCCGGTGGCGAAGCGGATCGCCAGGACGGCGAGCGCCACGTAGACGACCGCCTTGGCCACCGACTTCGCTGTCCTGCCGAGGGCCTTCTTGCGGGCCTCCCCGGAGCCGGTGAGCCCGTGCCGCCAGCGCAGCACCTCGGCGAGCTGCCACGCGGCCAGGGCGATCATCCCGATCGCGACGAGCCACAGCAGCGGGGTGCCGACGGGGGAGTCGGCGAGGGTGGCCATGGCCCCCGACTGGTCGGCCGAGCCGCCGCCCCCTCCCCACGCCAGCTGCAGGGCCAGCCAGGCGATCAGCAGGTGGACGACGCCGTAGGCCACCAGACCGACGCGCGCCGCGTTCTCCAGCCCGTCGCTCCCACCCGCCCGGTCGGCGGCGCTCATCGGCGACCCGACGCTCATCCCGGCACCCCTGTCCTCCGCCCCGTGCGGCACGAAGATGGCACAACGGAGATCACGGCGCCCGGCGAGCCGTCGTGGACCGGGCGTGGGGGACACTGGGTCCGTGGCGAGCGGTGTGGCGACGGCGACGGTGCAGGCGGACCCGGAGGTGGCCCGGCGGGCCTGGCCCCGCTGGCTGGCGCTGGGCGTGGCCCTGGTCGCCGTCGCGGTCGTCTCCGCCTTCTGGGACGCCGGCGGCGCCCGGCTGCTGCTCGGGGCGCTCGGCCTGTTCGCCGCGGTCCGCGGCGGGGTGCTCCTCGCCGGCGCCGGCCGCGCGGGCCTGGACCGCCGGGTGCGCGGGGTGGGTGCCGCCACCGCCGTGGCCGGCGTGGCGGCGCTGGCCGTCGCCGCGGTGCCCGGGACGCTCGCCGGCTGGGTGCTGCTGGTCGGCGCGCCGGTGGGCCTGCTGGCCGTCAGCCTCGCCCTGCTCGCGCGGGGCGGGGTCGCCCGTCGCGGGGGCCTCGTCGCCCTCGTCTGGTCGGTGCTGGTGACCGTCCTGCTCGGGGTCACCGGGCTGGCGGCCGACTGGGACCGCGCCCGGGACGGTGCCACTCTCGTCGCGGCGCTGGCCGTCGGGGTGTTCGGCGTGGTGCTCGTGACCGGCTCCACCGGGCTGCGGGCCGCCGCCGCCCGTCCGCTGCCGCCGCAGAAGCCCGCCGGGTGCGGCGGCTGCGCGTGCTCCGGCGGCGGGTGCGGCTCGGGCCTCTAGGACCCCGGCCCGGGGCCTCGGGGCCCCGGCCTCCCGTCGCGCGCCCGGGCCTCTAGGGGTCCGACCTCCCGTCGCGCGCCCGGGCCACGTGGTCCCGGGCGACCCGGACCAGTTCCCGCCCCGCCGGGGACGGCGGCCCACCGGCCCGCCACGCCAGCTCGATCCGCGAGCGCACGGGCGGCTCGATCGCCAGCACCCGCACGTCGACGGTCGCGGCCGCCGCGACCGAGGCCGGCACCACGCCGGTGCCGAGACCGCGCGCGGCCAGCCGCAGCACCATCTCCAGGCCGGTGGCCTCCAGCGCCACCGTGGGCGTCGTCCCGACCCGGGCGCAGGCCGCCTCCAGCGCCGTCCGCCCGCCGGTGCCGCGGGGCAGCGCGACCAGCCGCCGCGCGGCCAGCTCCGCCACCGGCAGCGGGTCTCGGGAGCGCGGGTCACCGGGGGCGACCACGGCGACCTGGTCCTCCTCGTAGAGGACCGCGGTCGTCACACCGGGGGGTGGGGCGTCGGCGCGGCCCACCCAGGCCAGGTCGAGGGTCCCGTCGGCGAGCCCGCCGAGCAGGTCGGCGCTGGTCCCCTCGACGAGCACGACCTCGACGGCGGGGGCGGTCCGGGCGAAGTCGGCGAGCAGGTCGGCCAGCACCTCGGACACGCAGCCGACGACCATGCCCACCGTGACGCGGCCGGTCAGCAGGCCGGTCAGCTCGCCGGCCGCCGTCCGCACCGCCTCGGCGGCGGCCAGCGTCTCCCGGGCCCGCGCCAGGACCGCCGTCCCGGCGGCGGTGGGCCGGGCGCCGTGCCGGCCGCGCTCGAACAACTGCAGGCCGAGCTCGCGTTCCAGTCGCCGGATCGCGGCGCTGACGGCCGGCTGGGCCACCCGTTCCCGGGCGGCGGCCGCGGTGAAGCTGCGCTCGTCGGCGACGGCCACGGCATAGCGGAGCTGTTGGAGTTCCACCATGAGAGGTTATGGGAGCGGGCACCGATGTGTCTTGGACTTCTGGACCTTCGCGTCGCACGGTGGAGGGGAGAGCCGATCCCGACGCACAGGAGGACGACGTGACCGCGACCAATGCCCCGACGACTCCCACCGACCTGGCCGACGCCTACTTCCGCTCGTGGGCTGCGCGCGACGAGGCGGGCCTGCGGTCGGTGCTCGCTCCCGACGCCGACTTCGCCGGCCCGCTGGGGACGGCCCAGGGTGCCGACGAGTGCGTCGCCGGCCTGCTCGGGATGGCGCAGGTGCTCGACGACGTCGTCGTGGTCCGGCGCTGGGCTGACGGCGACGACGTGCTCACCTGGTTCGAGCTGCGGACGACGGTCGCCCCGCCCACCCGGTGGCCAACTGGATGCACGTCTCGGGTGGGCGGATCGCGCGCATCCGCGTGACCTTCGACCCGAGAGAGATCCTCGGTGCCGGCTGACCCCCGCGACCGGAGGGCCAGAGTGCTGTGCCCGCCGAGCGCGGGTCAGCGGCCAGCGGGGCTGCTGTCCCGGTGACCCGCAGGAGCGGCCGGGTGTGGACCCCCGGCCCACCCCAGGGCACACGTCGCGCGGGTGACGGTCGCCGGCCGGGGGACCGGACACGCCGTGGACCGGCAGAGGGGGAGGAGCGTCGCCGACGGCTGCCCGTGTCCACGTCGGGAGGTGGCCTCCGGGCGCGCTGGTCTCCCCGCGTCCAGGTCGGTCGCGGGGTGCCGGTCGTGGGGTGGGCGGGGTGCTGCGCTCAGGCGCGGAGCGGCGCGGCGATGACGATCTCGGTGCCGTCGGGGCGGTAGGTGCGCCAGCGCCGGCCTGGTGGTGCGCCGTCGTCGCGTTCGATGCGGTAGCCGTGGTGGACGTTGGTGTGGTGGCGTTCGCAGAGCAGCGCGGAGTTCTCCAGGGACGTCTGCCCGCCGAACATCCACTCGACGACGTGGTGGACGTCGCAGTACCACCGCGGGGCCGCGCAACCGGCGAACACGCAGTGCTCGTCGCGGTGTTCGACGGCCTTGCGGAGGTGGGCGGGGACGATGCGCTGGCTGCGGCCCACGTCGAGGGGGAGTCCGTCGGGGTCGAGGACGATGCGGGTGACGGTGGCGTCGCAGGCGATCCAGCGGGCGCGGGCGGCCGACAGAGTGGCGCGCAGGCCGGTGTCGGCGGCGGCCGGTCCGGTGGCCGGGTCCAGCAGGTCTTCGAGGCCGACGGTGACGATGACGTGCGGCTTGACGGTGCGCAGTACCGGCAGATCACCCGATGCCAGCGCCAGGTCGGCCAGCTGCACGAGGGCGTCGCCGGTGCGCTGGGCGCGGGTGCGGCTGTCGGCGGCGTAGCGGCCGGCGGCGGCGATCGACTCGAGTGCGGTGGCGACCTTCTCCCCGCCGATCGCGTCGAGGGTGCCGCCGACCGTCCAGCTGCCGTCGGGGTGCTGGACGAGGGTGAGGGCGCGGTCCTCGGTGGGGTCGGGCTCGGGCCCGTCGGGGTCCAGCTGGGCCAGATACATCCCGACTGCCTGCTGCAGGTCCCGGTGCGTCCCCCGGCACGCCAGTTCGACCAGCGCGGTCTCGACCGCGGGCACGTCGATGCCCTGGGCCTCGGCGAGCTGCAGGTGCGCCGGTTTCACGATCTGGGCGATCAGCTCCACCTGGTCGGCGCCGATCACCCCGTCGGCGAAGGCTCGCTCGGTGGCCGGGAGCTGCTCCAGCGCCCGCCCCTGCGCGACCAGGCGCCCGGCGGCCGAGCCCGACAGCCGCACGATCCCGCGCAGCCACGCCCTCGCCGTCGCCGCGCCGTCGTGCTCGGTCGCCGAGCGGACGTCGGCCCGGCGCACCGCCCGGGTCACCTGCGCCTCCAGCCGGTGGGATGCCGCCACCAGTTCACGGACGTGGTCGAGCAGCAGCCCGTCGGGCAGGTCGTCGAGGTCGAGGTCGGCGAGGGCGTCCAGCGCCGACCGCAGCTCACCCATCCCGCCTCCCGAACGCCTCGAACACGTGTTCGATCATACCGGCTCAAGGCATCGTCGGCGACATGAATCCCCAGCCCAGAGCGCTGTCCACAGATCGCGGACGGGCTTGAAGGGACGCCGTGAGGCCGTATCCGTGTCAGCGCACGACGCCGTGGGCAGGGGGCACCTCATGCGCCTCGAGAACTCGCCTCTGCTGTTCGCCAAGGGCTACGGGTGGCTGCCCGACGCGCGCCGCGCCCGACGTCGGCGCACCGTGGCCGTCCGCCTCGGTGGGTTGCCGGCGACCGGCATCGTGGGCCCCGACGCGGGGCGTTTCCTCTACGACGAGGCGCACGTCCTGCGTTCGCACGCCCTCCCCGAGCCGGTCCAGGGCACGCTGTTCGGCAAGGGCGCCGTCCACACCCTCGACGGCGACCAGCACCGGGTCCGCAAGGCGATGTTCGTGGCGCTGCTCATGGGCGACCGGGTCGCCTCGCTGGTCGAGGGCACGACGCGGGCCTGGGACGACGCCGCCGCCGGCTGGACCGGCCGCGAGATCGTGCTCCTCGACGAGGCCGCGGAGGTCCTGGCTGGGGCGGTCAGCCGCTGGGCGGGCATCCCCGTCGCCGACGAGCAGGTGCCCGCCCTCGCGCGCGACCTGCTGGCGATGGTCGACGGCTTCGCCACCGGCGGCCCGCGGCACTGGCGTGCCCGACGGGCCCGCGGAAGGCGCGAGGCGGAGCTGGCGGTGCTGGTCGAGGACGTGCGCGCCGGACGCCGCGAGGTGCCGGCGGGCTCGGCCGTCGACGTCGTCGTCCACCACCGCGACGCCGACGGCGAGCTCCTGGACCCCCGCGTCGCGGCCGTGGAGCTGCTCAACGTCATCCGCCCCACGACGGCGGTGACCTGGTTCGTCGCGTTCTCCGGGCACGCGCTGACCCGCTGGCCGCAGCACCGCGAGCGGCTGGCCTCCGGGGACCCGGCGTTCGCCGAGGCGTGGGCGCACGAGGTCCGCCGCTTCTACCCGTTCGCGCCCTTCATCGGCGGCCGCGCACCCCGGGACGTGGAGTGGGACGGCGAGCGGATCCCGCGCGGCTCGATGGTCCTGCTGGACCTGTGGGGCACCAACCACGACCCCGACCTGTGGCCCGAGCCCTACGCGTTCCGGCCCGAGCGCTTCCTCGACCGCTCGATCGGCGCGTTCGAGCTGGTCCCGCAGGGCGGCGGCGACCCGCGGACGGGCCACCGCTGCCCCGGTGAGCGGATCACCGTCGGCCTGCTGTCGGCGCTCGCCGTCCGGCTGGCGCGGCTGGACGCCGAGGCGCCGGAACAGGACCTGAGCATCTCGCTGCGCCGCATCCCCGCCCGCCCGGCCAGCGGCGTCGTGCTGCGCGTCCGCGGCTGAGCCGTGTCACCTGGGTGGCCGGTCCCTCACGGTCCGCGAGGACCCCACCGACGCGCGCCCCGCGGAGTTGGACGGGCCGCCGGGGGCGGGGGACCGTGGCCCCCGACGACGCGGACCCGGCGCGGACCGGCCCGCACGACGGAGGAGGTGGCTGGGTGAGCCGGTGGATCGCGGCGATCGGTGCGGCGGTGTCCCTGCTCGTGCTCCTCGTCGGCCTGGTCACCGCCGAGAGCGTGCAGGCCACGACGGCGGGGGTGTCGCTCGTCCTCTGGGGCGTGGTCGGCCTGGTGCTGGCCGGCGCCGGCGTGGCCGTCGTGGAGCTGACCGCAGCCCGGCGGGCACCGGCACCGCGGATGCCGGCGGGTCGGGGGCCGGCGGCCCGCCGTCCCCGCCCGCCGCGCGCGGGCTGACCGGCGGCGCTCAGCCCGCGGGCGCGGGCCCCAGACCGGCGTCGCGGGCCAGGGCGACGGCCTCGGCGCGGCTGGCTGCGTGCAGCTTGGCCAGGACGTCGGACACCCGGTTGCGGACCGTCTTCTCCGACAGGAACAGCCGCGCGGCGATCGCGGCGTTCGGCAGCCCGTGCGCGACCAGGTCGAGGACCTCGCGCTCGCGGTCGGTGAGCTCGGGGAACGGGACCGCGGTCGAGCGGGCCCGCGACGAGGCGAAGAACGCCAGCACGCGGTCGGCGATCCGCGGCCCGAAGACCGCCTCCGACCGGGCGGCCGCCCGCACCGCACGGGCGATGTCGGCGGCCTCGGACTCCTTGAGCAGGTACCCGCGGGCGCCGGCGCGCAGGGCGGCGAACACCGAGTCGTCGTCGTCGCTCATGGTCAGCACGACCACGGCCACCTCCGGCTGCGCGGCGGCGATCCGCGCCGTCGCCGGGACGCCGCCGGCTCCGGGCATGCGCAGGTCCATCAGCACCACGTCGGGCCGCAGCTGCGCGGCGGCGGCCACGGCGGCCTCGCCGTCGGCGGCGGTGCCGACGACGTCGACGTCCGGCTCGTCGCCGAGCGCGTCGGCCACGCCGTCCCGGTAGACCGGGTGGTCGTCCACGACCAGCACGCGGATGGGCGCGGTCACGGCTGCGCCGCCCCGGTCGTGGCCAGCGGGAGTCGGGTGCGCACGGTGGTCCCTTCGCCGGGTGCGGACTGGATCTCGAGGCTGCCGCCGACCTCGGCGGCGCGCTCGCGCATGCTCGTGGACCCGACGCCGGCGACCGCGCCGGGGTCGATGCCGCGGCCGTCGTCGGCGATCTCGACGGCGAGGACGTCGCCGGTCACGGCCAGGCGGACCCGGCAGCGGGTCGCCCCGGCGTGCCGGACGGCGTTGGCGACCGCCTCGGTGGCGATCCGGTAGGCGGCGACCTCGACGGCGGCCCGCAGCGGCGGCAGCTCGTCGGCGACCACGCTCACCCCGGCCTCGCCGTCGTCGGGCCCGGGCAGGGCGCCGTCCGCGGTCGCGAGGGTCAGCCGGTAGGCGGCCACGTGCTCCCGCAGCGCCCCGACCAGGCCCAGCTCGTCGAGGGCCGGCGGGCGCAGGTCGTCGACCGCGCGCCGGACCGCGGCCACGGTGCGGCGCATCTGGTCGCGCAGCCGCCCGGCGATCGCCGCGGCCTCCTCGTTGCCGCCAAGCCGGCCGGCCAGCCGCTCCAGCTGCAGCGCCATGCCGGCCAGCTCGGGACCGACGCCGTCGTGCAGGTCGTGGCGCAGGCGGCGGCGCTCCTCCTCGCGGCCGGCGACGATCCGCTCGCGGCTGGCCTGCAGGTCGACGACCAGCTCGGCGGCCCACACCAGGGTGGCGGCGCGGCGGGCGACGTCGGCGAAGGCGCTGCGCTCGGTGCGCCGCCACCGCTCGCCCGGGTAGCGGTGGGTCACCCGCAGCTCGCCGACGGCCGAGCCCAGCGAGGTCAGCGGCAGCACGGTCACGTCGCCGTCGTCTCGGCCGGGGCCGGTCGCGGTGGCGGTGGGCAGGCGCGGGTCGGCGGGCGCGATCTGCACCCGCGGCAGCCGCAGGCCGCGGCGCACCTCCTCGGCGAGCGCGTCGAGGGCCTCGGCCGGCGCCGCCGCCAGGTCCAGGCTGTCGCCGACACGGGTGGCCAGCGCGAGCGGGTCGCGCCGCTCGCCGTACAGCAGCCGCTCGACCGCGCGCTGCGCCCGCTCCCAGCCGGCCGCGGCGGCCAGCGCCGCCCCGGCCGCCGCGGCGACGGCGATCCGCCGCTCCCCGGCGCTGATCTCACCGACCGCCGCGACGAACAGGGCGTAGGCGACCAGCAGCAGCACCGACAGCACGGTGAACACCACCGCGCGGCTCACCACGGGGCCCACGTCGAACAGGCCGTGGCGCAGCACGGCGATCCCGACGCTGACCGGCACCGCGGCGAACCCGAGCGCGAAGACGACGTCGGTCACGGGCGTGGCCTCGACGACGAAGGAGCCCAGCGTGCACAGCACCAGCGCGGCGACGCCGAGGGTCAGCCACTGCAGCTGGGTCCGCTCGACGCCGCGGGAGCGGCGCATCCGCAGCACCAGCGCGACCACGCCGGCGGGGGCGCCGAGCAGGAAGGTGACCTGCGAGCCGACGCGCAGCACGTACTCGGGCACCAGCGAGGAGGTCACCGACAGCGGGTTGGCGACCGCCTCGGTGAAGTCGGAGCTGCCGCGCACCATCGTGGCGAGCACGGTGAGCACCACGGCGCCGACGAGCACCCGCGCGAACGGCTGCCAGCGCGGCGAGGGCAGGCGGCCGGTCGGGAAGAACAGCGGCACCAGCGCCAGGACGACGAAGTAGGGCGTGAAGCCCCAGGCGGTGAGCCAGACGGCGAACCCGGCGAACGGCCCGGACCAGCCGTGCTCGGCCGCGGGGCCCTGCACGTACTGGCCGGCCAGCAGGTACGGCCCGAAGACGGCGGTGGTCAGCAGCAGCCAGCCCACGCGGTTGCCCGGCTCCCGCCGCAGCACCAGCGCGGCGACGGGCGGGTACAGCAGGCCCATCACGGCGTCGGCGCCGTAGACGGGGGTGCCGCCCGCCCAGGCGCCCAGCCCCACGGCCACCAGCGTGCACAGGACGCCGGTCAGGGCGAGCACCCCGGGCAGCCAGGCGCGGGGACCGGCGGGGGCGCGGTCGGCGGTGGGGTCCGGCACGGGCGACATCCTGCCGGGGACGGCGTCCCCGGCGGCAGGGACGCGCGCCCCGTCGCCCGGGGACTCCCCCGTCCGGGGGAGGCCCCGGTGCAGGACCGGACCCGCACCGCGCAGGAGTGCTCCCGGCACCCGCGCTCCCGGCGGGACGGGACAGCGGGCCCTGGGGTCGGGGACGCGGGGCGGGGGAGCGTCGGCGCACCGATCCAGATCTCCCGGAGGACCCCATGACCGCCTCGACCGACCCGGCCGCCGGTCCGGCCGTCCCCGCCGGGGCGGCTCCCGGCGCCGTCCCGCCCGGCACCCGCCTCGCCCGCGTCGGCGGCGGGCTGTCGCTGCTCGCCTCCGGCACCCTGGTGTGCGCCAGCCTCCTGCTCATCCCCTACGAGAGCGCCACCGACGCCGAGTACGTGCAGACCGCCGTCGAGCACACCGGCCCCGTCCTCTGGGCGGCCGTGGTCCTGCACTACGGCTACCTGCTGCTGCTCCCCGCGGCGCTCACCCTGGTCCGGCTGGCCCGCCGCCGGCTCCCGCGGACGGCGATGGTGGCGATGGTGGCCGCCGGGCTGGGGGTCGGCCTGGCGGGGGTGGTCTCGGTCGACTTCTCCGCGGTGGCCGCCGCCACCGAGCTGCCCGCCGACGTCGCGGTGCGCCTGTACGAGACCACCGACGGGTACGGGCAGTCGGCGCTGATCACGGTCCCGGCGATCCTGGGCCTGGTGGTCGGCGTGAACCTCGCCGTGGTCGCCGCGTGGCGGGCCGGCGCCATCCCGTTCCCGCCGGTCGCGCTGGGCGTCGTCGGCTGGACGGTCTTCGTCTTCTTCGCCGCGGACGCGTGGCTGCCCTCGCTCAGCACCGCCCTGGTCGCGCTGTCGCTGGGCTGGTGCGGGGTGATCGTGCTCCGGATGCGCGACGAGGCGTGGGCCAGGTGCTGACGGCACCGGCGACGGGCCGGCGCAGCGTCCTCCCGCACACCGGGCGGTGGGGGAGGACGCTGCGGCCCGCCCGGGTCAGGCCAGGCGGGCGAGCTCCGCGGGCAGGGGCCCGGGGGTGAGGACGCCGAGCCGCTGGGTGGCGCGGGTCAGCGCGACGTAGAGGTCGTTGCGCCCGCGCACCCCCTCGTCGAGCACGCCCTGCGGGTCGAGCAGCAGCACCGAGTCGAACTCCAGGCCCTTCGCCTCGGTGGGCGTGATGACCACCGGACCCCGGGCGGAGTCGGCCGCCGGGCCCGAGGTGACGTCGTCGAGGACCGTGGACAGCGCGGCCGCCACCGCCGCGACCCGGCTGGGCGGCGCGAGCACGGCGAGCGTCCCCCCGAGCCCCGCCCACTCCGCGGCGCACGCGGCCGCCCGCACGGCGAGCTCGGCCTCCTCGACCCGCGCGGCCCACGGCGGCTCACCGCTGTCGCGGACCGACCGCGGCGGGGTCAGCCCGGTCCCGCCGGCGGCCAGCACGTCGGCGGCCACGGCCATGATCTCGGCCGGGGTGCGGTAGTTGACGGTCAGCTCCTCGAGCCGCCACAGCCCGGCGGCGTGCGGGTCGAGCACCTCGGCCCAGCGGTCGGCGCCGGCCAGGGTGCCGGTCTGGGCGACGTCGCCGACGACGGTCATCGACCGTGTGGGGCAGCGGCGCACCAGCAGCCGCCAGGCCATGGGGGACAGCTCCTGCGCCTCGTCGACGACGACGTGCCCGAACGTCCAGGTGCGGTCGGCGGCGGCCCGCTCGGCGGTGGTGCGCAGGTCCAGCTCGCGCTGCCGGTCGGCGAGCTGCTCGGCGGTGAGCAGGTCCCCGGCGCCGAGCACCTCGGACTCCTCGTCGGACTCCTCCACGTCGGTGGAGCGGGAGCCGTGCAGCAGGTCCAGGGTGGCCTGCGCCTCGGCGAGCCGCCGGCGGCGGTCGCGGCCGGCGCGGCCGCGCTCGGCGGAGTCGTCGGTGCCCAGCAGCTCGTCGGCCTCCTCCAGCAGCGGGACGTCGGCCGGCGTCCACTCCCCGGGGGCCCGACCGTCGGGGTCGCGGTGCAGCAGGGCCCGGTCCGCGTCGCTCCAGCCGGGGGTGGCGGCGGCGATCGCGGCGCGGTCGGCGTAGAACTCGTGCAGGAACCGCTCGGGGGTCAGCCGCGGCCACAGCCGCTGCACCAGCGCCTGCACGCGGGGGTCGCCGGCCACGTCGTCGCGCAGGGCGGCGACGTCGTCGCGACCGAGCAGGTCCCGGCCGCCCTCGATGCCCTCGCCGAGCCTGTCGGTGTAGCGCCGGGTCAGCAGGTCGACGAGGCGGCGGGCGAACTCGGGCCGGGCGAGGTTGTGCAGCTTCGCGCGGCTCAGCGCGCCCCGCCGGGCGCGGGCGACGTCGACCGGGCGCAGCCGCAGCGGGGTCCCGTCGAGGACCAGCTCCACCGGCGCGTCCGGGACCACCGAGCGCGCGGCGACCGCCCGCTCGAGCACCTCGACCATGTCCAGCCGGCCCTTCACGGCCGCGGCCTCCGGCGACTCCTCGGCGCGGGCGTCGACGCCGGGCCGCAGCTGCCCCAGCCCCGACAGCAGCACCCCGGTCTCGCCGAGGGAGGGCAGCACGTCGGCGATGTAGCGCAGGAAGGTCGGCGTCGGCCCGACGACGAGCAGGCCGCGGCGGGCCAGTCGCTCGCGGTGGGTGTAGAGCAGGTAGGCGGCGCGGTGCAGCGCGACCGCGGTCTTGCCGGTGCCCGGGCCGCCCTGCACGACGAGCACGCCGGCGGCGTCGGCGCGGATGACCCGGTCCTGCTCGGCCTGGATCGTGCGGACGATGTCGGTCATCCGCCCGGTCCGGGAGGCGCCGACGGCGGCCAGCAGGGCCGCCTCGCCGGTCAGCTGCAGTCCCTCGGTGCCCGCGGCGGTCGCGACGTCGAGCACCTCGTCGTCCAGCCGGACGACGGCGCGGCCCCGGGTGCGGATGTGCCGGCGGCGGACGACGCCCAGCGGGTGCACCGGGGTGGCGGTGTAGAACGGCCGGGCCGCGGGTGCGCGCCAGTCGACCAGCGCCGGGTCGGTCGCGGTGTCGTCGGCGGCCAGCCCGATCCGGCCGATGTACAGCGGCCCCTCCTCGCTGCGGTCGATCCGCCCGACCACCAGGCCGGCCTCGGCGGCGTCCAGCGCGGTGACGCGCTCGGACTGGAAGCGGACCGTGGCGTCGCGCTCCTGCAGGTCCTGCGGGGAGACCGCCGGGGAGGTGATCGCCTGGCGCAGCCGGCGGGCGGCGAGGTCGCGGGCGGCGTCGAGCCGGGCGTACAGGTCGCTGACGTACTCCTGCTCGGCGGCCAGCTCGGTGCTCGGCGCCGAGGTCGGCTCGGTGGAGGGGACGGCATCGGACCGGGTGGGCGGCAACGCGCTTCTCTCTGTCGGGTCGCTGCGGACGGACCCGCCATTGTGCTCGCCGGCCGGCGGTCCGCCACGCACGCGCCCCCGGAGGCCCGCGCGCCGTCACGGTCCGCGTGAGAGCGGGCTCACCCGACGCGTCCGGCGCCGCCACCTGCAGGTCACCTCGGTGTCACCGGGCGCTCCTAGCGTCGCCGCCGGTGGTCGCGAGATCCGCGCCGCCGTGGAGGAGGGAGCCGCCATGAGCCCGACCGGCACGCGGGAGCGCAGCTGGACCTGCCCGAACTGCTCGGGGGAGTCCCGGGCGCGGCGGAAGCGGTGCGCCGACTGCGGGACCTCGCGGCACTAGCCGCCTCCCCGCGCGGGCCCGGGCTCAGGCGGCCGGCGGCTCGCCGCGCAGGCGCACCACCGCCGCGCGGTACCGGCGCCGCCCGGCCAGCCGCCACGCCAGGCGGGTGGCCGGCGGGAGGGCGGCGAGCACCCGGTCCCGCTCGCCGGGGCAGGCGTCCTCCAGCGCCAGGCCGAGGACGAGCAGCCGCTCCCGGCCGGACAGCGGGCTCCGGCTGGCCGCGGTGACCGCCGCCCAGTCGCGGGCGGGCAGCGCGGCCAGCAGCGGCAGCAGCTCCCGTTCCTCCTCGGCGACCTGCGCGTCGACGGCGTCGGCGAGGACGAGGCAGGCCATCGCGAACCCGTCGCGTGCCGGGCCGGTGCCGGCGACGGCCCACTGGCGGGCGGCCGTGGAGATGTCACGCAGCAGGTGGTCCAGCCGGGCGCACCGCGCCCCCCACGCCGCCACGCGCTCGCCCGCGGCGGCGTCTCCGGGCAGCGCGCGCAGCAGGGCCGGCCAGATCAGGTCGCGCTCGGTGGCGTGGTGCTGCAGCAGCACCCGGCCCAGCAGGTCCGCGTGGGCGGTGAGGGCGCGGGCGCGGGCGGGGTCGTCGGCGGGAGCCCAGGTGGACAGCTCGGCGAGCAGGCGGAGCTCGCGGCGCACCAGGCGGTGCAGCACCCGCTCGTAGGCGGCCGCGGGGGCCGCCGTCGCCGGTCCGGCGGCAGGTGCCGGGGCGGGCCGGGGAGCGGGGTGGCGGAGGGTCGCGGTCGCAGGGATGGCACACCTCGTCGGGGGGAGGGTTCGGCTCGGGACGGCGGCGACGCTAGGGCCGGCGGTGTCCCGGGCGGCAGGGCCCGGCGTCCCGTCCCGGCCGGGCGATCCGGAGCCCGTGGAGGGTCACAACCGCGCGGCTGTCCCGGTAGGTTCACGCCGTGTCGGTGGTGGCGCGGAACCGGGTCCGGGAGAGCGGGGTCGCGGGCGGTCGCCCGATGCTGTTCGCGCACGGGTTCGGCTGCGACCAGACCATGTGGCGGCACGTCGTACCGGCGTTCGAGGGGGACCACCGGATCGTCCTGTTCGACCACGTGGGCTCCGGCGGCTCGGACCTGTCGGCCTACGACCGGCGGCGCTACGGCTCCCTGGCCGGCTACGCCGACGACGTCGTGCAGATCTGCCGGGAGCTGCACCTCACCGACGTCGTCCTGGTCGCGCACTCGGTCAGCGCGATGATCGGCGCGCTCGCCGTGCAGCAGGCGCCGGAGCTGTTCGGCGCGCTGGTGATGATCGGGCCGAACCCGCGCTACGTCGACGACGGCGACTACACCGGCGGGTTCAGCCGCGCCGACATCGCCGGTCTGCTGGACTCGCTGGACGCCAACCACCTCGGCTGGTCGGCCGCGATGGGCCCGGTGGTCATGGGCAACCCGGAGCGACCGGAGCTGGCCGACGAGCTGACCAACAGCTTCTGCCGCACCGATCCCGACATCGCCCGGCACTTCGCCCGCGTCACCTTCCTCTCCGACAACCGCGGCGACCTCGCCGGCGTCGCCGTCCCCACGCTGGTGCTGCAGTGCTCGCAGGACGTGATCGCGCCCGACGCCGTCGGCAGGTACGTGCACGCGCAGGTGCCCGGCAGCGCGTTCACCCAGCTGGCCGCGACCGGCCACTGCCCGCACCTGAGCGCTCCCCGCGAGACCGTCGCCGCGATCCGGGCCTGGCTGCCGGGGCCCGCGACGCGGCCGTGACCGCCACGACCGTGGGCGACAGCCCGTCCGGGGACCGGTTCGAGCTGACCCGGCTGCTGGAGGACGACCCGGCCGAGCTCTACGAGAACGCGCCCTGCGGCTACCTGTCCACCCTCCCCGACGGCCGGATCGTCAAGGTCAACCGGACGTTCGCGCACTGGTGCCGGCGGGACACCACCGAGGACCTGCTGGGTGTCGCCTTCCCCGACCTGCTGACCGTGGGCGGCCGGGTCTTCCACGAGACCCACGTCCTGCCGCTGCTGCGCATGCAGGGGGCCGTGCGGGAGGTGGCGCTGGACCTGGCGCTGCCCGACGGGACGGTGCTGCCCTGCCTGGTCAACGCGGTGGAGCTGCGCGACGACGCCGGCGAGCCGCTGCTGATCCGGGCCACCCTGTTCGAGGCGACCTCGCGGCGCCGCTACGAGCGCGCCCTGCTGGCCGCGCAGCGCAACGCGGCCGAGGCCGAGGCCCGCAGCCGGACGCTGCACCAGGTGGTGTCCGAGCTGGCCACGGCCGTGTCCGTGGCGGACGTCGCCCGGGTGCTGGTCGAGCGCGGGCGGGCCGTGGCGCACGCGTCGGGCGGGGCGGTGTGGCTGCTCGCCCCCGACGCCCCCGCGCGCCCGGCCGCCGGGGCGACGGCGCTGGAGCTCGTCGCGGACGCGGGGATCGGCCCCCGGCTGCTGACCGAGCTGGCCGCGGCGGGGGACTGGGGTGCGCGGCTGGTGCGCCCCGGCGGGGTCCGGGTCGTGCCGCTGGGCCCCGACGTGGAGCGCAGCCGGCCGGGGCTGGCCGCCGCGATGGCCGAGGAGCACGTCGACTCGCTGGTCCTGGTCCCGGTGACCGCCGAGGGCCGCCGGCGCGGGGCGCTGGTGCTGGTGCTGGGCCCGGAGTCCGACGACGGCCTGATCAGCCTCGCCGAGCCCGGCGTGCCCGCCGACCTGGTGCCCGCCGACGCGGACCTGCTCAGCACCGTCGGCCGCCAGGCCGGCCAGGCGCTGGAGCGGGTCTGGCTGCACGAGGAGACGGCGCGCCAGGCGGCCCGCTCGGCGTTCCTGCTCGACGCGGCGCGGCTGATGTCGGCGGCCACCGGGGTGACCGACACGGTGCAGCGGCTGGCCGAGCTCGCCGTCCCGCGGCTGGCCGACCTGTGCGTCATCGACCTGGTCGCCGACCACGGCTTCGTCCGGCCCGCGGCGAGGCACGCCGACCCGGCCCGCCAGCACCTGGCCGACCGGCTGCGCGAGATCCACCTGCCGATGTCGGGCGCGCCGCACCCGATCGTGCAGGCCGCAGAGCGGATGCGGACGGTGTGGGTGCGCGACCCCACCGACGACTGGGCGCGGGTCATCTCCCGGGACGAGCGGCACCTGGCGGTGCTCCGGCAGCTGGAGCTGACCGGGCTGGTCGCCGTCCCGCTGCTGGCCGACGGCCGGCTGCTGGGGGTGCTCACCTTCGGCTCGGGGCGGCGCCGCGGCCCGTTCACCGGCGCCGACGTCGAGGTCGCCGAGCAGCTGGCCCTGCAGGTGTCGCAGGTGGTGGACAAGGCGCAGCGGCTGGAGCTGGAGACCCGCACGTCACACGTCCTGCAGGCCAACCTGCTGCCGCCGGCGCCGCCGCCGGTGCCGGGCCTGCAGGTGGCGGTCCGGTACGTGGCCGCCAGCCGGGGCGCCGACGTCGGCGGCGACTTCTACGACGTCGTGCCGCTGCCGCCCGACGGCGGGGTGGCCCTGGCCGTCGGGGACGTCGTCGGGCACGACATCACCGCGGCCGCGGTGATGGGGCAGCTGCGCAGCGTCCACCGCGTGCTGCTGGCCGACCGCCCGGCGCCCAGCGCGATCATCGACCGGTTCCAGGCCGGCTGGTCGCTGCTGGGCCTGCAGCGGATGGCCACGGCGCTGTTCGGCTCGCTGGACCCGGCGACCGGGCAGCTGCGGCTGGCCTCGGCCGGGCACCCGAGCCCGCTGCTGGTCACCGGTTCGACGGCCGAGTACCTCGACGTGCGGCCCAGCCGGATGCTGGGTGCACCCGCCGCGCCCGCCCCGGCGGTGGAGTGGGCCGGCGTCCTCCCGGTCGGCGCGACGCTGCTGCTGTTCACCGACGGGCTGGTGGAGAGCCGCAGCGCCGACATCGACCAGGGCCTGGACCTGCTGCTGCGCACCGCCCGGGACGCGGCCGGGACGGTTCCCGACGAGCTGTGCGACCACCTCCTCGACCGGCTGATCGGCGATGACCGCTTCGACGACGTCGCCCTGCTGGCCATCGCGCGCGTGTGAGATCAGCCCCCTGGGGCGTGCCGGGGGCCGCGGGCAGGTACAACCGGTGACGACAGCACGGCCTCAGACGACGAGATGCGAGGGACGATGCGAGGGACCTGGCGACCATGAGCAGCGATGCACTGACCCTGGCGCCCGCGCCCCGGTCGGACGCGGCCGAGCAGGTGCGGGCGGAGGTGCGGGAGTTCCTCGCGGCGGAGCTGGCGGCGGGCTCGTTCACCACGCACGTCGACACCTGGCTCTCCGGTGTCGACCCGGCCTTCTCGCGCAAGCTCGGCGAGCGCGGCTGGCTGGGCATGACGTGGCCGAAGCAGTACGGCGGCCACGAGCGCACCGCCATGGAGCGCTACGCCGTCACCGAGGAGCTGCTCGCCGCGGGCGCCCCGGTGGCCGCGCACTGGATCGCCGACCGCCAGTCGGGGCCCAACCTGCTCCGCTACGGCACCGAGGAGCAGCGCCGGACGATCCTGCCGCGGATCGCGGCGGGCGAGTGCTACTTCGTCATCGGCATGAGCGAGCCGGACTCCGGCTCCGACCTCGCCTCGATCCGCACCCGGGCGACCCGCGACGCGAACGGGAACTGGGTGGTCAACGGCGCGAAGGTGTGGACGTCGAACGCCCACCACAGCCACTACGGGATCGTGCTCGTGCGCACCTCCCCGGCCGACCCGGCCCACCGGCACGCGGGCCTGTCCCAGCTGCTGGTCGACCTGTCGCTGCCGGGGATCTCGGTCAACCCGATCCGCATCCTCGACGGCGGGCACCACTTCAACGAGGTCGTGTTCGACGACGTCGTCGTCCCCGGGGACATGCTGCTGGGGGAGGAGGGCGCCGGCTGGCACCAGGTCACCGCCGAGCTCGCGTTCGAGCGGTCCGGCCCGGAGCGCTTCCTGTCGACCTACCCCCTGATCGCCGAGTTCGGCCGGCGCGCGGCGCAGACGCAGGACCCGGCGCAGCTGGCGACGCTCGGCCGGCTGTCGGCGCGGCTGCTCGCGCTGCGGCAGCTGTCGCTGCGCATCGCGGCGGCGCTGGACCGTGGCGAGCTGCCCAACATCCCCGCCGCCCTGGTGAAGGACGTGGGGACGACGTTCGAGGCCGACGTGGTCGACGAGGTGCGCCGCGTGGTGGACGTGCCGGCGTCGCTGGACTCGCCCGACCCGCTGGGGCGGGCGCTGGCCGAGGCGCAGCTGCACCAGCCCGGCTACACGCTGCGGGGCGGCACCAACGAGATCCTGCGCGGGATCGTGGCACGCGGACTGGGGCTGCGATGACGACGGTGGGCGAGCGTCGCGCGGAGCGCCGGCGACCGAGGAGCGGAACGAGCGGGGGACAGAGCTGATGGCCACCGAGCAGGACCTGCTGGTCGCGACCGTCCGGGACGTCCTCGGCGGTTCCGAGCCGTTCGTGCTCACGCCCGAGCGGCCGTGGGACGAGGGGCTGTGGACCGCGCTGACCGAGGCCGGGTTGACCGGCGTCGGCGTGCCCGAGGAGGCCGGCGGTTCCGGGGGCGAGCTGGCCGACGCGGTCGCGATCGTCCGCACGCTGGCCGCCGGCGCCGCCGCCGTGCCCGTCGCCGAGCAGCTGCTGGTCGCCGCCCCCGCGGTGCTCGCCGCCGGGCTCGACGTGCCCGCGCCGGAGGAGCCGCTCACGATCGCAGTGGCGCCGACGGTGACGGCCGAGCCCTCCGACGACGGCGACGGGCCCGGCCGGTGGACGCTGACCGGCACCGCCCCCGACGTCGCGTGGGCCGGGGTGGCGCGGCACGTGGCCGTGCTGGCCGCCGCGCCGGCCGGCATCGAGGGTGGGGTGCTGGCGCTGGTCGACGCGTCGGGCCTGACCGCGACGCGGGCGGTGAACCTGGCCGGGGAGCCGCGCGGGTCGCTGGTGCTCGACGGCGTCCCGGCGTCCGGGGCGCTGCTGCGGCCCGCCCAGGTCGCCGACCTGCGGGCCCGGTACGCGCTGGCCCGGTCGGTGCAGATGGCCGCGGCGCTGGAGCAGGTGCTCGCCTGGACCGTGCAGTACGCCGGCGAGCGCGTGCAGTTCGGCCGGCCGCTGGCGAAGTTCCAGGCCATCCAGATGGAGCTCGCCGAGATGGCGGGCGAGGTCACCGCGGTGACGGCCATCGTCGACGCGGCCGTGCAGGGCCTGGACCGCGGCGCGCCGGAGCTGCCGCTGCTCGCCGCCGCGGCGAAGGTGCGCGCCGGCGCGGCCGTGGAGGTCGTCGCGCGGCTGGCGCACCAGGTGCACGGCGCGATCGGCTTCACCCAGGAGCACCGGCTGCACCACCTCACCCGGCGGTGCTGGTCGTGGCGCGACGAGGCCGGCGGGGAGGCGACCTGGTCGCGCGTCCTCGGTGCCGGCCTGCTCGCCGGCGGCGCCGAGGAGCTGTGGCCGACGCTCACCCGCCTCGGCGGCTGACCGGGCCGACCCGGCTCCTCCGCCGCACTCCGCGGGCGGGTTCCCGGCGGTGCGGGCGGGATCCCGCCCGCGAGGGCGGGACCCCGCCCGCAGAGTCGCGCCGCCCGCCCGCCGGATCGCGCCGCGGGCACCCGGGGCGGGCGCCCGCGGCCCGGCCGGTCAGGCCATCTCGGGTACTCGCAGGTGGGCGAGCACGAGTTCGAACTCGGCGACGTCGGTGATGGTCACCTCCATCGCCGAGACGAAGGTGTCGCGCATCCGGGTGGCGTCGTCCCGGCTGGCCTCCATCGCCTCGCGGCTGTCGAAGGTGACCGCCGACGCGCCCCGGCCCATGCCACGGTCGACCATCAGGCTGACGCTGCAGAAACCGGGCAGCTCCTCGAGCTGGGGGACCATCGTCATCCGGTAGGCGTCCAGCACCCGGTCGATGTGGCCGGTGTCAGCGCGGCTCCAGATCACCCGCGTGCAGGCGCCGGGCGGGGCCTCGTGCCGGCGGTGCATGACGGCGATCTCCCACTCCTGCACCTCCATCTCCCCGCCCAGGACCTGGCGGGCCTGCTCGCGCATCGTCGCCACGGTGTCGGCGCTGGCCCGCATGACCTGCTCGTCCTGCCAGGCGGCGGTGACGATGCAGCGCCCGGAGTCCCGGTCGGCCAGCATCGACAGCCCCACGCAGCCGTCCATGTCCAGGACCGCGGGCATCACCCGGTCGCGGATGTGGGCGATCCCGTCGTCCACGCGCTTCGGGTCGCCGTGGACGGTCGTCGTCCGTGCGTACATGCCGCTCCTCCTCACGGGACACGACGTCGCCCGTGCGGCGCCGCCGCGGGGCCGACCCTCGTCCCGTCCCGGGCGCTGCGACAGGGCCCTCGGTCACTGGCCGGAGGGGTCAGCCGGGCCGGAGGTCCGTGCCCGAGACGTCGACGCGCAGGTCGGCCCGGTCGGCGGTGGCCGCGATGAGCCGGGCGTTGGGCTCGTCGACGGTGTCCACCCAGGCCCGAGCGGCGTCCGGGGCCTTGCCGAAGCGCACGTGGCGGTCCAGCAGCCGGGCGCGGCGGGTCGCGTCGTCCAGCCCCACGAACCAGACCTCGTCGAACGCCGCCCACACCTCCGGCCAGGGAGGCTCCGCCAGCAGCAGGTAGTTGCCCTCGGAGACCACGACGCGGGTGCCCGGCGGCACGGCGATGCTGCCCGCGACCGGTTGCTCGAGGTCGCGCTCGAAGGCCGGCGCGTACACCGTCGTCTCCTGCTCGGTCCGCAGGCGGCGCAGCAGGGCGAGGTAGCCGTGCCCGTCGAAGGTGTCGACGGCGCCCTTGCGGTCGCGGCGGCCCAGGGCGTCGAGGGCGGCGTCGGCGAGGTGGAAGCCGTCCATCGGCACGCCGACGGCGGGCAGCCGCCGGGCGTTCAGCCGGGCGACGAGCCAGGCGGCCAGCGTCGACTTGCCGGCCGCCGGCGCCCCCGCGAGGCCCAGCACCACCCGCGGCCGGCGCCGGGCGAGGGCCGCGACGCGGGCGACGAGCTCGTCGGGCGTCGGGGGCTCCTCGCGCGGGGTCACCCCGGCAGCATGCCGGGGCCGCCACGGCGGGGCACGACCGCGAGGGCCCGTGCCTGCTACCGTCCTGGTCGAGCCCCGGATGGGCCTGCTGCAGGAGGTCTCCAGCGTCACCGGCCGGCGCAGACGTCGACGACATCCCGTCCGTCTCGCGCTCGCGGAGCACATGGCGTCGACGTCGTCCGCCGTGCCGCCGGACCGGTCGGTCAATCCGAGGTTCGACACGGACGGAGTCCGCCATGCCCGCACGCTTCAACCACACGATCATCGCCGCCCTCGACCGCGAGGGGTCCGCGCGCTTCTACCGCGATCTCCTCGAGGCCCGGCCCGCACCGGGGTGGGGCCTGTTCACCAACCTGCTGCTGGACGACGGCGTGCTTCTGCAGTTCGCCGAGCCACCGGTCGAGATCCAGATGCAGCACTGCGCCTTCCTGGTGGACGACGACCACTTCGACCGGGCCCTGGGCCTGCTCGTCGCCCGCGGCCTGGACTTCTGGGCCGATCCGCAGCGCACCCGGCCGGGCGAGACGAACACCGAGCACGGCGGGCGCGGGCTCTACGTGATGGACCCCGCCGGCCACGGTCTCGAGCTCATCACCCGCCCCTACCTGTAGCGGGGGCCTTCCCGCCGGACGTCGTGCGTGAGCCGGCGTCCGGCGGGGAAGGACACCCTCGATGTCCGTCCTCCGGCTCCGCAGCGCACGACGCGTGCGCCCGCTGCCGGTGCCGTGCGCCGGGCCGCCGCCGGAAGGCCGGCTCGACCCGTGGGCGGTACGGCTGCTGCTGTTCCTCGGCCTCCTGGGCGCCTGCGTGCTGGCCGGGATCGGCCTCGCCTCGACGGCCCGCGCCGACGTCCTGCCCGATCCGGTCGGCGCCGTGACCGGGACGGTCGGCACGGTCGTCGGCGGGGGAGACTCTGCCGCACCGGTCGTCGAGACCGCGCCGGTGGTGGAGGCCGCGACTCCGGTGGTCGAGACGCCGGCCCCGGTCGTCGCGTCGACTGGTCGACTTGTCGCCGAGTCGGCTGCTCCGGCGGTCGAGGCGGCGGCTCCGGTCGTCGCGTCCGTGGCTCCGGCCGTCCCGGCGGTGACGGAGTCGGTGCCCGCGCCGGTCGACGCCGCGGCGCCCGCGGCCGACGCGGTCGCGCCGGTCGCCGAGGTCGTGCCGCCGGTGGTGGACGCGGTGGTGCCGGTGGTGGCGCCGGTTGTCGAGGCCGTCACTCCGGTGGTGCCGGTGGTGGCGCCGGTTGTCGAGGCCGTCACTCCGGTGGTGCCGCCTGTCGTGGATGCGGTGGTGGCTCCGGTCGTCGAGGTCGTGCCGCCGGTGGTGGACGCTGTGGCGCCGGTCGTCGAGGCGGTCACTCCGGTGGTGCCGCCTGTCGTGGATGCGGTGGTGCCGCCGGTCGTCGAGGCCGTGCCGCCGGTGGTGGACGCGGTGGCGCCGGTCGTCGAGTCGCTGGCTCCCGTCGCGGAGACGGTCACGCCCGTGGTGACTCCCGTGACCCGGGCCGTCCCGCCGATGGTGACCGACGTCGTGGCGCCCGTCGTCGAGGCGCTCGCCCCGGTTCTCGAGGCCGTGACGCCCGTGCTGCAGCCCGTGGTCGAGGCCGTGACCCCCGTCGTCGACGTGGCCGCACCCGTGGTCGTCGCGGCCGGGGACGTGGTCGAGCCGGTCCTCCCCGTCATCGCGCCGGTGGTCGACGGCGTGCTGACGCCGGTCGTGGCGGCGGCGGACCCCGTCGCCGCCCCGGTGGCCGACGTCCTCTCGCCGGTGCTGCCTGCCGTGCCGGCCGAGGTCCCGGCGCCCCTGTTCCCGGTCACCGACGGGCTCGCACCCCCACCGCCGTCCGGCGACGGGTCCCCGGCTCTGACGCCCGCCTCGGCCCCGACGCCTGCCGCGACCCCGTCCCAGGAGCCGGCTGAGGCACCGAGTCTGACGAGCTCCCTCGCCGCCACCGCCGGTGCCACGACCCCGGCCGCCCTCCCGCGGTCGGCGACCGCCAGCGGGACCGCGCCGGCCCCGGCACAGCCGACGGCGCCTGCCCGCCCGGACACCCAGCAGCCGCCTGCACCGGCACCCACGTCGTCCTCCTCGACGACCACCTCGTCGACGTCCGCCCCGGTGGCTCCCGCCGACCTGGCGTCCTCGCCCGTCCTCCCCGGCCCGGGGAGCGGGATCCTGCCCGTCGACACCTCGCCGGCCGGTGCGTCCGCCGCGGTCCTCGACGGCCCGGGCACCTCGCCCGACTGACCCTCCTCCCGGCCGCGCCCGGCCCTGCCCGCTGACCGCGGGCCGCCGGCGGCGCGGCCACGAGGAGTGCGGACTGCGCGCTCCCGGAGGAGGTCACTCGCTCCCGGCCCGTCCGGCCGCCCGCAGCTGCCCGGTCCGGGGCGCCGGCTCCCCTCCGCGAGCGCGTACCGGCCGGCCGCTCACACCGGTCGTGCCGCCGCCGGTCCCGCGAGGCGGGTGGCGGCACGAGGCGGGGAGGTAACGGGGGCTGGAGTCACGCACCACGGACGATGCGGCGTCCCAGTGACTCCCGACCTCTCCGCCCCGGCCGGACACCCACTGTGCCGCCCTGGGCAGACGCTGCCCGGGGCGGCACAGTGGCGTCCGTGCTGTACACGGCCGTGTTCCTCGTCGTCGTCCTCCTGCTGATAGCGCTCGGCGCCCGCCTGGCCGGGGCCTGGGGGCCGCGCCGGACGTCGCCGTCGCCCGAGGAGGTCACCGGCGCCCCCTGGCCCGTCCCGCCGCGCACCGGCACCCGGGCCGGTGACGGCGGTACCTCGACCGACGACCACCGGCACCACCACCCCGGCTGGGCCGGCGACGGCGGGGCCTCCTCGGACGACCGGCCCGCCGACGACCGGTCCCGCGACGACCGCGACCCCTGGCCCGGCGACGGCGGCGCCTCGGGGACCGACGGCGGCAGCGGCTCCGACGGGGGCAGCAGCTCCGACGGCGGCGGCTCGTGGGACTCGAGCAGCTCGGACTCGAGCAGTTCCTCGGACTCGAGCAGCTCGTCGGACTCCGGGGGCTCCTCGGACTCGGGGAGCGGCAGCAGCGACTGATCGTCCGGGGCGGGAGTGGCCTGCCCGCCGGCGCTCGGCGAGAGTGCCTGCATGAAGTGGCTCGTCCTCGTCGTGCTCCTGGTCCTGGTCGGTGTGGTCCTCGTGAACTCACGCCGCTCCGCCCCCGCCCGTCGCCCCCGGGGGCGCGACGGCGGTGACTCGGGCGGCTCCGGGCCGGGCGGCAGCTCCTACGACGACGGGCCCGGCCACCACGGCGGTCACCACGGCGGCCACCACGGCGGATCGGACGGGGGAGCGGACTCCGGCGGCGGGGACGGCGGCGGAGGCGGCGGCGGCGACTGAGCCGCGGGTCAGCGGTGCCCGATGCCTCCCGGGCCGTGGTCGGCGGGGACCTCCTCGCCGGCGGCGACCGGCCCGGGCGGCGTCCCGTCCCCGAACGGGGAGCCGCCCAGCGCCTCGCGGCCGTGCGGGGTCAGCCAGGTCGACGTGTCCGGCCCCATCGGGACGACCCTCGTCGGGTTGATGTCCGCGTGGACGACGTAGTAGTGCTCCTTGATCTGCGGGAAGTCGGTGGTGTCGCCGAAGCCCGGCGTCTGGAACAGGTCCCGGGCGTAGGCCCACAGCACCGGCATCTCCGACAGCTTCTGCCGGTTGCACTTGAAGTGGCCGTGGTAGACGGCGTCGAAGCGGGCGACGGTCGTGAACAGCCGGACGTCGGCCTCGGTGATCGTGTCGCCCATCAGGTAGCGGCGGTCGGCCAGCCGGTCGGACAGCCAGTCCAGGGCGGTGAACAGGCGGGCGTAGGCCTTGTCGTAGGCGCGCTGCGAGCCGGCGAACCCGCAGCGGTACACGCCGTTGTTGACCTCGGTGTAGACGCGCTGCATCACCTCGTCCATCTCGTCCCGCAGGTGCTCGGGGTAGAGGTCGGGGGCGCCGTCGCGGTGGTGCGCCGTCCACTGGGTGGACAGGTCCAGGGTGATCTGGGCGAAGTCGTTGGTGACGACGGCCCCGGTCGGGACGTCGACCATCGCCGGCACCGTGATGCCGCGCGGGTACTCCGGGTCGCGGGCGAGGAACGCCTCCTGCAGCCGCTCGTAGCCCAGCACCGGGTCGCGGCCGCCGGGGTCCAGGTCGAACGTCCAGCTGCGCTCGTCGTGCACCGGCCCGCAGATGCCCATCGACAGCACCGGCTCCAGCCCGAGCAGCCGGCGCACGATCGTCGACCGGTTGGCCCACGGGCAGGCGCGGGCCACCACCAGGCGGTACCGGCCCGGCTCCACCGGCCAGCGGCTCGAGCCGTCGGCGGTGATCCGGTCGGTGATGTAGTTGGTGTCGCGCGAGTACTCCTGGCCGCCGTTCACGTAGCCCGACCCGCTGCTGTCGTCGCTCACCGCCCCAGCCTGGGGGAGCGGGGTGCCCGCCGCCACGCAGCCGACCGCCCGTGATCCGTGCCACGTCCCCGCGGGGCGCCTGCCCCCGGGGTCACCCCGATGGGCGATGATCACGGCATCCGCGCTGCTCAGGAGGGCGGGAAGGGTCGAAGAGGGAGACGTGCTGACAAGACTCCCGTGGCCCGGGGCGGACCTCCGGGCGCCCCGCGAGCAGGGTGGTGCCAAGGCCCTCCTCGGTGACCTGTCCGTGGCGGTCCCGGTGCTGGACGGCACCGACACCTGCGAGGACCTCGACCGGCTGTTCCGGCGGGCCGACCGGGTCACGTGCGCGGTGGTCCGCCACCCGCAGCACGAGGACGTGCTCGGCCTCGTCGACCGCGCCCGGTTCACCGCGATGATGTCCGGCCCCTACGGCTACGGCCGCTCCCTGCACGGCCGCCGGCCGCTGACCGAGGTGGCGCAGTGGGACGCGCTGACGCTGCCGCCCGAGACCAGCGTCGTCGAGGCGGCCAGCCGCGCGATCACGCGGTCGCCCGAGCACGTGCAGGACGACGTCCTGGTCGCCGCGCCGGAGGGTCCCGCCGCCGTCGCCATGCCCGTGCTGCTGTCCGCGCTCGCGCACGGGCTGGCCGACCAGGCGCTGCGCGACCCGCTGACGGGCCTGGCCAACCGGCAGGCCTTCTTCGGCCGCGTGGAGGAGTCCTGCCGCCGCAGCGCCACGCAGCCCGGCCACCGGACCGCCGTCGTCTACCTCGACCTCGACGGCTTCAAGGCGGTCAACGACGCGCTCGGCCACGACGCCGGTGACGCGCTGCTGGTCGCCACCGCGCAGGCGCTGCGCGAGTCCGCCCGGGACGGCGACCTGGTCAGCCGGCTGGGCGGCGACGAGTTCGCCGTCTGCGTCGACATCGACGTCGCCGACGGCCCCGACCTCGGCGCGGCCGTCGCCGCGCGGCTGCACGCGGCGGTGCTGGCGGTCGGCGCCACCGTCGAGGGCGGCCCGTCGATGCGGGTCAGCACCGGCGTCGCGGTGTCCGGGGGAGGCCACGTCGACCCCGCGGAGCTGGTGCGCGCGGCCGACCTGGCCATGTACACCGGCAAGCGGGACGGCGGCGCGTCGGTCGTCGGCCCCGTCCTGCTCACCACCTCCGCCGACGCCGACCCGCTGCTCGGGACGACGGTCCCGGAGGTGGCCGCCCGCGGCGAGCTGCGGCTGCTCTACCAGCCCATCGTCGACCTCGACGACGGGCGGACCGCCAGCGTCGAGGCGCTGGTCCGGTGGCGGCACCCACGCCTGGGCATGCTGACCCCGGACGCGTTCCTCCCGGCGATGGCGCGCGCTGGCCAGCTGCTCGACCTGGACGAGTGGGTGCTGCGCACCGCGATCGCCGAGTTCGCGGCCGCCGGCCCCGCCGCGGGCCCCGGCGGGGTGCCCGTCGCGCTGAACCTCAACGTGACGCCGGAGCGGCTGCTCACCCCCGGGCTGGAGCAGCTGCTCGTCGAGGCGACCGCCGCCGCGGGCCTGGACCGCCGGCTGGTCCGGGTCGAGCTGCCCGAGCAGCTGCTGGTCGACGAGCTGCACCGCGCGCTGCCCCGGCTCGCCGAGCTGCGGGCGGCCGGCTTCGACGTCACCTTCGACGACGTGGGCGCCGGCGGCACGTCGCTGCGCCACCTGCGGGAGGTCCGGGCCGACGGGCTGAAGATCGACCGCTCCTACGTGCAGGGCCTGCTGACGGACGCCCGGGACCGGGCGCTGGTGCAGCTGCTGGTCGACTTCGGCACCGGCGCCCGGCTGCGGGTCACGGCCGAGGGGGTGGAGACCACCGAGCAGCGTGACGCCCTGCGGGCGATGGGCTGCCGCTACGGGCAGGGCTGGCTCTTCGGTCGCCCGCGTCCCCTCGCCGAGGTCCTGCCCGCGGCCGTGCCGGTCGGCTGAGCCCTGCCCCTCGGCTGAGGCCCTCGCCCCTCGGCTGAGGCCCGCCCGACGACGCGCAGGTGAACGGACGGCGACGAACCGGACACCGCTCGGGGCGTCGTCGGCGCGCCGCGACCGCGGGCGGGAGGATCCGGCCATGCCGGTCGAGGACCCCGCCGCCACGCTCGTGGGCGGCGCCGCGGAGCGGGGCGAGCTCGCGCTCGTCCACCAACCCGTCGTCGGCCTGCCGACGGCGCACCGGTCGCCGTGGAGGCCCTGGTCCGCTGGCGGCACCCGCGGCTGGGGGTGCTCGGCCCGGAGTCGTTCCTGCCCCGGCTGGCCCGCGACGGGGAGCTGCATCTGCTCGACGACTGGGTGCTGCGCACCGCCGTCACCCAGTTCGCCGCCTGGCCGGGCGCGGGCCCGGACACCGCGCTGGCGGTGAACGTCAGCGGTGACCGGCTGCTGCGCGCCGACCGGCTGGGGGAGGCGATCGCCGCGGTCGCCGACCTCGCCGGCCTCGCCCCGCAGCGGATCCGGGTCGAGGTGGCCGAACCGGTGGTGCTCGACGCCCTGGACGCCGTCCTCCCCGCGCTCGCCGGCGTGCGCGCCGCCGGTGCCGCCGTCGTGGTCGACGACGCCGGGCCGGGCGGGACCTCGCCGCGGCACCTGACCGCGGTCGGTGCCGCCGGGCTCAAGATCGACCGCTCCTACGTGGCCGGGATGCTGGACAGCCCGCGCGACCGGTCCGTCGTCGCCGCGCTGGTCGAGCTCGGGACGGCGGCGGGGGTCCCCGTCACCGCGGTCGGTGTCGAGACCGCCGAGCAGGCCACCGCGCTGGCGGAGATGGGCTGCGCGCAGGGCCAGGGCTGGCTGTTCGGCCGGCCGGGCCCGCTGGCCTGACGGTCCGCGCCGGCTCAGCGCAGCCGCGCCGTCGTCGCCTCGTCCTCCGCGCCGCCGAAGCAGCGGTCCAGCACCGCGCGGAAGACCGGCTCGTCCGGCGCAGCCGCGGCGAACAGGGTCATCGACGAGCGCAGCTTCACCGCGTCGACCGGGCCGAGGACCTGCTCGGCGCTGCGGCCGGCCAGGCCGGTGAGCGCCCGCGCCGCCTCGACCAGGCGCGGACCCAGCACGGGGTGGGCGAGGTACGCGCGGGCCTCGGCCAGGCCGGAGACCGCGTAGCGCTGCGCCGTCGGGCTGCGGCCCAGGCCGGCGACCTGCGGGAACACGAACCACATCCAGTGGGTGCGCTTGGCGCCGGACCGCAGCTCCGCCAGGGCCCGCTCGTACGTGCCGGCGGCGTCCTGCGCGTCGACGAACCGCTGCAGCTCCCAGGAGTCGCTCACCCGCCGGTGCATGCCCCGCCCGCGGGGGCCCCACCCGTCTGCGCCGGCGGGGGTCCGTTCATCATCGAGGCCGCGACCGCCCGCGACCGGCGGGACCGGCCCGGACCCGGGTGTCGGCCGTCACGGGCGCAGGATGGTTGCCGGGACCAACGACCAGGAGGACGACGTGGCGCGCGACCGGGGCACCTACCCGTACGACACCAGCGGGATCGAGGCCGGCCCGGACGGCATCCGCCGCTACACCGGCCTGCGCCGCAACCTGGTCGCGCTGCTGGCCGACGTCGCCGGGCGCCGGGCCGACCACACGGCGATCGTCGAGCTCGGCGGCGGCAGCCTCACCTACGGGGAGCTGCTGGCCCGCGGACGGCGGGTGGCGGCCGGGCTGCGGGCCGCCGGGGTCCGGGACGGCGACCGGGTGGCGCTGCGCATCGGCAACGGCGTGGACTGGGTGCTGGCGTTCTGGGGCACGCAGCTGGCCGGCGGGATCGTCGTCCCGCTGAACACGCGGCTGGCCGAGGCCGAGGCCGACTACGTGCTCGGCGACTGCGGGGCCCGCTACGTCGTCGAGCCGGGCGCGCCGCTGCCCGACGCCGACCCGGAGGACGGGCCGCTGCCGGACCGGGAGCCCGGCGAGGTGGCCGCGCTGTTCTACACCAGCGGCACGACCGGCCGGCCCAAGGGCGCGATGGTCACCCACGAGAACTTCCTGACGACCATCGAGAACGTCGTCCGCTGCCGGGAGTTCGACCCGGCGGTCCACAACGTCACCCTGATCTCGGTGCCGCTGTTCCACGTCACCGGCTGCTGCTCGCAGCTCATGACGCAGGTGCACCTGGGCGGGACCGCGGTGATCATGCCGCAGTTCCGCCCCGCGGACTTCCTGGCCGCGATCCCGCGGTACGGCGTCCGGGTCCTCACCAGCGTCCCGACGATCTACGAGCTCGTGCTGCGCCACCCGGACTTCGCCACCACGGACGTGTCCACGGTGCTCACGGTCAGCTACGGCGGTGCCCCCATCGCCCCCGAGCTCGTCCGCCGGCTGATCGAGGCCTTCCCCGGCGCGCAGGTCGGCAACGGGTTCGGGCTCAGCGAGACCACCGCGCTGGCCACCTTCCTGCCGCACGAGTACGCCACCGACCACGCCGACTCGGTCGGCTTCGCCGCGCCGGTCGTCGACCTGCGGATCCACCAGCCGGACGCGGCCGGGGTCGGCGAGCTGCTGGTCCGCGGCGCCAACGTGGTCGCCGGCTACTGGGGCGACCCGGCGCGGACGGCGGAGACCTTCGTCGACGGCTGGCTGCACACCGGGGACGTCGCGCGCATCGACCAGCTGCCCGCGGGCGGCGTCGTGCGGATCGTGGACCGCGCCAAGGACATGATCAACCGCGGCGGGGAGAACGTGTACTCGGTCGAGGTGGAGAACGCCCTGGCCGAGCACCCGGACGTTCTCGAGGTCGCCGTGGTCGGCGTCCCGGACCCGGTGATGGGGGAGAAGGTCGGCGCCGTCGTCCTGCCGCGGGACGGGATGACCGCCGAGGCGCTCGTGCCGGACCTCATCGCGTTCGCCCGGCAGCGGCTGGCCGACTTCAAGGTGCCGCAGTTCGTCCGCGTGCTGGGCGGGCCGCTGCCGCGCAACGCGGGCGGCAAGGTGCTCAAGGCGACGCTGCGCCAGGAGACCGGCTGGACGGCGGTCCCGCGCGCCTGAGGGTCAGCGCGCGCCGGCGGTGGCGGGCCGGCGGGAGCCGGCCTCCCGCGCGGCCCGGCGCCCCATCGCCACCGCGGCCTCGGTGCGCAGCGAGCCGGCCAGCCACAGCAGCACGTCGTGCAGCCGCAGCCGGGTGACCGGCTGCCCGACGGCGGTGCGCACCCGGGCCTCGAGGAGGGCGAACGCGGTCGCGTTGGCCCGCAGCTCGCGCAGGACGACGGCGTGCACGCCGCTGTCGCCCTCCGCGGTGTGCGGCCACAGCTGCCGGCGGGTGACCCCGTCGAGCAGCGGGAACAGCTCGGGCCGCCGGTGGTGCAGCGCGGCGAGCAGGTAGGGCCCGTGGGGGCTCTCGGTGATCCCGCGCAGCACCGACCCGACCGTGCCGGGCTCGGCCAGCACCGACGTCTCGTCCTCCGGCAGCTCCCAGAACGCCCGGCCGGCGGCCCGGCGCACCGCCTGCTCGGCCGCCGGCACGACGGCGTCCAGCGCGGCCCGGACGGCGGCCCAGCCGGCCGGGTCGAGCCGGCCGTGCAGGCCCTCGGCGAGCAGCACGTCGCGGTCGGTCATCCGCGCCGACGTCTCCGGGGGCTGGCGGTCGAAGCGCTCGAAGGCGAAGGCCTTGACCAGGACCCAGCGGCCCTCGCGGGCGTTCGGTGCCCGGAAGCGCAAGGGCCGGCGGCCCAGGGCGTAGCCGACGACGGCGTCCAGCGCGTCGCCGGCGTCGATCGGGTCGGGGCCGACGCTGGGCAGCGACAGGGCGGCGTCCACCGGCTCCCCCTCCGACGACGGCGACCGTTCGACGGTACCCAGGACCGGCCGGTCCGGCCGGGCGAGCGCCGAGGCCTCGTCCGGCGCGCGGAGGGCGTGCCAGAGTGCCGCCATGGGTGCCGTTCCCCGGGAGTTCCTGCTCGTCGCCGTCGCGATGGCCGTGCTGGCCGTCGGCATCGTCCTGCTCGTCACCGGGTCGACCACGCTCGGCTGGGTGCTGGTCGTCGCCGGCGCGCTGCTGGACGCGGCGGCGGTGACCGCCGTCGTGCGGCGGGCCGCCGGGCGCGGCCGGCCCTCGGCGCCGCCGGTGCCCGGCGTGGTCGACCGCCGCTGACGCCGCGCGCGGGCCGATGAGTCCGGCCCGCCCGGCCGGTCGGACCCGCATGGACACGATCCAGCAGGCCCTGGCCGCCGCGGCCGCGGAGACCTCCCGCGTGGTGGCCGCCGTCCGCGACGAGCAGCTGGGCGACCCGACGCCGTGCGCGGGCATGCCCGTCGCCGGGTTGCTCGACCACCTCGACGGTCTCGCGCTGGCCTTCCGGCTGGCCGCGGCGAAGGAGCCCGGCGGCACGGCGTCGGCCGACGCGGACGCCCTGCACCCGAGTTGGCGCACGCGGGTCCCCGAACGCCTGGCGGCGCTCGCCGCGGCCTGGCGGGACCCGTCGGCCTGGGCGGGGGACGCCGAGGCGGGCGGGGTGACGATGCCGGCGACCGCGATGGCCGCCGTCGCCGTCGACGAGGTGCTCGTGCACGGCTGGGACCTCGCCGTCGCCACCGGGCAGCCCTACCGGCCCGACCCCGGCGCGACCGAGGTGGCCGCCGGCTTCGTGCTCACGGCCACCGGCGGGGGAGCCGCACCGGAGGGGCTGTTCGGCCCGCCCGTGCCGGTGCCCGAGGACGCCGCGCCGTTCGACCGCCTGCTGGGCCGTGCCGGGCGCGATCCCGGCTGGCGTCCCCCGGCGCGGGAGGGCGGCGGTCCCGGCTGAGCGGGGGGACGTGCGTCCCCGGATCGCACGCCCTACGGTGACGGCCTCACCCCGCGTCACCGTCTCGACGAGGAGACCCCATGCGCTCGCCCCTGGGGCCCCGGGCCCGCTGCTCGCTGCTGGCGTTGCTGACCGCGACGGCGCTGGCCGCCTGCGGCTCCGACGACGACCCCGGCTCCGGCGGCGCGGCCCCGGAGAGCTCGGCCACCAGCAGCAGCGCGGCGCCCGCGGAGGTGACCTACCTGGCGCTCGGGGACTCGGTGCCGTTCGGCTACATCGGCAACGACCCGGACGGCTACGAGGACGAGGACGCCTTCGTCGGCTACCCCGAGCTGGTCGCCGAGGACGAGGACCTGGAGCTGCTCAACGCGACCTGCCCCGGCGAGACGACGGCGAGCTTCCTCGACGAGGCCGCGCAGAGCAACGGCTGCACCAACGACCGCGGGCAGGAGCCGGGGTTCCGGGACCAGTACCCGCTGCACGCCGACTACGACGGCCCGCAGGTCGACGAGGCGGTGCGGGTGCTGCAGGAGGGCGGCGTCGAACTCGTCACCCTGCAGATCGGCGCGAACGACGGGTTCATCTGCCAGGCCACCGGCGCCTGCAGCGACGTCCCGGGCATCACCGCGCTGGCCGAGCAGGTGCGGGCCAACGTCGACACGATCCTCACCCGGCTGCGCGGGGACGGCGGCTACGACGGCCGCATCGTCGTCGTCGGCTACTACGCGCTCGACTACTCCGACCCGATCACCACGTTCGGCATCCAGCAGATCAACGGGGCGCTGACGACGGCGGCGCAGGCCCACGACGCGCAGGTCGCCGACGCGTTCGGCGCGTTCCAGCCGGTCGCCGAGGCCGCCGGGGGCAGCACCGTGGACGCCGGGCTGGTGTACCCGGACGACGTGCACCCGACGCCGGACGGGCAGCGGCTGCTCGCCGACGCGGTGGAGCAGGTCCTCACCTCGTAGGCACCCGCCCGCCGTCCCCACCCCCGGTCCGCCCCTCTGCCTCGAGACCCCCGCATTCCCCTGCCGCCCCGCCCCCTGGTCCCCTCCCGTCCCCGGCGCGGTGGGGGGGCGGGGGGGGGTGGGGGGGGGGTGGGGGCGTGGTGGGGGCTGTGGGCCGGCGGGG
>NZ_JBJGZP010000009.1:0-129397 GCF_054050555.1 Blastococcus sp. SYSU D00695 | reverse complement strand
CAGTGTGGTGCGCGGCGGCGGGGAGGTTGGTAAGTGGCTCAGCCCCCCCGCCCCCCCCCCCCCCCCGGCCCCCCCCCCCCCCCCCCCCCCCCCCCCCCCCCCCCCCCCCCCCCCCCCCTCTGCTCTGCCCGCTCCCCCGGAGGTGTCTCGCTTGAGGATCGCCGTCACCGGCTCGTCCGGCCTCATCGGCTCCCGGCTCGTGCCGGCCCTGGCCGAGGACGGGCACGACGTCCTGCGCCTGGTCCGGCGCACCCCGCGCACGGCCGACGAGCACCGCTGGGACCCGCAGCACCGGCGGATCGACCCGGCGCTGCTCGCCGACGTCGACGCCGTGGTCAACCTCGCCGGGACGGGCGTCGGCGACAAGCGGTGGACCGCCAGGCGCAAGCAGGAGATCCTGCGCAGCCGCGTGGACGCCACCACCACGATCAGCAGCGCGCTGGCCGCGGCCGCCGCGGAGGACCCCGGCCGGCCCCGCGTGCTGCTCAACGCCTCCGCGGTGGGCTGGTACGGCGACACGGGCGACCGGGTCGTCCGCGAGGACGCCCCCGCCGGCTCGGACTTCCTGGCGCACGTCTGCGAGCAGTGGGAGACGGCCACGGCTCCCGCCGAGCAGGCGGGTGTCCGGGTCGTGCGGCTGCGCACCGGCCTGGTGCTGGGCCGGGGCGGGCTGCTCGGCCGGCTCGGCCCGCTGTTCCGCCTCGGCGTCGGCGGACGCCTGGGATCGGGCGAGCAGTACTGGCCGTGGATCAGCCTCACCGACGAGGTCGACGCGATCCGCTTCCTGCTCACCGCCGACGTCTCGGGGCCGGTGAACCTGACCGGGCCCACGCCGGTGACCAACGCCGAGTTCACCCGGGTCCTCGGCCAGGTGCTGCACCGCCCGGCGGTCCTGCCGGTGCCGGGGATCGCGCTGCGCGTCGCCGTCGGCGAGTTCGCGCCGGTGGGCATCCTGGCCGGCCAGCGGGCCGTGCCGGCGGCGCTGGAGGCGGCCGGCTTCACCTGGACCCACCCGGACGTCGGCTCCGCGCTGCGCGCCGCCCTCGGCCGGGGCTGACGGCTCACCCGGTGCGCGTGGCGGTCGCCAGCCGCCAGCCGTCCGGGCCGGGCGCCAGCTCGAGGACGACGGGGGTCACGGGCCGCCCCGGGTCGCTGGCCAGCGGCGCCCCGTCCGGGTCCGTCGCGCGAACGACCGCGTAGCCGTCCCAGCCGTCGCGGGCCTCCACCCGGACCCGGCCGTCCGGGAGCACGACGGCCACCACCGGACCCTCGACGCGCGGCGCGAACCCGGACAACCGCTGCCCGGCGGCGGCCAGCGCCCCGACGGCGGCCGCGTCCGTGACGCGCAGCGGGCTGTCAGCGGTGTAGACGGCGTCGAGCCCCGCGGGGTCAGCGTGGGCGAAGGCGTCGGCGCGGCGCGCGTACAGCTCGGTGACCACCGCGAGCCAGTCGGCGTCCGCGGCCGCCGGGCCCGCGGGGACCTCGGGGGCGGGAGGCGGCGGGGACGGCGACGCGGACGGCCCCGCCGACGGGGCCGCGGCGCGTGGGGGCTCGGCCGCCGTCCCCGCCCACACCGACCCGACGACGCCCGCCGCACCGAGCAGCAGCGCGAGGGCCAGCAGCACCCCGGCCACCCGCCGCGCCCGCCCGCCGGCCGGCCGGTCGCGCAGGAGGGCCCGCAGCCGCCGGCGCCCGCCGGGCGCCGGATCCCGCCTGGCGTGGCGGGCCACCTGGTGGGTGAGCTCGGTGCGCGGGCCGCGACCGGTGCGCCCCAGCTCCGCGTCGGGCACGCCGGTGACCGGCAACCGCACCGGCTCGGGCCGGCAGGCGTGCCGCAGGTCGAGGGCGAACTCGGCCGCGGTGGGCCGGTCGGAGGGGTCGGCGGCCAGACCGCGGGCGAGCACCTCGCGCAGCGCGGGCGGGGCCTCGGGGGCCAGCAGCTCCAGGTCGGGCAGCTCGCCCGCCGCGGCGACGGTCAGCGTGTCGGCGGGGGTGGCGGCGTTCCAGGGCGCGACGCCGGTCAGGGCGTGGAAGGCCGCAGCGGCGACGCCGAACACGTCGGAGGCCGGCCCGGGGGCCCCGCCCCGGGCGACGGTCGGGTCCACGTAGGCGGGGGTCACCTCGCCCGACGCGGCCTCCCCGAGCACGCGGGCCACGCCGAGGTCGGTGAGCACCGGCCGGCCCTCGGCGGTGAACACCACGTTGCCGGGCGACAGGTCGCCGTGCACGACCCCGGCCGCGTGGGCGTGCGCCAGGGCGGCCGCGACCGGCGCGACCGCCGTCACGACCTCGCCGGGGCGCAGCCGCCCCCGGCGGGCGAGCAGCGCGGCGAGGCTGCCCCCGGCCAGCAGCTCCAGGACGAGGGCGACCCGCGCGCGCCCGCCGCGCCGGGGCTGGTGCACCACCTCGACGAGCCGGACCAGGTGCGGGTGGTCCAGCTCCCCGAGCAGCGCCGCCTCGCGGGCCTGCCGCTCGGGGTCACCGGCCACCAGCACCTTGACCGCCACCGGGGCGCCCCCGCCGCGCGGTACGGCCCGCCACACCTCCCCCGAGCCGCCGCGGCCGAGCAGTTCCTCGAGCCGGTAACCGGGCACCACCGGCGGGCTGGGGTCGGGTCGCGCGCTGTCCTCCGGCACGGGCGGCACCGTAGGTGGCCGCGCCCTCGTCCCGCTCCCGCCGTCCACAGGCCGACCGGTGCAGTCGCTGTAACGACCGGGCCGGCCCCTCCGCCGACGGGTGCGCCGGGCGGCCGGCGCCTAGGTTCGGGACGTGTCCGTGCCCCAGCGTGCCGAGGTCGTGGTCGTCGGCGCCGGCCTGGCCGGGCTGTCGGCCGCCGTCCGGCTGTCCGCCGCCGGCTGCGACGTGCACGTCCTGGAGGCCGGCAGGCACGCCGGGGGCCGGCTGGCCACCGAACGCGTCGACGGGTTCGTCGTCGACCGCGGCTTCCAGGTGCTCAACACCGGGTACCCCCGGGCGGCCGATCTCGACCTGCCCGCGCTGGAGCTGGGCTGGTTCTGGCCGGGGGCGGTGCTGCGCGTCGGGGGACGGGCGCACCGGCTCGTCGACCCGCGCCGCCACCCCGCGGCGGCGCTGGACACGTTGCGGGCGCCGGTCGGCTCGCTGCTGGCCAAGGGCGCGATCGCGGCGTACTCGGCGCAGGCCGGCTACACACCCGTCGAGCGGCTGCTGCGGGCGCCGGAGACCTCGGCCGAGGTCCGGCTGCGCGCGGCGGGCGTCGGCGAGGAGGCCCTCGAGCGCTTCTTCCGGCCGTTCCTGTCCGGGGTGCTCCTGGAGGACGAGCTGGCGACCTCGAGCCGGTACCTGGACCTGCTGTGGCGCAGCTTCGCCCGCGGGCGCATCGGCCTGCCCGCGCGCGGCATGCAGGCGGTCGGCGAGCAGCTGGCGGACCGGCTGCCCGACCGCACCCTCCACCTCCACGTGAGGGTGAGCTCCGTGGCGTCGGGCCGGGTCGGCTGGGACGGCGGCACCGTCGTCGCCGACGCCGTCGTCGTCGCCACCGACCCGGGCGCCGCCGCCGCCCTGCTGCCGGGCGTCGACGCCGCGGCGCCCCGCTCGGTCACCACCCACCTGCACGTGCTGCCGTCCTCCCCGTGGCGGCAGCCGCTGGTCGTGCTGGGCACCCCCGGGGGCCGGGTGGTCAACAGCGCCGTCCTCACCGACGCCCAGCCGGCCTACTCCCCCGACGGCCGGGCGCTGGTCGCCAGCTCCACGCTGCGGCCGACGACGGAGGGCGAGGTCCGCGAGGAGGTGGCCCGGCTGCACGACGTCGCCACCACCGACCTCGCCCACCTGACGTCGGTCACCGTCCCCGGGGCGCAGCCGGCCGCCCTCCCGCCGTTGCAGCTGCGCCGGCCGGTGGACCTCGGCGACGGCGTGTTCGTCTGCGGCGACCACCGGGACACCCCGTCCATCCAGGGCGCCATGGCCAGCGGCGCCCGCACCGCCCGCGCCGTCCTGCGCCGCCTGCGCCCGACGCCCCCGGCCGCGACCGGCGCCTAGGCTGGGAGCCGTGAGCGAGCTGCACGTGATCCGGGCGGGGCTGGTCGACTACGAGGTGGCGTGGGCCCGCCAGCGCGAGCTGCACGCGGCGCGCGTCGAGGGCAGCGGCCCCGACGCGATGCTGCTGCTGGAGCACCCGCCGGTGTACACCGCGGGCAAGCGGACGGCGGCCCACGAGCGCCCCTTCGACGGGACGCCGGTCATCGACGTCGACCGCGGCGGGCGGATCACGTGGCACGGGCCGGGGCAGCTGGTCGGTTACCCGATCGTGGCGCTGCCCGACCCGGTCGACGTCGTCGCGTACGTCCGCCGCCTGGAGCAGGCGCTGATCGAGGTCTGCGCCGGCTTCGGGCTGGCCACCGAGCGGGTCGAGGGGCGCAGCGGCGTGTGGGTGCGGGCCGACGAGCGCGGACCCGACCGGAAGGTGGCCGCCATCGGCGTCCGGGTGGCGCGGGGCGTCACCATGCACGGCTTCGCGCTCAACTGCGACCCGGACATGGCCGCGTTCGGCAACATGATCCCCTGCGGGATCGCCGACGCCGGCGCGACGTCGCTGACCGCGGAGCTCGGCCGGGACGTGACGGTCGCCGAGGCGATCGACCCGGTCGAGGCCGCGATGCGCCGGGTGCTGTCGCCGCAACCGGCCACCGCGAGCTGACCGGGGGGATCCGCGGGCTCGCCCGCGGATCCCCCCGCCCCCGGCCTCAGCCGACGACGAAGTTGACCAGCCGGCCGGGGACGGCGACCACGCGGCGCACGGTCCGGCCGTCCAGCTGCGCGGTGATGCGCTCGTCGGCGCGGGCGGCGGCCTCCAGGGCCTGCGCGTCGGCGTCGGCCGGGACCGTCACCTGGGCGCGCACCTTGCCGTTGACCTGGACGGCGACCTGCACCGTGTCCTCGACCAGCCAGCGCTCGTCGGCGACGGGGAACGGCTCCCACGCCGAGGACCCGGCGTGGCCCAGCCGCGTCCACAGCTCGTCGGCGAGGTGGGGGGCCAGCGGCGCGACCAGCAGCACCAGCGACTCGGCCACCGCGCGCGGCACGGGGCGGTCGGCGCCGTAGGTCTGGGTGAGGGCGTTGGTCAGCTCGGTGATGCGGGCGACGGCGATGTTGAAGCGCAGGGTCTCCATGCCGTCGCGGACCCCGGCGATCGCCTTGTGCAGGGCCCGCAGCGTGGCCTCGTCGGGCTCCACGTCGTCGGCCGCGCGGACCGCGCCGGTCTCCTCGTCGACCACGACGCGCCAGATCCGCTGCAGCAGCCGCTGGGAGCCGACGACCGCCTTGGTCTCCCACGGCCGGGACTGGTCCAGCGGCCCGGTCGACATCTCGTAGACCCGGAAGGTGTCCGCCCCGTAGGCGGCGACCATCTCGTCCGGCGTCACGACGTTCTTCAGGCTCTTGCCCATCTTGCCGTGCTGGCGCTCGACGGGCGCCCCCTGGAAGGTGAACGCCCCGTCGACCTCCTCCACCTCGGCGGCGGGCACGTGGAAGCCGCGCTCGTCGGTGTAGGCGTAGGCGGTGATGTAGCCCTGGTTGACCAGCCGGCGGAACGGCTCCTCGCTGGAGACGTACCCCAGGTCGAACAGCACCTTGTGCCAGAACCGGGCGTACAGCAGGTGCAGCACGGCGTGTTCCACGCCGCCGACGTACAGGTCGACGCCGCCCACGTCCCCGGGCTCGCGCGGACCCATCCAGTACCGCTCCAGCTCCGGGTCGACCATCTGCGTGTCGTCGCCGGGGTCCAGGTAGCGCAGGTAGTACCAGCACGAACCGGCCCAGTTGGGCATCGTGTTGGTCTCGCGCCGGTACTCGCGGGGCCCGTCGCCCAGGTCCAGGGTGACCGTCGTCCACTCGGTGGCCCGCGACAGCGGCGGCTCCGGGGCCGAGTCGGCGTCGTCGTCGGAGAAGGTCTTCGGCGAGTAGTCGTCGACCTCCGGCAGCAGCACCGGCAGCATCGACTCCGGCACCGCCCGCGGGGCGCCGTCCTCGCCGTAGACGATCGGGAACGGCTCACCCCAGTACCGCTGCCGGCTGAACAGCCAGTCGCGCAGCTTGTAGGTGGTCGTGGCCTCGCCGTGGCCGGCCGCGACCAGCCACCCGGTGATCCGCTCGATCGCGGTCGCCTTGTCCAGGCCGTCCAGCGACACCTCGTCGTTCGACGAGTTGATCATCTCGCCGGCGCCGGTCCACGCGCCGCCGTCCCAGTCCGCGGGGGGCTGCACCGTCCGCACGTGCGGCAGGCCGAACGCCCGGGCGAAGTCCCAGTCGCGGGTGTCCTCGGCCGGCACGGCCATGATCGCGCCGGTGCCGTAGCCGGTCAGCACGTAGTCGGCGATGAACACGGGCAGCTCGCGGCCGTCGACCGGGTTGACGGCGGTCACGCCGAGCCAGACGCCGGTCTTGTCCCGCGCCTCGTTCTGCCGGTCCAGCTCGCTGCGCCGGGAGGCCTGCCGCTGGTACTCGCGCACCGCCTCGCGCGGGGTCGCCGCCCCGCCGGTCCAGCGCGGGTCGGTGCCGGCCGGCCAGGCGTCGGCGGTCAGCGTCTCGACCAGCGGGTGCTCGGGGGCCAGCACGACGTAGGTGGCGCCGAACAGCGTGTCGGGGCGGGTGGTGAAGACCTCGATCGTCTCGGGGCCGGCGGCGAACCGGATCCGGGCGCCGGTCGAGCGGCCGATCCAGTTGCGCTGCATCTGCTTCAGCGAGTCCGACCAGTCCAGCCGGTCCAGGTCGGCCAGCAGCCGCTCGGCGTAGGCGGTGATCCGCATCATCCACTGGGTCAGCGGGCGCCGGAACACCGGGAAGTTGCCCCGCTCGGACCGCCCGTCGGCGGTGACCTCCTCGTTGGACAGCACGGTGCCCAGGCCGGGGCACCAGTTGACCGGGGCCTCGTGCAGGTAGGCCAGCCGGTGCGCGTCGACGACCCGGCGCTTGGCGGCGTCGTCCAGCTCGGCCCACGGCCGGCCCGACGGGTTGGTGCCGGGGGCGGGCTCGCGGGTGCCGGCGTCGAGCTCGGCGACCAGCTCCTCGACGCGGCGCGCCTTCCCGGCGTCCTCGTCGAACCAGGACCCGAAGATCTGCAGGAAGATCCACTGGGTCCACTTGTAGTAGCCGGGGTCGATCGTGGCGAAGCTGCGGCGGTCGTCGTGGTCGACGCCCAGCCGGCGCAGCTGCGCCTTGATCGCGGTGATGTTCTGCTCGGTGGTGATCCGCGGGTGCTGCCCGGTCTGGACGGCGTACTGCTCGGCCGGCAGCCCGAACGCGTCGTAGCCCATCGGGTGCAGCACGTTGGCGCCGTCCATCCGCCGGAAGCGGCTGGTCACGTCCGTGCCCAGGTAGCCCAGCGGGTGCCCGACGTGCAGCCCGGCACCCGAGGGGTACGGGAACATGTCCATGGCGAAGTACTTGGGCCGGTCGGCCACGCGCTCGAAGCCCGCCGACAGCCGACCCGACGGGTTCGGGGTGTGGAAGGTCCCCTCGGTCTCCCACCGGTCCTGCCAGGCCAGCTCGATCCGCTGCGCCAGCGCCGGGGTGTAGCGGTGCGGCGGGACGCCGTCGCCGCTGGGCTCGGTGCTGGCAGCGCCGCTGTGGGTGCTCGCCGTCTGGCTCATCGTCGGTGCTCCGGTCTCGGGTGCGGTCTCGTGATCGCCGGTGGCGTCCGGGGGCGGACATGCAAAGACCCCTCGCACAGGAGGGGTCGCCGCGCCGTCCTCGCAGGTGGGGGTCAGCGCGGCTCGGGGAGGAGGAGCCGCCCGATCACCTTCGCGAGTCTACCGCCGGGCCCGCGTAGACCTCCGCCAGTTCCCGCGCCAGGGCGGCGAGGTGGGCCCGCGCCTCCGGCGGGTCGACCACCTCCACCCGGGCGCCGAAGCCGGCGACCTCCGCGGCGACGAACTCCGCCGCCGGTCCGGCGAGCTCCACCGGGACGCGCCCGTCGGCGCCGGGCTCACCCGCGGTGAGCCGGGTGCCGAACCGCACGCGCAGCCGGGCGAGTGCCTCGGGGTCGGCCAGCGCCCGCACCCGGACGCCGCCCCGCCGCACGGCGACCGCCGCCGCGCTCGCCGCCCACGCGGCCGCCAGGTCGAAGTCCGCGGGCCGCTCGACCGGCAGCCCCGTGCCGGCCACCGACCGCACCCGGTCCACCCGGAAGGTGCGGACGCCTGCCGTCGTGCCCGCCACCAGGTACCAGACACCGCCCTTGGCGACGAGCCCGAGCGGGTCGACCTCCCGCGTCCCGGGCTCCCGCGCGCGCCCGGCGTAGTCCAGACGGACCCGCTCGCCCTCGACCACCGCCCGCTCCAGGGCCGGGAGGTGCTCGGGCGCCGGGCGCGGCCGGCCGTCCCAGCCCGAGGGGTCGACGACGACCGCGGCGGCCGCGGTGCGCGCGGGCTCCCGCAGCGGCGCCGGCAGGGCCTGGGCGAGCTTCCGCAGTGCCGCCTGCACCGCCGGGGCGGCGTCCCCGGCCGGGCCCGCGGCGAGGAACAGCGCGCGGGCCTCCCCCGCGGTCAGCCCGGACAGGTCGGTGCGCGCGCCACCGACCAGCGCCCAGCCGCCCCCGCGGCCGGCGACGCTGTACACCGGCACCCCGGCCGTCGCCAGCGCCTCGAGGTCCCGGCGGGCGGTGCGCACCGAGACCTCCAGTTCCCGGGACACCTGGGCAGCGGTGACCCGACCCCGCGCCTGGAGCAGCAGCAGGGTCGCGATCAGCCGGTCCGCACGCACTCGTCGAGGATGCCGCGGAAAGTGGCCAGGAGGTGACCACTTCATCCGTGAGGGTCGGGACATGACCACTCCCGCACCGCTCCTGACCGACCCCCGGCCCGTCCTCACCACGGCGGCGCGCACCGCCGTCTCCGTGGCCGCCGGCGTGCGGCCCGACCAGCTGTCCCTGCCCACCCCGTGCACCGAGTACGACCTGCGCGCGCTGCTGGGCCACCTGGTGTCCGTGCTGCACCGCGTCGCCGCGGTCGGCCGCGGCCTGCCGCCGTTCTCCGTGCCGCAGGTGACGACCGGCGTCCCCGACGACGGCTGGGGCGCCGCAGCCGCCGCGGCCGCCGACGACCTGTTCGCCGTCTGGGCCGACGACGCGCTGCTCGACCGCGAGCTCGTGCTGCCGTACGGCACGCACCGCGGCGCCGTCGCGCTGGCCACCTACACCGGCGAGCTGACCTCGCACACGTGGGACGTCGCCGTCGCCTCCGGCCAGTCCCCCGCCTGGGACGCCGACGTGCTCGCCGTCGCGCTCGCGGCGACCGCGCGGATGCTGCCGGCCGAGGGCCGCGGTCCCCACATCCCGTTCGGCCCGGTCGTGCCGGTCCCCGCCGACGCCCCGGCCGTCGAGCGCCTGGTGGCCTGGCAGGGCCGCGACCCGCGCTGGACGCCGGAGGTCTGAACCCGGGCCGCCTCACCCGCGAGGATGATCAACGATCTTGGTCTCTCACGCGCGGGCCGTCACCCGCCGATGCCGTCGCCATGCGGAACGACGACGCGCCCGGACCCGCCTCGCGGCGGCTGGTGGCCGCCCTCCTGGTGTGCGCTCTGCTGTTCGTCACCGGCGTGGGACCGCGCCCTGCCGGTTCCGTCTGGACCTTCGGCTACGACGTCCTGCTGTTCAACGCCGGGTACGTGCTGAGCGCGCTCGTGTGCCTCTGCGCGGCCCGGCGCGTGCCGGCCGAGAGGACGGCCTGGACGGCGATGGCACTCGGGCTCTCGCTCGCCGTCGCCGGGAACCTCACGTTCGGCCTGGTGGCCGTCGACGGGGACACCCCGCAGTTCCCGTCCGGGGGCGACGTGGCCTCGCTGCTGTCGTTCGTCCCCGTCTGCGTCGCGCTCGTCGTCCTGGTCCGGGCTCGGGCGCCCCGGACGTCGGCCAGCGCCTGGCTCGACGGCGTCAGCGGTGCGCTGGGCTTCGGCACGGTGGCGATCGCGGCGCTGCTCGGATCCGGCGGTGCCCTCCCGACCGGGGACCCGCTCTCGGTCGTCGCCGGGCTGGCCTTCCCCCTCATGGCCATCCTGGTGGTCGCACTCATGGGCGTGGCCGGCGGTGTGCTCGGACTGCGCCGCGATCCCAGCATCCTGCTGGTCGCCGCCGGTGGCGTGACCAACCTCGTCGGTGACGTCGCCTACGGCGCGCTGGCCCCGTCCGGCTCGTTCCACGGAGGCGGCCCGTTCGACCTGTTCTTCCTCGCCGGCGCCGTGCTGGTGGCCCTGGGCGCGCACGCCAGCCGGGTGGTGCCCCCCGGCGGACGGCACCCGGACCTGGGTGCCCGGGTGGGCTGGCGGATGGTGAGCGTGCCCCTGGCCTGCAGCGCGGCCAGCCTGTGCGTGCTGGTCGCGGACGGCGCGCTGCCGCTCGCGGCGCGGATCTGCGCCGCCGGCTGCGTGGCCGCGACCCTCGTGCGTTCCCTGACGACGTTCCGCGAGCTCCACGAACTGCACGCCGTGCGCACCCAGGCGCTCACCGACGAGCTCACGGGCCTGCCCAACCGGCGCGCGCTGCTGGACCGCGCGTCGCAGGTCGTGGCCTCGGCGACCGTCACCGAGCCGGCCGCCGTCCTCCTCATGGACCTCGACGGCTTCAAGGGGGTCAACGACGGCCTCGGCCACCACGCCGGCGACGAGCTCCTCCGCCAGGTCGCGCAGCGGTTGACGGCGGCCATGGGTCCGGCCGACGTGCTCGGCCGGCTCGGTGGCGACGAGTTCGCGGTGCTCTGCCCGGCCGGTGGCCGCGCCGGCGCCGAGGCCCGCGCGCACCGCATCCGCGAGCTGGTGCTCCAGCCCTTCACCGTCGACGGCGTCCCGCTGCGCGTCGGGATCAGCATCGGCGTCGCCACCGCCCCGGTCCCCGCCACGTCGGTCGGGGAGCTCCTGCGGTGCGCGGACGCGGCGATGTACGCGGCGAAGGCCGCCGGGGACGGCGTGCGGGTGCACGACACCACCACCGACGGCGTGTGGTCGGGGGCCGAGCGGCGCGCCGGCGTGCCCGTGGCCGGCTGAGCGTCCAGGCGGGGCGGTGGGGAGCGGCCCCGCCCGGACGCCCCGCTCAGCCCAGCTGGGGCGCGACCTCGGCCGCGACCAGGTCCAGGTGGTCGAGGTCGCTCAGGTCGAGCACCTGCAGGTAGACCCGGGTCGCACCGGCCTCCGCGTAGCGGCCCAGCTTGTCGACGGCCTCGGCGGGAGTGCCGGCGAGGCCGTTCTCCCGCAGCTCGTCGACGTCGCGGCCGATGGCGGCCGCGCGCCGCGCGACCTCCGCCTCGTCCCGGCCCACGCACAGCACCAGCGCGGAGCTGCAGACCAGCGACGAGGGGTCGCGGCCGGCCTCCTCGCAGGCGGCGCGGACCCGGGCGAACAGGCGGGCGTTGTCGTCGGCGGACGCGAACGGCGCGTTGAACTCCTGCGCGTACCGCGCGGCCAGCCGCGGCGTCCGCCGGGCACCGCCACCACCGATCAGGATCGGGATGCCGCCGTCCTGGACCGGCTTGGGCAGCGCGGGGCTCCCGGACAGCCGGTAGTGCTCGCCGGCGAAGTCGAACGTCTCGCCCGCCGGCGTCGACCACAGCCCGGTGATCACCGCGAGCTGCTCCTCGAACCGGTCGAAGCGCTCGCCCAGGGCCGGGAAGGGGATGCCGTAGGCGTCGTGCTCGGCCTCGAACCAGCCCGAGCCGATGCCCAGTTCCACCCGGCCGCCGCTCATCTGGTCGACCTGGGCGACGGAGATCGCCAGCGGACCGGGGAGCCGGAAGGTGGCCGCCGTCATCAGGGTGCCCAGCCGGATCCGGCTGGTCTCGCGGGCCAGCCCCGCCAGGGTCACCCACGCGTCGGTGGGCCCCGGCAGGCCGTCCCCGCCCATGGTCAGGTAGTGGTCGGACCGGAAGAACGCGTCGTAGCCGGTCTCCTCGGCGCGGCGGGCCACCGCGAGGAGGTCGTCGTAGGTGGCGCCCTGCTGGGGCTCGGTGAAGACACGCAGCTGCACGTCCGGGACGCTATCGGCGTCGGGCGCGCCGCGCTCCCGGCGCCCCCGTCCGGGATGTGCGCGCCGGGCGGACCGGGCAGGATGGTGCGGAGACGATCAACGTGGAGGTACATCCCGTGTTCCGCAAGAAGACCCGAGGTCAGGTCATCGCAGCCGAGCTCCAGGAGGGCCTCAGCCACATCCAGACGGCCGTGTCCGAGGCCGGTCGCGCGGCCGCGGAGGAGCTGGCGCCCCGGATCGCCGCCGCGCGCGACGCCGCCGCGCCCGCCCTGGGTGCCGCCCAGCTCGCCGTCGCCCCCAAGGTCGCCGCAGCCGTCGCGGCCACCGCACCCGCCGTCGCCTCGGCCCGGGACGCGCTCGCGCCCCGTGTGGAGGCCGCGCAGAAGGCCATCGGCCCGCGGGTCGAGGCGGCGCGGGAGGCCGCCGACGCCCGGCTGGCGGCAGCGGTGGAGGCGCTGGCCCCGCGCATCGAGGCCGCGCGCGCCAACGCCGGCCCGGCGCTGACGACCGCGGTGGCCGCGACGACCGCGGCCGCGTCGAAGGCGGCCGCCGACCTCGCGCCCCGCGTCGAGGCCGCGCAGAAGGCCGCCCAGAAGACCCTCGCCACCGAGGTGCTCCCCCGGGTGGTCGCCGCGCGCGAGGCCGTCGTCCCGGCTCTGGGGACGGCCCGGGACTCGCTGGTGTCCGGGGTCGGCACCGCGCTCGAGGAGCTGGAGGCCCGCCGCGACGAGCTCGTGGGCGCGGCCGCCGGGAAGTCGAAGAAGGTCACGAGGAAGGCCCGGAAGAAGGCCGGCAAGCAGAAGGCCAAGGCCGCCAAGGCATCGGCGAAGGCGTCGGCCCGGGTCCGGCGGGGTACGGGCGTGGAGCGTGGGCCGCGGCGCTGGCCCTGGCTGGTGCTGTTCGCCGCGGCGGGTGCCGTGGCGTTCGCGGTGCTCCGCCGCCGCGGGGGCGCCGACGCGTGGACGCCGGCACCGACCGGCGACGGCCCCGTGCCCAGCTACCGAGAGGACCCCGTGCCCAGCTCCCCGAGCAACGACGACGCAGGCAAGACCGTGTCCAGCGCGACCTGGGAGGCCGGGGACTCCGCGCCGGCCGAGTCCGACATGGGCATCCGCGACGCCCAGATGGTCGACTCCGACGGGCCGACCGACCCGGTCGACCCGAAGGACACGCCGAAGCCCTTCACCAGCGGCGGCAGCGACGAGCCCGGCCCGACGGCCGGCCCGTCCGGCTCCGGCATGGCCTGACCCCGCCGAGACCCCGCGCACACCGCCCCCGCTGCCCGCCGGCAGCGGGGGCGGTGTCGTCTCGCGGGCGTACCGTGCAGGTCATGAGCGAGACGGCGGCCCCCACGTCCTCCGGATCCGCCCTCGAGCCCGCCGGCCGCAAGCTGCTGCGCCTCGAGGTCCGCAACAGCCAGGTGCCGATCGAGCGCAAGCCCGAGTGGATCAAGACGCGGCTGCGCACCGGCCCCGAGTACACCGAGCTCAAGTCGCTGGTCCGCCGCGAGGGGCTGCACACCGTCTGCGAGGAGGCCGGGTGCCCCAACATCTACGAGTGCTGGGAGGACCGGGAGGCCACCTTCCTCATCGGCGGTGACCAGTGCACCCGCCGGTGCGACTTCTGCCAGATCGACACCGGCAAGCCCGCCGACTTCGACGCCGACGAGCCGCGCCGGGTCGCCGAGAGCGTCGCGTCGATGCAGCTGCGCTACGCCACCGTCACCGGCGTCGCCCGCGACGACCTGCCCGACGGCGGGGCCTGGCTCTACGCGGAGACCGTGCGCCGGATCCACGCCGCCGTCCCCGGCTGCGGCGTCGAGCTGCTCATCCCCGACTTCAACGCCGACGCCGCACAGCTGGCCGAGGTCTTCTCCTCCCGGCCCGAGGTGCTCGCGCACAACGTGGAGACCGTGCCGCGGATCTTCAAGCGCATCCGGCCCGGCTTCCGCTTCGAGCGCTCGCTGGCCGTGATCACCGCCGCCCGCGAGGCCGGGCTGGTCACCAAGAGCAACCTCATCCTCGGCATGGGCGAGGAACCGCACGAGGTCGTGGAGACCATGCAGGCGCTGCACGACGCCGGCTGCGACCTGCTGACGATCACCCAGTACCTGCGCCCCTCGCCGCGGCACCACCCCGTCGTCCGCTGGGTGAAGCCCGACGAGTTCGTCGGCTTCTCCGCCGAGGCCGAGCGGATCGGCTTCCCCGGCGTCCTCGCGGGTCCGCTGGTGCGCAGCTCCTACCGCGCCGGGCGCCTGTACCAGCAGGCGATCGAGGCCCGCGGGATGACCCTGCAAGGGTGATCACTGCGTCGTCGCCCGGACGACGGGCGCGGCGGCCCTATCCTGTGGGCATGGCACGCAGCAAGCCCACGGACTCCCCCGCGCCCTCCGGCAAGGCCGGACGGGCCCCCGGCTCCAGCGGCCGCGGGCGGGGTGGCGGCGCCACGGGCTCGACGGCTGCCTCGGCGACCGGCGCGACGGCGCCGAAGACCGGCAGGAACGGCAAGCCGAAGAAGCAGCGGATGGCCAAGATCCGCCGCAATCTCGGCATGATGAAGCAGGCGTACAAGCTCACGTACAAGAACGACCCGAAACTCCCGTGGGTCATGCTCATCGCCTTCGTGGTGGTGGCCGGGGCGATCGAGCTCATCGGCATCCTGCTCGGCGCGCCGTTCCTCACGCTGGCCTTCGCGATCCTGTTCGGTCTGCTGGCCGCGCTGGTGGTCTTCGGGCGGCGCGCGCAGGGCTCGGCCTACAAGCAGGTGGAGGGTCAGCCGGGCGCGGCGGCGTGGGTGCTCGAGGGCATGCGCGGCGACTGGCGGGTCACCGCGGGCGTCGCCGGCACCACCCAGCTCGACTCGGTGCACCGGGTGCTGGGCCGGCCCGGCGTCATCCTGGTCGCCGAGGGCGTGCCCTCGCGGGTGCGGCCGCTGCTGGCGCAGGAGAAGAAGAAGCTCGCGCGCGTCGTCGGCGACACCCCGATCTACGACATCACCGTGGGCGACGACGCCGACCAGGTGCCGCTGAAGAAGCTCAACACCCACCTCATGAAGCTGCCCCGCAACCTCAGCGCGGCCGAGGTGAACGCGCTGGGCCGGCGGATGAGCGCCCTCGGCGGCCCGAAGATGCCCGTCCCCGGCGGCCCGCTGCCCGGTGGCCGGCAGATGTCGGTCAGCCAGCGCCAGGTCCGCCGCCGCTGACCTGTCCCCCCAGACGGCGAGAGCCCCGCACCGGCCGGTGCGGGGCTCTCGCCGTCTGCGGGGTCAGCGGTCGAGGACGACGGCGGTGTCGGTCGCGCGGTCGTGCAGGCCGCGGCCGTCGAAGTCCACCACCAGCGCGGGCACCAGCAGGCACAGCAGCGCGGTGCGGACGACGGCCCGCCACCAGGCCAGCTGCTGACCCTGCCGGGGATGCGCCAGCCGCAGCCCGACCAGGCGCATGCCGGGCGTCTGCCCGAACAGGACCAGCGTCACGATCGTCAGGACGGCGAAGGTCAGCAGCGTCCAGAACCCCCGCCCCGGGCCGACGACCAGCATGGTGACCAGCCCGGCGGCGACGGCGTCGACGAGATAGGCCCGCACCCGGGCGCCGAAGGGGGCCAGCGAGCCCGGACCGTCGGCGGGCAACCCCAGCGAGGCACCGCGGCGGCGCTCCTGAGAGGGTGGCTGCGCATCCCTGACCATGACCGTCAGCGTAGGACTCCCCGGTGCGGGGCCCGCGCGGCGAGGAGGCCGGGCCCGGCGCGCGACACGCCCGGGTCCTTGTTACCGGTACGAAACACCGGAGACACCGCGGGGCAACTCCTCGCTCGTAGGTTCGCCACCGGCTGTTCGCCCACTCCCGGAGGAACGATGTTCACCAGTCCCGACGAGGTCGCCGCCTACATCCGCGACAACGACGTCGAGTTCGTCGACGTGCGTTTCTGCGACCTGCCCGGCGTCATGCAGCACTTCACCATCCCGGCATCGACGTTCGGCGAGGACACCTTCTCCGAGGGCCTGGGCTTCGACGGCTCCTCGATCCGCGGCTTCCAGGCGATCAACGAGTCGGACATGCTCCTGCTGCCCGACGCCAACAGCGCGTTCGTGGACCCGTTCCGCCGGCACAAGACGCTCAACGTCAACTTCTTCATCCATGACCCGATCACGCGCGAGGCCTACAGCCGCGACCCGCGCAACGTGGCGAAGAAGGCGGAGGCCTACCTGGCCAGCAGCGGCATCGCCGACACCGCGTACTTCGGCCCGGAGGCGGAGTTCTACGTCTTCGACTCCGTCCGCTACAACACCAGCATCAACGAGGGCTACTACCACCTGGACTCGGTGGAGGGCTCCTGGAACACCGGTTCGACCACCGGCGAGAACGGCGTCGGCCCGAACCTGGGCTACAAGGCCCGGATGAAGGGCGGCTACTTCCCGGTCGAGCCCTACGACCAGCAGAGCGACCTGCGCGCCGACATGATGGTCAACCTGGCCCGCGCCGGGCTGCAGCTGGAGCGGGGCCACCACGAGGTGGGCACCGGCGGCCAGGCCGAGATCAACTACAAGTTCGACACGCTGCTGCGTTCGGCCGACAGCCTGATGCTGTTCAAGTACATCATCAAGAACACCGCGTGGGCGCACGGCAAGTCGGCCACCTTCATGCCCAAGCCGCTGTTCGGCGACAACGGCTCGGGCATGCACTGCCACCAGAGCCTCTGGAAGGACGGCGAGCCGCTCTTCCACGCCGAGACCGGCTACGCGGGCCTGTCCGACACGGCCCGCCACTACATCGGCGGTCTGCTCGCCCACGCCCCGTCGCTGCTGGCCTTCACCAACCCGACGGTCAACAGCTACCACCGCCTGGTGCCGGGCTACGAGGCCCCGATCAACCTCGTGTACTCGGCCCGCAACCGCTCGGCCTGCTGCCGCATCCCGATCTCCGGCGACAGCCCGAAGGCCAAGCGCATCGAGTTCCGCGTGCCCGACCCGTCGGCCAACCCCTACCTCGCCTTCTCGGCGATGCTGATGGCCGGCCTCGACGGCATCAAGAACAAGATCGAGCCGCCGGCGCCGGTCGACAAGGACCTCTACGAGCTGCCGCCCGAGGAGGCCCTGGGCATCGACAAGGTGCCCGCGTCGCTGGACGCCGTCCTCGACAACCTCGAGGTCGACCACGACTACCTGGTCGACGGCGGTGTCTTCACCCCCGACCTGATCGAGACCTGGATCGACTACAAGCGGGCCAACGAGATCGACCCGATCCGCCTGCGCCCGCACCCGCACGAGTTCGCGATGTACTACGACATCTGAGTCACACAAGCCGCTGACCAGCGCGTTTAGCTCTAGTCAGCGGCCGTAGTCCGCAACGAGTCCGCATGAGCAGCCAGAACCGCACCCACGGCTGCGCGTGCGGACTCGTTGCTGTCCGGCCACAAGTGGCCATACGTGTCGAGCGTGGTCTTGGCGCTGCCGTGCCGGAGCCGGTGCTGGACGACCTTGACGTCCAGACCGGAAGCGATCAGCAGAGAGGCCAGGTAGTGCCGGAGGTCGTGGAATCGGAAGTCCTCCGGCAGACCGTCGGCCCTCCGCCGAGCGGCTCTGATGGCCCTCTCGATGGCCCATGTGGACGTCCGCCTGCCGAGCCCGTCGGTGACCACGTAGTCGCCACCCCACTGCGCCACGGCCGCTGACAGCTCGAGCGCCAGCTCGTGCGGAATGGGCAAGGGCGTTCGAGACGTCTCGGTCTTGAGCTCCTCCCCCGGTCCCTGCTGAACCGGGCGAACCACCCCGCGCATGAAGTCGACGTCGGCGACCCGCAGCCCCACAGCCTCCGCCGTCCGGAGTCCGACGAAGGCGCCGAGGAGGACCGCCGGCCTCAGGTGAGCGGGGATCGCGTCGTGGAGTGCCCAGACCTGGGCCGTGGTGGCGACGAAGGGGCGCGGCTTGCCGGCGCCGGGAGACGTGCGCCTCGAGCAGGGATTGCGGACGAGGATGCCGTCATGAACTGCGTCGCTCATCACCTGTGACAGCCGGTTGTGCAGGGCGTAGACGTAGGACGGCGCCAGGCCCTCGTTCTTCAGTTTCGCCGTCCAGGAGCGGACGTCGGATGGACGTACCGCAGCGAACCGTCGGCCGCCGAAGTGGGCCTTGATCTGCGTCAGGTGCACCTCGGCCTGCCGAACTGTCCGCGGGCGCCGGGTGCCGTAGCCGGCCAGCCAGGTGTCACACCAGTCCCCCACGGTGACCCTGGCCGTCTTGGGATCCGCCCACGTCCCGTTGACGAGTGCAGCGGTCTGCTCGTCGAGCCACCGCTGCGCGTCGGCCTTCCGCTTGAAGTGGCGGGCGTGCTCCTTGCCCGCGGCGTCACGGAAGCGTGGCCGATAGCTGCCATCAGGTCTGCGGGCGATGCTGGCCATGTCGGTCACCCCTGTTTGCGGCTTGACTCGCCGCGTCGATACCAGAGCGACCACGACTGCACTGGGCCTCGCGAATATCTGGGGATACCGCTGGGTCTGTGGATCAGCCGAGGTGGCGTCAGCCGCTCGGACGACCTCAGGTAGTTCCCCAGTCAGCACAGCGGAGGTCACTAGCAGACCTGTCCCTAAAGGCGGCCTATGGGACACCCCTGTGACACCCGGCGGCTGCCGCGTCACCTAGCTCCCCTGCGCCGTGGCTGATTAGCGCAGACCATCGGCGACCCCTGGCTGCGGTCCGAGCTCCAAGGCGGGTTCCCAACGGGTTCTCGGACCACACCTTCCAAGGGGCTACGCACGTCAGGCCGCTCCCGATTCCGGGCAGCGAGGGAGGCGCCCGGTGAACGTCGCCGAGCCACTGACTAGTTGCCAGGCCGCCCCATCGGGTGGCTCCCCGGTTGGCTTGGTCGTGTGGGTCCCGCCAAGGCGCCGCCAGGGTCGTCTCTGCAAGTCCATAGAGTGTCGGAATGCCCCCTCATGAGGATGCCGAGAAGACGGCGGCCAGATTCAAGCGAGCGCTGGACCTTTTCCTTGCCGGGATGGAAGCGGTCGACGAGCTAGCTGTATTTGCGCATGAGCATGCTCGCCCGTTAGACGATGAAGATCGGGTACTCGAGCAAGCGATGTCCCCGAGAGTAACTGCCTCGGCCGAACAGCATCGCGCCGCAATTATGGTCATTGAGAAGATGATGGAAGATCTAAGTAGCGCCACCGACAAAAGCGCCCCTACGGGAGGCGATGGCGCTAGCGATGATTCAACACGGAAGAGCGATGTAGACGCTCACGACGATGAAGACGCCGTAGTCGCGAGCTATGAGCCCATACTTGAGGCTGCCGTTCATGAAATTGCTGAGATCACAGGCGACCCTCGAGCACTATTCGACTATCTGCGGGCCTACGGTCAAAACCGAGTGCGGGTTGCTCGGCTTTCCGTTCTCAATTCATCCCTGTTGACCACTGCAGTCAGCAACTTCGAGGTCCTTGTCTCAAGTCTCATCAAGCAATTCCTGGTCGAGCGGCCACAAGCAGTCCGCAGCGACGACGCCAGATATTCTCTTGCCGAGATTTCTGCCTTTGAGACGCTAGATGAGTTCAGAGACTTCACTGCCGATCGTTACGTGGAGTCAATCCTGCGAGGTAGCTTTGATGACTGGATGAACTGGTTTGATAAGCAACTCAAGGTCAAGCTCGATCAGGTGGCATCGGACCCCGCGGCGCTGCGGGAAGTGTTCCAAAGGCGCCACCTTTTCGTACATAACGGCGGCCGCGTGAATCGCCTTTACCTTAGCAAACTAACGGAATTGAGGGATCCGCCCGCAATCGATGACGAGCTGGTCGTGGACGGGGCTTATCTCTCATCGGCTGTGGACTCTTTGACCGCAACCGGAGCACTGCTGACCGCCCTTGTCCTTCGAAAGCTTGTTCCTGTGATAGATCACGACCATCCGGCCGATTCCCTGATCAGCAATTCCGCCTATCAGTTCTTGCGCTTGGGGCGCTGGCGGGTCGTCGTGGCCCTCACGTCGGCGATGGTTGATGAATGTGCGTCCGACTACACCCGGTACGTCATGCAGGTGAACGGGTGGCTCGCGCGCAAGCGGCAGAACGGTATCGAGGCGATCCGCCAAGAGGTGGAGGCATGGCAGGTGTCGGCGCTGGCGCCGCGGTTACAGCTTGCTCGGTTGGCTCTGCTAGATGACAATCTAGAGGCCTACAAGCTGGCTCGGATTCTGGTGGAGCGGAATGAGATCAGCCAGAGCGAGTGGGATGAGTGGCCGCTCCTTCAGGAGGTTCGGCAGTACGCGGCGGAGCAAGACACACCTGAGGGAGGAGTCACCCAGGCTCTTGAGGCTGGAACGGTGGACGGGTTGCCGGACCGTTCCCTGGATTCTGGCGAGCAGTGAGGGACAAGACTCGGATGGACCATCAGTCGCACTGCAATTCGACTTAGCAGTAAGCAGGTCGAGCAAAAGCCAGCACATCCCCAGGTGGCGCTAGTGGTAGCGCCATGGGAGTTTGAGCATCGGACTATCTATGCCGGGAAGTTAACGGCGGTGTTGGTCCGTGACCAAAGGCCACTTGGGCATTCGGCCTTGTGTTCCTCAAGCGACGTGCCGAGAAGACGCGCCACGTCATGCAGTCTCTCGACTGTCGAGCTCGGCAGGTGCGTTCCGGCGATAGGAGCGTGAACGAGACGTGGAAGACTCTCGCGGGCCTCATCTGACCGAGGCTCTAGCGAAGGGCCAGTTGCGGAGTTCAACGCACTGCGACAGGAGATCGCTACTCGCATTGGGTTGCAGCACAACGTTTACGTTTTGCAGCTGACAACGGCTGGCGCGGTATTTGGCTTCGTCCTGTCCAACCGCGCCACAATGCCAGTCCTGTTCATACTGCCTGTCACGAGCTACCTATTCGCAGCCAGCTTCTTTGAGTTGCATGGGGTGATGCGGCAAGCAGCGACTTACATTGACACCGTACTGCATGATCAGGTAGCTGGCGGCCTCGGCTGGGAGCGATGGGTGGGAAAGGCTAACGAAAGCGTCCGCCAGCTCGAGTTCCTGCATCCTTTCCTGATCGCCTTTCCGGGCGTCTCAGTGCTTTCGCTCGTCGTTACAGCCCCGTACGCGTTGCAGCCACCGAAGAGCGCGTCCGGCTATGGCTTCGCGATCTGGATCGCCTGGGTTGGCGGCCTGCTGCTGACGCTGCTGAGCGCACGCGTCGCCTGGAAGCTGTTCCAACCTGCTAGGCGGCCGCCGGACCCGAACTGAGCTTGGCGACGGTTCAGGTACGGCCAATCGCCCCACTGGACGCCGACCTCCGTCCTGGCGAGCGCGTCCCGGCCAGCCGAAGGGTTCTCGTCGCGTCGCTGAATGCGGAGCCGCTCGCGTCCTTTGAGGACTGACCCGATGCCGGCGGGTGTCCTCAAGTGGGCCGCTAGGAGACGCAGTGTTGGCCTGCGCAAGGGTGTTGGCATGACGGACATCCGACAGGTCTCTGCGTCGCCGTGGGAGCAGGACCTGTTCGTTGTCGGGGAGTCCGAGCGGATGGCGCACGTTCTGTCCGTGAGCAAGGCAGCCGTGCTGGCCAGCGTGGAAACGGTCCTGGACTACGGCGGGCGCCGCCTGGCGCTAGTTGCGGGCGAGCATCCGGTGATCGTGGCGGGCGCGTGGGCGCGACATGGCGTCTGCGGCTACTCGCTGGCCGGCGTGCAGCTCTGGCAGAACAAATCGCGGTCAGGGGTGCAGCATGTGACTGCCCTGGCAGCGGGCTCGGTCGCCGTCGCGTACGAGAAGGGGCCGGCCGTCGTGCTGGACGCTCCCTCCGGGGAGCAGGTGAGCGCACTGCCCGGTGTCAGAGGCGTCCACGCGCTGACCCCTAGCTTGTCGCTGCTGGAAGGGAGCGGATACATGCAGTTGGCCGACGGCAATCTTCAGCTCGTCGGTGACCGCATCTCGCTCCGGTCCTTCGGTGTCCTCGACGCCGCTGCCAGCGCCGAGCGCGTCGCCGTTGCCGAGGCCGGCGGGCCCCTGCGAATTCTGACTCTCGCGGGAGTCGAGCGCGCCACCCATTTGGTGCCCGGTGGCCGCGTCGTCGCGGTCGCGTACGAGGGCGGCACGGGCACTTGGCGAGCGATCAGCCGAGTCGACCGGAAGGACGACGTGCACCACGAGCTCCTCCGTCTGTCCGATGACGCGGACGTGCTCGAGCGGCAGCAGCTGGACGGCCTCATCGACGCCGCCTGGCTTCGAGATGGCATCGCTCTTGCCTACGCCACACCGGTGGGCGTCCTAGTTCGGGATGACGCGGATGGCATGGCACACCAGGTGGGCCACATCCCGCCTGTCCCTCAATGGGCCGCTTAGGGCGACGCGCCTCCTGGCGCCAGTGCTGCACCATGACGCCGTGCGTGAACGACTGACCGAAGAGCACTGGCTTCAGGTCGACCAAGGATTCCTCCGCGGCCCGGATGGACGTCGGTACTCCCGGCGCGCCACCCGGACGAAGCGGAAGGAAGCAGAGCAACTCGTTGTAGGCGGTGCGCCGCTGGTCCTCTTCTACTGGGGCGGCGAGCAGCTCGACTGGCTCGACGGCGCTGACGCCCGCGGTGAGTGGCGGATTGTGCGCCCTCATGTCACCTCGGAAGAACCGCGCCGTAAAGGCGACGTCGAGTGGACTGCCGGGCGCTGGGAGGACGAGGAAGGTCGGCCCCTGGTGGTGCTGACCGGTCACTGCTGAGAGCGCCGCCCCGGCCCGGGAAGGCGTTACTCATAGTGGGCCGCTCAGAGACACCCGGGCCCAGTCACCTAAGAGCGGTGAGCCGCACGGTCGACTGGGGCTTTGGGTAAGCAGCGGTCACGTCCTGTGAAAATGCGACCCACTCAGGCGTGGGCGGGATGGACTGCAGGGGGACGAGCATGAGCGACGAGGTGACTGTCGCAATCGTGGCGATCGCTGTGTCGGCGGTGGTTTCGAGCATCGGCATCTACTTCGCCTTCAGGCAGGCTAGAAGCGCGAGGCAGTCGGCCACCAGTGCACAGGAGCAGGCGGCTGCAGCCCGTGACTCCGTGGCCGCCGCTCGGGAGCAGGTGGCTGCCGCACACAGGCAGAACGAGCTGCAAGAGCAGATGTGGCGTGACCAGGCAGAGCCGTACGTCGTAGCCGACATTCGGCCGGATCTCGGACAGGGCCAACTGTTCCAGGTGACCTTGGAGAACCGAGGGAGCACCATCGCGCGAAACGTGCGGGTCATCTTCGACCCCCCTCTGCAGCAGGTAGGCCTCTCAGAGGACGGACCTTTCACAGCACTCGACAACGGTGTGTCCTATCTGCCACCGGGGCGCGCGATGACTTGGCACCTCGGCGTCGGCCATAGCTACTTCGACGGGGACAGGTCGGAGCCGGATCGTGAAGTCACCGTGACCTGCGAAGGGCCGTTCGGGCCGGTCGAACCTCTGCGATACACGTTCTCGTTTGAGGCGTTTCGGCATCACGTGGCGGCAGGCCCAGGCACGCTTGCGCGGGTGGAGAAGGCTGTGGTCGAGGTCGCCAAGGAGCTGAAGGGCCTGAAGCGGCGGTAGCGCACAGCCCACTACAGGACGGTGGCGGACGTATCCCCATAGCGGGCCGCTATGGGCGACGCGCGCCTACGTCTCGAAGCGGTTTCAGGCGAGCTTCGCTGCACGGCACAAGAAAGCCTCCGAAGAGTGAGCTTTCTACCTGCCGTCCCTGAGGGTCGCACCGGACCCATGCGTCTCGTCAGGCAGGGTGCTGACCGTGCGTTCTCACTCATGGCTTCCCGACTCGCGGCTGAAGACCGATGGCGGACTCAACTGGTTCTTGCCGTCGATGAGCATCTCTCTTCGCACGCTGTGGAAGCTGGCAGATCGCATGGCGGAGGACATGGGCCAGCCAGCGAGCGTCTTCACCGCCAACGGAACCAGCTACATGGGCGGCCCGGCCTACTCGCGCGTAGAACGCGGTCAGGACCTCGCCCCAGGACGGTCATACGCAGATGGGGTCCGTCTCATGGCAACCGACGGCTTGACCCTCCAGGACGGCGTCTTGAATCTCTCGAGCGCTAGTCCCGGTGTGAGTATCGACTTCCCTCGCGGTGATCAGGCTGGGGTGGTCGGGATGTTCGGGAGCAGCGATCAGTTCGTTCCCTACCGGCCCAAACTGGAGGCCACTATCGACTGGCTGGTCAGACAGGGGCGATACCGGTGGGGCTGGCTGCTCCCGCTCAGCATCGGCGGCTCGCTGCTATTGGTCCTGCTCCTGTCGGGCTTGGTCGTTTCGTCGGTCCTCACAGCCAGAGCCGGGTACGCCGCGGTGACTGTCCCCTTCTTCGTCATTACGGGGGTGGCGACCACTTGGGTCATCGGCGCTGGCACCCTCAAGTTGATCCGCGAGGACAGACGAAAGCGCCGCGGCGTGGTCGTCAATCTTCACGACCGAGCATGACGGTTCATGGCGGCCTTCGGCGATTGCGGCGATGGCTCGATTGGTGTCCCTAAGTGGGCCGGCCCTGGATATCGACGAGGCTTGCGGTCAGGGTTACGGACGCTCTGGGGGTAGCACCTCGAACGTCCCCTCGCGCAGCTCCCCCCAAGCCAACCGGCTCTCGGCGAGTTCGTCCTGAAGGAGGCCGTACAGCTCATCGGCCAACCACTCCGCGTCCCACGGAGAGTCAGTCACGAACCAGCGACGTGGCACTTCGAGCCACTCACCACGCGCCCTTACCGCCACTCTGAGCGCGTTCACGCGACCGACCGCCGGCAAGTGGTCAGGGCCGATCTCAACGACGACGTCTTCAAGCTCGTCAGCACGAAGCAGGCTTCTGGCGACTGGCATGGCGACCCGACGGCGGACCTCTGCCGGATTTCGAAGATCCAGGTCGTGGGCCATCCAGGCACCCTAATCAAGGCTTGACAGCTATCGCCTTAAAGCCGCCTTCAGGGATACCGACATCACCACGTCGCCGGCACCGCGCGACGACCGTGACGACTGCCGCTGAGCAGGACATCGAGGAACCCACGACTCCACTGGAGCTCATCAAGATCACTGGGCCTCACACCTATTGCACCGGCCGGCGACGGACTCGTTGTGACGAGTAACTGGAGGTCCGTCGGGACGCTTAGTGGCATGGGCACCAAGGGGACGGCGGACTACCGCCGGCGCCGCCAGGAGGCCGAGCGCCGACGACGCCGACAGGTTGAGAGGAAGACGCGGGAGCCGAGGCCACACGACGTCGACAGCGGCGAGGCCTCGGCACCGGCGCGACGAGCCGCGGCCGCCCAGTGCGCCTGGTGCGGCGGAACGATCACCCCGAACAGGCGCGGGCCGGTCCCGAAGTGGTGCTCGGCGACCTGCCGACATCGCGCGTGGGAGCAGACCCGAGCCGCCGCCTCCGGCCGATCCGCCGTCGAGGTGGTCGAGCGGCGCATCGAGGTCCCCGTACCCGTCACCCCGGCACGCCGCGACTGGCCGGACCTGCTCACCGAGCTCGCCCGCCAGATTGACGACGGCCGCATGTACGACCGTGACCTGCTCGACCTGTCAGACGGCCTCGGCCTCGTCCTCGAGGCGTACCGCCGCAGGGCGTACGTCCGCAGTGGATCGGTCGACTATCAGCGCCAGGCGCGCGCTCGACAGCCGCGCGCATGAACCGGTTCGGCTGAACGAACGCCCCCGTGGTGGCGACTGCAGGGCAACTGGAGAAGCGCCCTGACGCTGGGCTTCGACTGAGTCTGGTTGACCGGCGTTGGACGCCGTCACCGACGACTCCCTCTCAGCCCTCTTGGAGGACCAGATGACAAACGTCGATCAGCCCCGCTCCGCAGAAGACCTCCTGACCCTGGCGGAGACGGCTGCCTACCTGAGGACCCCGGTCGCCACCTTGCGCTACTGGCGACACCTGGGCCTCGGGCCGGCCGGCTTCCGGCTCGGCCGTCGTGTCGTCTACCGGCGCGGTGACGTCGACCGCTGGCTCACCGAACGGCAAGCCGCCGACGGCGCCTGAGAGGCGACTCGCCACAGCGACCTCATGGTGCGGACGGCCATCGGCTCGAGAACCTTGAGTCCGATGGTCCTGCGGGGTTGGCTCCGGTTGTCCGCCCTGGCGGTCTGACTGCAGGAGTGCACCTCGGCTCTCCAGTCCGCAGAAAGTCCGCAACTCGTCCGCGGATTGCCAACGACGCCCCACCGAAGTCAACGGTGAAATGCCTGGTCAGACCGCATATCAATGCCGGGTCACGACCGCCCAACTCCACGGCACGAGTTCGCGATGTACTACGACATCTGATCGTCGGAGGGCGCCCCGACGCCGATCTGCCGGTCCGCACGGCCCCCGCCAGGGACTCCCCCCGGCGGGGGCCGTGCCATGCCGCCACGCGTCGGGGCCGGGAACCGTGGGCGTCCTCACGGTGGCAGGAGGCCGTGGCCTCGCTACCGTTGGGTGGTTGGTTTCGACACCTATCGACCGACCACGTCCGACCATCCCCGATCTGCACCGGGAGTCCGATCCGTGCGGAGAACCTCCGTCGTCTTCTGGGCCTCGCTGGCCGTCGTCCTGCCGTTCGTGGCGTGGGGAGCGGCGGCCCCCGCATCGCTGGCCGTCGCCGCGGAGGCCACTCGCTCCTTCGTCGTCGACCGGTTCGGCTGGTTCTACCTCCTGACCGCCAGCGGCCTCCTCGTCGCGGTGGTGGCGCTGGCGGCTTCCCGCTTCGGCCGGATCCGGCTGGGGCGGGACGACGAGCGGCCGGAGTACTCCACCGGGGCCTGGTTCGCGATGCTGTTCAGCGCCGGCATGGGCATCGGACTGGTGTTCTGGGGTGTCGCCGAGCCGGTGTCGCACTACCTGGCACCGTCGACGGCCGAGCCGGGCACCACCCAGGCGGCCCGGGACGCCCTGCGCTACTCGTTCTTCCACTGGGGTCTGCATCCCTGGGCGGTCTACGCGGTGCTGGCGTTGGCCCTGGCCTACGCGCGGTTCCGCCGTGGCTGGAAGGCCACGATCAGCGGCGCCCTGCGGCCGCTCCTCGGCGACCGGGTCGACGGCTGGCTGGGCACGGTGGTCGACGTGGTCGCCGTCGTGGCCACCGTCTTCGGCGTGGCCACCTCGCTGGGGCTCGGTGCGGCGCAGGTCAACGGCGGCCTGGCCACACTGGTCAGCGGTATCGACCTCTACTCGGGGACTCAGCTCGCCGTCATCGCCGTCGTCACCGTGCTCTTCCTGGCCTCGGCGATGTCCGGACTGGACCGGGGCATCAAGTGGCTGTCGTCGGCCAACGTCCTGCTCGCGGTCGGCCTGCTCCTCTTCGTGCTGTTCACCGCGCCCACCGGCCGGCTCGTGGGGGCGTTCACCACCACGCTGGGCAGTTACGTCACCGAGTTGCCCACGATGAGCCTGCAGACCGGACCCTTCGACCCCGCCCGCTCGCAGTGGATCAACGCTTGGACGATCTTCTACTGGGCCTGGTGGATCTCCTGGTCGCCGTTCGTCGCCACGTTCATCGCGCGGATCTCCCGCGGCCGCACGATCCGCGAGTTCGTCGTCGGCGTGCTGGCGGTGCCGACACTGCTCAGCGGGCTGTGGTTCTCGGTCTTCGGTGCAGCCGGCATCCTCGCCGAGCAGGACGGCGCCGGACTGTCCGGGCAGCGCACCGAGTCGCAGCTGTTCGGCCTGCTGGACACGCTGCCCTGGGGCGTCGTGGCCGGCGTCGGTGCGATGGTGCTGATCGTCACCTTCTTCGTCACCAGTGCCGACTCGGCGACCTTCGTGCTCGGGTCGCTGAGCACCCGGGAGGGCCGCGACCCGGCGAGGAGCGTCACCGTGGTGTGGGGCCTGGTGATCGCCGCGTCGGCCGCCGTCCTGCTGGTCAGCGGTGGCCTCGGCGGCGTGCAGACCGCCTCGATCGTCGCGGCGTTCCCCTTCGCCATCGTCCTGCTGCTGGTCCTCGTCTCGCTGACGAAGGCGCTGCACGGAGAACGACCGCCGGCCCCCGTCGGGCCGGTCGACGGCGGCGCAGTCCCCGAGCAGACCGGGAGCCGATGAGGTACCGGATCCTGGCCTACGCGTGCTACGGGATCGGCAGCTGCGTCTTCCTGGTCTCCAGCCTGGTGGAAGGCTCCCCGATGATGCTCGCCGGCAGCGCCCTGTTCCTCACCGGCACGATCGTCCTCGCCGTGCAGGAGGTCCGCCGCGCGCGGTGAGGAGCCCGGCCACCGACCTCGTGGCCGGCGAGATCCCGGGGGCGCTGCGCCCTCGGCGCGAGCTCCGACGTCCGCATCCCACTCCGCACGTCCCCCGGGCGGCCGGACCGGGTGACGCAGGCCGGCAATCGGAGGGCGCCGGTCGGCAATCGAGGGCGGGACGGCCGCGGTGAGAGTGGGCTCACACAGCGACGGCGGCCGCCGTCCCTGCCTGCCCCCGGAGAGCCGACCGGGACCCACCGAGAGGACCACAGCACTGTGAGCGGATCGGACGCTGCCAGCCCCCTCGGGATCGCCGACCCGGTGGAGCGCGCGCGGAGCATCGCCCCGGCGATCCGCGCGGCCGCCGCCGACGTCGAGTCGCAGGGCAGCCTCACCGACGACGTGGTGAAGCTGCTGTCCGACGCCGAGCTCTTCTGGCTGGCCGCCAGCGACGAGCTGGGCGGCGGGAACGCCGGCCTGGTCGAGACCGTGCAGGTCATCGAGGAGGTGACCGCGGCCGACACGTCCACCGGCTGGAGCATGATGGTCAACATCGACCTCACCGGTCTGGTGTCGGCGCACTGCTCGGACGCCACCCGGGACGTCGTGTTCGGCGACGGGAAGCCGGTCTTCGCCGGTTCCCTGGCCCGCGCCGGGGCCGGGGTCGTCACCGAGGTCGACGGCGCGATGCGGCTGAACGGTGAGTTCCAGTTCGCCTCGGGCAGCGCCTACGCTGACTGGTTCCTCACCGGCGCGACCCGCGACGGCGAGCGCGTGACCGTGATCGTCCCCCGCAGCCACGTCGAGTTCGTCGGCAACTGGGACGTCCTGGGGCTGCGCGGCACCGGGAGCCAGGACTACCGGGTCACCGACTACCCGGTGGCACCGGAGATGCTGCTCGACATCAGCGGCAGCCCGCGCCGCGGCCCGGCGATGCACCGGCTGAGCGTGCTGCAGCTGGGCCCGGTGATGCACGCCGGCATCGCCCTGGGCGTCGGCCGCCGGGCGTTCGAGGAACTGACCGCGACGGCCCGCATCGAGGCCGCCAAGCCCGGCAGGACCCCGCTCACCGAGCAGTCGCACTTCATGTACGACTTCATCCGGCTGGAGGCGGCCTACCGCGGGGCCCGCGCGTTCTGCCTCGAGGTCGCCGCGGAGGCCCAGGCCGTGGTCGAGCGCGGTGAGGCGGCGTCGGAGCTGCTCGTCGCGCGGCTGTACCAGGCGACCGCGCACGCCACCCGGGTCGCCCGCGACGCCGTCGAGTTCGCCTACGGGTGGTCGGGCACGCGGGCGCTGCGCACGCCGAACCCGCTGGAGAAGCTGCTGCGCGACGTCCACGGCATCACGCAGCACATGATCGTCGGCCCGCCGGTGGTCCTCTCCTCGGCCGCCCCCGTCTTCGCGTCGTACTGACCCGCCGCCCCGAGCCCCAGGAGATCCGCATGCCGGTCACCGTCCGCCCCCGGGTACCGCTCCGCCGCACCCTCGACGCCTTCTACGACGACGAGGAGTCCTACTTCCCCAGCGCCCGGATCGTCGACTGGACGCTGCTGCGGCAGGAGGCCTGCGACGTCCACCCCTACGACGAGTTCGCGTACGTCCTCGAAGGCACGCTGGTGATGGAGAGCGCGGGCCGCTCCGTCGAGGTCGGGCCGGGCCAGGTCGGCATGGTGCCCGAGGGGTCGATCGGCTGCTACCGGACGCCCGGCCACGTCCGGATGATCAGCCTCGGCGGGCCGAACCACACCGCCGGGCCGTCCACCTTCTTCGGCGTCCGGTCGATCGACGCCGCCCCGCTGACGGTGGACGCCGCGTCGGCCCCGGCGGCGGTGCGCGAGGCGCCCCCGGAGCTGCTCGAGCGGGTGGAGCTGCCCGGCGCGGCACCCCGGTACCGCTTCGGGCACGCGACCGCGACCGGTGCGTGGGACTCGCTGGTCCTCGGCGAGTGGGAGCTGCGCGCGCAGCAGCAGGAGGTCACCCACCCGTTCGTCCACTTCGTGTTCGTCCTCGAGGGCACCCTGCTGGGCACCTCGGACGGCCAGACCGCCGCGGCGGGCGCCGGCACGATGCTCGAGATCGCCGCGGGGACCACCGTCCGGTGGGGCGCGCCGTCGTTCGCGCGGGTGCTGGAGATCGACGGCCCCAACCGGGCCGGGGCCCGATCGGCGGTCGGCGAGGTCACCTCCCTCGACCTCGTGGCCGCCGGCGCCCTGCGCTGACGGAGGCCGCCGGGGCCGGTCCGGCGGTCACGCCAGACCGTTGACGCCCACCCCGGCGGCCCGCAGCTCCTCGACCCCGACCAGCGGGCGGGCTCGGCCTCTCGGGGACGGGGCACCTCCTGCGGGCAGGCCAGGCCGGCTGCGCCACCGGTGTCAGCGCAGGTGACGGACGAGGAACCGGGTCGCGTCGTCCCCCTCGAACGCCGGGACGCCGGTGTGCCCGCCGGTGTTGGCGTGCAGCGTCCTCTCCACCGAGCCGAGGGCGTCGAAGAGCTCGAGGGACCGCTGCCGGTCGTTGCCCTCGTCGTCCCACTGCAGCAGGACCAGCAGCGGCACGGTGACCCGCCGCGCCTCCTCGAGCACGGCGCGCGGCACGAGGCTCCCGGCGAACAGCACCGCCGCGGCGATGCGCGGCTCCACCGCCGCGAGCCGGACGGCGATCGACACGACGCCGCCCGAGACGGCGACGGGACCGCCGACCCCCGGCAGCGCGAGGAGCGCGTCGAGAGCCGCCCGCCACTCCGGGACCGCCGCGTCGACCAGTGGGAGGACCAGCCGGTCGACGAGCTCCTCACCGACCGGCTCACCAGCGGCCAGCGCGCGGCGGAGGTCGGCGCGGGCCCGCTCGGCGGCGGGGATGCGGGGCCGCTCCCCGCAGCCGGGGAGCTCGAGGGTCGCGGCGCTGAGCCCGGCGGCCACGGCGTGCCGGGCGCGGGCCAGGAGCCGGGGGTGCATGCGCGACAGGTCCCCGGGGTGGCCGAGCAGGACCAGCGGCGCGGGCGCCGCCGGGTCCGCGGACGCCGACGTCCAGAGGATGCCGGGGACGCCGTCGAGGGTGAGGCGGCGCTCGAGGACGTCGTCGTCGAGGCGCTGGGAGGAGGTGAGGTGCACGGGAGTGCCTTCCGGGAGGGCTGGGCCGGCGCTCCCGGGCGACCTACCGCCCGACCGTGACCCCTGCGGGGAGCACCCACGTCGACTGCGTGTCCACGGGTACCACCCCCTCGCTCTCCGGTCCGGCGCCGGGACGGTAGCGCCCCGCGCCGGCGGCCGCGACCGGATTCCGGTCCCCGCGCCCCCGGCTCCCAGGGACCTCCCAGGTCCGCCGCCTACCCTCGGAGGACCGCCGCCGCGAGACGAGGAGCCCGATGGACGACGACGGCCTGACCTGGGTGACGACGCTGGACCCCGGGCTGCTGGCCGTGCTGGGCGGCGGCGTGGTCCTGCTGCTCCTGCTCGCCGTGCTGGCCGGGTGGCTGGTGGTCCGGCGGGTCCGCCGCAGCCCGCTGGCAGCGCGGGCGCGGGAGGTCACCGCGCGGGCCGGCGAGCTGGGCGCGCAGGGCGCGACCGCGCTCGCCGCGCGCCGCCTCCCGCCCGGCGAGCGGCGGGAGGCCGCCGAGCTGCAGCTGCAGCTGCAGCGGGCCCGGCCGGAGCTGCGCCGCCAGGTCGAGGCCGCGCAGGCCTCGGGGGCGCACCTGGGCGAGGTCCCGGCGCTGCTGCCCGCGCTGGAGGCCGAGGGGTCCCGTCTCGAGCAGTGCCTGCGGCAGCAGACGCTCGCGCCGTCCCCCGGCTGCGCCGACGTCCTCACCGAGGCACGCGCCCACCTCGACATGCTCGGCGACGTCGCCGACGCGGTGCGCCAGGCCGAGCGCGTGCAGCCCGTGACCGGCCGGCTGCCGGGCGACGTCGCCGACGCCGTCGCGGCCCTGCGGGCGCACACCGACGCCTACCGCGAGCTGACCTCACCGGCCCCGCCGGTCCTGCCGCCGCCCCCTCCCCCGCCGCCGGGTCGCTGACACCCGCCCGGGCCGGTCCCCCGCACGACGACGGCTATGGCGCGCCCGGGGAGGAACGGGGACGGAGGTCCCGACCGTCGGCAAAGACCGTGACAGAGCGCTCCGGGCCTCGCTAGCGTCTCCCGCACTGTTCGCGCGCCGGTGCGGGGCGGCGCCCGTCGGAGGGCGATCCCATGGGTCGGTCGTTCGCGTCCCGCGTCAGTTCCCCACGGCTCAAGTGGGTGGTCCTCGTCGGCTGGCTGGTGCTCGCCGCGGCGTCGGGGCCCCTCGCCGGGAAGCTCACCGACGTCCAGGAGAACGACATCGCGGCGTGGCTGCCCGGTGAGGCGGAGTCCACGCGCGCGCTGCACGCGCAGGCGGAGCTCGGCTCGGACCCCGACGTCATCCCCGCCGTCGTCGTCTACGAGCGCGACGGCGGGCTGACCGACGCCGACGCCGCCGCCGTGGCCGACGACCGGGCGCAGTTCGAGCAGCTCGACGCCCTCGACGGCGAGATCACCGGCCCGATCCCGTCCGAGGACGGCGAGGCCCTGCAGCTCATCGTGCCGCTGAACGTGGGGTCGGACGGCTGGGAGGCGATCGCCCCGCTCGTCGACGACATCCGCGCCGAGGCCCAGGACGGCCCCGACGGGCTGGCGGCCTACGTCACCGGTCCCGCGGGCAACGCCGCCGACTCCTCCGAGGCATTCGAGGGCATCGACGGAGCGCTGTTGTTCGCCGCGCTCGGCGTCGTCATCGTGATCCTGCTGTTCACCTACCGCAGCCCGGTCCTGTGGGTGCTGCCCATCTTCTCGGCCGTCATCGCGCTGGTCTGCGCGCAGGCCCTGATCTACCTGCTGGCCCGCTACGCCGACCTCACGGTCAACGCGCAGAGCGCGAGCATCCTCACCGTCCTCGTGGTCGGCGCCGGGACGGACTACGCCCTGCTGCTCGTGGCCCGCTACCGCGAGGAACTCCGGCTGCACGCCGACCGGCACGAGGCGATGACCGAGGCCGTGCACCGGGCCGGCCCGGCGGTGCTGGCCAGCGGCAGCACCGTCGTCCTCGGCATGCTGTGCCTGATCGCCGCGGAGATGAACTCCACCGCCGGGCTCGGCCCGGTCGCGGCGATCGGCGTCGCGGTGACGCTGTGCGTCCTCATGACCCTGCTCCCGGCGCTGCTGGTGATCTGCGGGCGCTGGGTGTTCTGGCCGGTGCGGCCCAGCCTCGGCAGCACCGAGCCCACCGCCACCGGGCTGTGGGCCCGGGTCGGCCGGCGGATCAAGCCGCGGCCGCGGGCCACCTGGGTGGTCACCAGCGTGCTGCTGCTGGTCGCGTGCCTCGGCGTCGTCAAGCTCGACCCCGACGGCCTCACCGCGGCCGAGGGGTTCCGCGACACCCCCGAGTCCATCCAGGGCGACGAGGTCGCCGCGGAGCACTACCCCGCCGTCGGCGGCAACCCGGTGTACGTGGTCACGACGGCCGCGGACGCCGACGAGGTCGCCGACGCCGTCGCCGCGGAGAGCGGCATCGCCGAGGTCGCGCCGCCGCGGGTCGAGGGCGACGCCGCGCTGATCGAGGCCACCCTGGCCGACCCGTTCGACAGCCCGGCCGCCGCCACGACCATCGAGGACCTGCGGGCCTCGCTGGACGACGTCGGCGACGGCGAGGCGCTGGTCGGCGGCAACACCGCGCTCAACCTCGACGTCCAGAACGCCTCGCAGCGCGACAACCGGGTGGTCATCCCGCTGATCATGCTGGTCGTCCTGGTGGTGCTCGGCCTGCTGCTGCGGGCGGTCGTGGCACCGCTGATCCTGATCGCCACGGTCGTGCTGTCCTTCGGCGCGGCGCTCGGGCTCAGCGCGTGGATCTTCGACTGGGTGCTCGGCGTGACCGACACCGACAGCTCGTTCCCGCTGTTCGTCTTCGTGTTCCTGGTCGCCCTGGGGATCGACTACAACATCTTCCTGATGACCCGCGTCCGCGAGGAGGCCGTGGACCACGGCACCCGGCGGGCGGCCCTCATCGGGCTGGCGGCCACCGGCGGCGTCATCACCTCCGCCGGGCTGGTGCTGGCCGCGACGTTCGCCGTCCTCGGCACGCTGCCGCTGACGTTCCTCACCCAGCTGGGGATCGCGGTCGCCCTCGGCGTGCTGCTGGACACCCTCGTCGTGCGGTCGGTGCTGGTCACGGCGCTGAACCTGGACGTCGGCCGGCGGATGTGGTGGCCCAGCCGGCTGGCCTCCCGCCCGGACGAGCCCGAACCGCCGCAGGGCGGGGACCTGCCGGCCGCGGCGGCGGAGAGCGTCCGCAGCTGACGGCCCGGCCGGCCGGTCCCCGGCGGTCGGTCAGGCGGCCTCCGGCGACCCGTCCTCCAGCGCGGCCAGGACGTCGTCCATCTGCAGGCCGACCAGCCAGCCGAAGGTGACCTCCTCGGCGGTCTGGCCGCTCACCTCGGCCAGCGCGCCGATCTGGGCGGCCAGCACGCCTCGGGCGGCGCGGTACAGCTGGGCGGCGGAGACGGCGACGCCGACGTCGGCCAGCCACAGCCGGCCGTCGGGCAGCACCCGGACCTCGGGGGCCTCGCCGCAGCCGAGGTCGGCGCCGGCGCCGGCGACCAGGGAGGCCCCGGCCCGCAGCTCGGTGCGGCGGTGCGCGCCGGCGCTCACCGGGCACGTCCGGACGTGGTCAGGGGGCGGGGCAGGTCCATGGCGCTCTCCTCGACGGCGGTCGCTGTCGTAGGAGTCGGCAGGCCCGGACGCGGTCGGCACCCCGCCCGCTGCCGGTGGGGTCGGTGGGGCGAACGGGACGACCTCCCCGCGGCGACATCTCCCACACGGCGCATCGAGCGCGGGCGGAGTGGGCATGGCCGACGACATGCAGTTTCCCGAGGCCCGGGGGCCCCTCAGTGCCGCGCTGCGCGCCGACCTGCTCGCCGGCGACGTCTCCCCGGCGACGATCGACCTGGCCGCCGCCGTGGCCGAGGCCGCCACCGCCCCCCTGGTCGACGAGGACCTGCAGATCTCCCTCGCCGCCTGCTACGAGCTGCACTACCGGGGCCTGGACGGCGTGGCCGAGACGTTCGAGTGGGACCCGGCCCTGCTGCGGCTGCGGGCGCACCTGGAGCGCGCCCACACCGCGGCCCTGCGCGAGCTCATCGGCCCGCTGCCGCTCTCCGACGAACCGGTCGACCGGCAGCTCGCCGCGCTCATCGCCGCCGACGACGGCCCCTCGCTGTCGCGGTACCTGGCCCGGTCGGGGTCGCTGGACCAGTGGCGGGAGTACCTGACGCTGCGCTCGGTCTACCACCTCAAGGAGGGCGACCCGCACACCTTCGCCGTCCCCCGGCTGAGCGGGCGCACCAAGTCCGCGATGGTCGAGATCCAGGCCGACGAGTACGGCGGGGGCACGCCGGCGCGCATGCACAGCGAGCTCTTCCGCGGGCTGATGCGCGACCTCGACCTGGACGACGCCTACGGCGCCCTCTGGGACGACGCCCCGGCCCCGGCCTTCACGTCGGTGAACACCATGTCGCTGTTCGGGCTGCACCGGCGGTGGCGGGGCGCGGCGCTCGGGCACCTGGCGGCGGTGGAGATGACGTCGTCGGAACCCAGCCGCCGCTACTCGTCGGGCCTGCGCCGCCTCGGGTTCGGCCCGGACACCACCGTCTTCTACGACGAGCACGTGGAGGCCGACGCCGTCCACGAGCAGATCGCCGCGGTCGACATGTGCGGCTCCCTGGTGGCGGCCGAGCCGGCCCTCGCGCCGGACGTGCTGTTCGGCGCCGCGAGCTCGCTGGCCCTCGACGGGCTCACCGCCCACCACCTGCTGGGCGCCTGGGAGGCCGGGCGGTCCGCACTGCGGGGGGCGCGACCACTCGCCGCCTGACGGCCGGCCGGGACCGTTGCGGAACGTCCACGGTCCGGACTGCACATCGGGCGCCGGCTGCCGATAGGAAGGGGCCGCTTCCCGACCGCCGGAGGACCCCATGTGGCGACGCACCGACCCCACCCCGTCCGGCACGACGACGACGCCGATGCCCCGCGACGTCGAGGCCCTGGAGGCGGTCCTCACCGCCCTCGACGCCGGCGTCAGCTCGGAGACCGAGGCGCACGTCGCCGTGACCGCCACGCTGGGCGAGGCGCTCGGGCTGTCCTACGGCGGCGTCTGGATGCCGGTCGAGGGCGGCTTCCGCCTGGTCGCCGAGCAGGGTGAGCTCGCGCCCGCGATGGCCGCCCGCTGGCAGCAGGAGACGGTCATGGGCCCGCAGGACGGCCTCGGCGGCCAGGCGATGCGCGAGCGGCGCGTGGTCCTCATGGACCCGACCACCCCGACCGGGAACTGCCTGCGGTGGGCGACGGCCTCGGCCGCCGGCGCCCGGCACGGCTGCGTCCTGCCCATCGTCGAGGACAACCGGGTCGTCGCGCTGCAGGAGTACTACTCCCGCAGCGAGCTGCCGTTCTTCGGCGGCCGGGCCGAGAAGTGGAAGGCCATCGGCCGGGTGGCCGCGCACGCCCGCCGGTCGGCGCTGACCGCGGCGCAGCTGCGGGAGACGCTGAACGACCGCGAGGCCGTGACGACCGTCGTGCGCCGGGTCGGCGAGGCCCGGGACGAGCAGACGGCCATGCGCACCGCCCTGGAGACCGTCCGCACCGCGTTCGGCTGGGCCTACGGCTCGTTCTGGGCGCTGGACGAGCAGGAGGGCGTGCTGCGCTTCTCCGTCGAGTCGGGCTCGGCCGGCGAGGAGTTCCGCCAGGTCACCCTCTCGGCGAGCTTCGCCGAGGGCGTGGGCCTGTCCGGCCGCGCGTGGCGCAAGCGCGACCTCGTCTTCGTCCGGGACCTGGCCGAGGTCACCGACTGCGTCCGCCGCCCCGCCGCCCAGCGGGCCGGGGTGAAGTCGGGCGTCTGCTTCCCGGTCATGAGCGACGGCCGGGTGATCGGCACGATGGACTTCTTCGTCACCGAGACGATCGAGCTGTCGGAGTCGCGGGCCGCGGCGCTGCGCAACGTGCAGCAGCTGGTCTCCCAGCGGCTGGACATCCTGCGCCGCGCCGAGACCGACGCGGTCAACTCCCGCGCGCTGCTGGAGACCGTCTCGCTGCTGCGCGAGGCGGCCGACGAGGCCGGCCGGGTCGCGGAGGGCGCGGTCGGCCAGGCGTCGTCCATGACGGCCGAGGTGGAGGCCCTCGGCACCGCCTCGGCCGCCGTCGGCGACGTCATCCGGATCATCTCGGGCATCGCCGACCAGACGAACCTGCTCGCCCTCAACGCCACCATCGAGGCGGCCCGGGCCGGGGAGCTGGGCCGCGGGTTCGCCGTCGTGGCCAGCGAGGTCAAGGACCTGGCCCGGGAGACCGCCGCGGCGACCAAGCGGGTCTCCGACCAGATCGCGGGCATCCAGTCCAGCAGCGAGCAGGTGTCGGCGGGCATCCTCGCCACCAGCGAGGTCATCCGCCAGCTGGACGCCGTGCAGAGCCGGATGGGTGAGGTGCTGGAGCAGCAGGTCCAGATGGCGAGGGCGTTCGAGAACCGCGGCTGACCCTCCTCAGCCGGCCCCGCCGTCCGCGGGGTCGGCGTCCGCGGTGCCCTCGCGGACGAGGCGGGCGGCCGGGCGCGGCCGGCTCGGGGCGCTCGGCGCGCTGAACCCCGCGCGCTTGTGCGTGCCGTCGCAGAACGGCTTGATGCCGGACTTCCCGCAGCGGCACAGGGCCACGGTGCCGCGGCCGGGGTCGATGTCCGCGCCGTCCTGGTCCACCAGCCGGAAGTCCCCGCGGACGATCAGCGGCCCGTCCCGGTAGGGCGTGATCGTCGCCCCCCGGTCGGGGGCGGGCGGGGCGTCGTCCTCCGGCTGCGGGCTGCTCACCGCCCTCCCCTGCCCCGGGCGCCGCGGAGCCACACGTCGGGTCCCCCGCGGGGAGGGCCGGGAGCGGCTCCCCGGCTACCGTTCCGCGGCCGAGGGCCGGTCGGCCCCCCGCGCCCCGCCGTCCCGGGGCTCCCCCGCGCGCGGCTCCGGCGGCAGGGCGACCCCGGTGCGGTCGACCGGCTCGCCGGGCAGCGGCGCCGGCTCCCGGTCGAACGGCGCCGTCTGCAGCAGCCGCGCCAGCCCCACCGCCACGGCGCCGCCGATCAACGGCGCGACGATGAACAACCACACGTGCTCCAGCGACTCGCCGCCGGCGAACAGCGCGGGGCCGAGCGAGCGGGCCGGGTTCACCGACGTGCCGTCGAGCGGGATGCCGATCAGGTGGACGGCGGTCAGCACCAGGCCGATGGCCAGCCCGGCGAACCCCGGGGCGGCCGCCTTGCCGGTGACCAGCAGGACGACCAGGACCAGCACGGCGGTGAGCACGACCTCGAGCACGAACGCGCCGCCCATGCTGATCGTCGCGCCCCAGTCGTTGCTGCCGAGGACGCCGGTCTGGTCGGGAACGTCACCGAAGCCGCTGGTCAGGAGCTGTAGGAGCGCGGCACCGGCGATGCCGCCGGCGAACTGCGCGACCCAGTAGGCCACGGCCTCGCGGGCGGCCATCCCACCGGAGAGCAGGACACCGAGGGTCACCGCGGGGTTGACGTGGCAGCCCGACACCGGGCCCAGGGTGTACGCGAGCGCGAGGAGGGTCAGGCCGAAGGCGAAGGCGACCCCGGTGGGTCCGATCGAGTCGATGCCGGCGACGGCCGACCCCACCGCGACGAACACCAGCAGAGCGGTGCCGAGGAACTCGGCGGCCAGCGAGCGGACGAACATGGGCGGCACGGTGGACCTCCGGGCGCGTTCCGGTGCCAGTACCCCCGGCCGACCGACCGGGAGCCCCCGTGCGCGCCAGCCTCGCGCGACCGGCCGGCGACACGCCAGACCCCCGCCGCCGGCCTCCCCGGTTCAGCCGGCCGCGGCCTGGCCGTAGAACACGTGCTCGACGACCGATCGCGCGTGCCGGGTGGTGCGGCGGTACTCGTCGAGGAACTGGCCGGGGTCGACGTCCTGTCCGGCCCCGGCGGCGCGCGCCACGCCCGCCAGCTCCGCGCCGGGACGCGGCAGCTGGTCGCTGGGCCGGCCCCGGACGAGGAAGACCGCGTTGCGGGCCCGGGTGGCCAGCTCCCAGGCCGCCCGCAGGGCCCCGGCCTGCTCGGCGTCCAGGTACCCGCCGGCCTCGAGCGCGGTCAGGGCGTCGACCGTGGCGGTCACCCGCAGGGCGGGGTCGGCCGCGGCGTGCTGCAGCTGCAGCAGCTGCACGGTCCACTCCACGTCGGCCAGCCCGCCGCGTCCCAGCTTGGTGTGCGTGGCCGGGTCGGCGCCGCGGGGCAGCCGCTCCCGCTCGACCCGCGCCTTGATCCGCCGGATCTCGGCCACCTGCTCCGCGCCCAGCCCGGCGGGCGGGTGGCGCAGCGGGTCGACGAGCTCGACGAACGCGGCCCCCAGCGCCTCGTCCCCCGCCACCGGGGCGGCCCGCACCAGTGCCTGCACCTCCCAGACCGCGACCCAGCGCTCGTAGTACTCGCGGAACGCGTCGAGGCTGCGCACGAGCGGGCCCTGGCGGCCCTCGGGGCGCAGGTCGGCGTCCACCTCGAACGCCGGGTCGGGGGCGGGCTCGGCGAGCAGCCGCCGCAGCGTGTGGGCGATCGCGTTCGCCGCCGCGGTCGCCTGCGACTCGTCGGCGCCGGGCCGCGCCCGGTGCACGAACAACACGTCGGCGTCGGAGCCGTAGCCCATCTCCGCGCCCCCCAGCCGGCCCATGCCGATGACGGCCAGGTCCACCGGCACGTCGGTGACCGCGATCCCGGCCTGCGCGGCGTGGGCGCGGACGGCGAGGTCCAGCCCGACGCGCAGCGTGGCGACGGCGACGTCGGTGAGCGCCCGGCCGACGCGGACGACGTCGAGGCGGCCGAGCAGGTCGGCCGAGGAGACCCGCAGCAGCTCCTGCCGGCGCAGGCCGCGCAGCACCCGCACGCCGGCCTCGGCGTCGGCCGCCCGCCCGGCGGCCTGCCCCCAGGCACGGGTGAGGACGTCGGCGGGGCGGGGCTCGAGCTCGTCGTCGTCGGCGAGCAGCCGCAGGGCCTCCGGCGCGCGGGTGAGCAGGCCGGCCACGTACTGGCTGGAGCCCAGCAGCTGGGCCAGCCGCTCGACGACCTGCCCCTCGTCGCGCAGCAGCCGCAGGAACCACTGGTTGCCGCCGAGGGCCTCGCTCACCTGCCGGTAGGCCAGCAGCCCGGCGTCGGGGTCGGGGCAGGAGGCCAGGGTCTGCAGCACGACGGGCAGCAGGTACCTCTGCATCGACGCCGACCGGGACAGCCCGCCGGTCAGCGCCCCCATGTGCCGCAGCGCGCCCTCGGGGTCGGCGAAGCCCAGCGCCCGCAGCCAGTCGCCGGCCGCCTCGGTGCGCAGGTGCGCGGCCTCGGCCGGCACCTTGGCGACGGCCGACAGCAGCGGCCGGTAGAAGAGCTTCTCGTGCAGCCGGCGCACCTCGCGGGTGTGCAGGCCCAGCTCGGCGTCGAGGACGGCCACCGCGTCGCCGCGGTGGTCGGGCTTGTAGCCCAGCGACCGGGCCAGCCAGCGCCGCTGCTGGTCGTCGGTGGGCAGCAGGTGGGTGCGCCGCAGCCGCAGCAGCTGCAGCCGGTGCTCGACGGTGCGCAGGAAGCGGTAGGACGCGATGAGGGTGGCGGCGTCGACGCGCCCGACGTAGCCGCCGGCCGACAGCGCCGTCAGGGCCGGCAGGGTGCCGCCGACGCGCAGCGTGGGGTCGCTGCGCCCGTGCACGAGCTGCAGCAGCTGCACGGCGAACTCGACGTCGCGCAGCCCGCCGCGGCCGAGCTTGAGCTCCCGGCCGGCCTGCTGGGCGGGGACGGTGGCCTCCACCCGGCGGCGCATCGCCTGCACCTCGGCGACGAAGCCCGGGCGGTCGCCGGCCTCCCACACCCGCGGGAACAGCTCGTCGACGTAGGCGCGCCCGAGGTCGGGGTCGCCGGCCACCGGGCGCATCTTCAACAGCGCCTGGAACTCCCAGGTGTGCGCCCACTGCCGGTAGTAGCCGACGTGCCCGTTGAGGGTGCGCACCAGGGCGCCGGCCCTCCCCTCGGGGCGCAGCGCGGCGTCCACCTCCCAGGCCGCCTCCCGGCAGATGCGCATGAGGGCGGCGGCCACCCGGGTGGCGCTGCCGAGCGCCGGCGCCTCGGGGTCGGTGGGGTCCACCGGCTCGGCGACGAACACCACGTCGACGTCGCTGACGTAGTTCAGCTCCCGGCCGCCGGTCTTGCCGAGGGCGATGACCGCCAGCCGGCAGGCCGCGGCGGAGGCCGGCTGCTCGGCGACCGCCAGCGCGAGCCCGGCCTGCAGGACGGCGGCGGCGACGTCGGCGAGCTCGGCCGCGGCCTCCTCGGCGGCCAGCCCGTCGCCGAGGTCCCGGCCGGCCAGCGACAGGACGGCCCGCCGGTAGGCCAGCCGCAGGTCGGCGACCCGCTGCGGGCTCGCGTCGGGCGCGGCCCGGCCCAGGCGCACCCCCCAGGGCGGGTCGTCGGGGTCGGCGCCGACCGCGGCGAGCATCTCCCGCTGCAGCGCCAGCGCGGTGGGCCGGCTGGCGCCGCGGCCCTCACCCTCGCCGTCGAGCACCGTCCAGTCGCCGGGGTGTGCGGCGAGGTGGTCGGCCAGCCCCGCGCTCGCGCCCAGCACCGCCAGCAGCCGGCTGCGCAGCAGCGCCGAGCCCCGCAGCCGCGCCAGGAGGGTGGCCGCGGACCCGCCGGAGGGGTCGTCGCGGTCCAGGGACTCCACCAGCCGGCTCAGCGAGAGGACCGCCAGGTCGGGGTCGCCGGCGCGGGCGAGCGCGGAGACGACGGGCCCGGCCTCGGGGTCGGCCGGCTCGTTGCGCTCCAGGTCCCACAGGCCCAGGGCCGGGTCCGACAGCAGCTCCGCCGCCCGCTCGCCGTCGGCGAAGCCGAAGCGCACCAGCCGGGCGACGGCCGGCCGCGGGACCTCGCGGGCGGAGGTCACGCGGCGGACCCGCGCACCAGGTCGGCGAACCGTGCGGCGAAGGGCGCCCAGACGGCGGCGAGGTCGTCGGCGGCCGCGGATGCGCGGGCCTCGTGCCCGGCGGGGTCGGACGGGGACGCGGCGACGCCGACCGGGTCGCTGTCGGCCCAGGCGCGGACCATCGCCGGGGTCGTCTCGACGTGGAACTGCAGCCCGTAGCCGCGCCGGCCGACGCGGAACGCCTGGTGCGGGTACACCGGGCTGCTCGCCAGCAGGGTGGCTCCCGGCGGCAGCTCGCAGATCTCGTCGTGGTGCCACTGGACGACGTCGGGTGACAGCGGCAGCGGGCGGAACAGCGGGTCGGCGTCGGCGGCGTCGCGCCTGGCGACCAGCGAGACCCCGACCTCGGGGCCGGCGACGCCCGCCCGCACCCGCCCACCGCCGGCGATCGCCAGCATCTGCGCGCCCAGGCAGACGCCCAGCACGGGCGAGTCGGCGGCGACCGCCTGGCCCAGCAGGTGCCGCACGCCGACGAGCTCGGGCGAGGTCTCCGCGTCGTCCAGCGACGACTGCGGCCCGCCCATCACGAGCAGCCCGTCGTGGCCGGTCAGGTCGGCGGGCAGCGCGTCGCCCTCGCGCACCGAGCGGACGTCGAGGTGCAGGCCGGCGTCGCGCAGCCACTCCCCCAGCCGGGCCGGCGGGTCGGTCGGGCTCGGGACGACGACGAGCAGGCGTCCGGGACGGTCGGGCACGCCGTCAGGTTAGCCGCGGCGGCGGCCGGGGACGGCCGTCCCGACGGCGCCGGGAGGACGACCGGCCCGGTGGTGCGGGATGCCGGCGTGCCGCCCGAGCGCCTACGCTCACGCGGCCGCCGCGGTGCCCGGTCGCGGGGCGGGGAGGCGCGATGGCGGTGCAGCGGCGGGTCCGCGCCGCGGCGCTGCTGCTGGTGGCCGCCTCGGTGCTGGTGCGGGCCTGGCTGGTCGCCGGCCGCGGGCTGTTCAGCGACGACCTGAAGATCCTGCACCGGGCCGACACCAGCCCGCTGCTGTCGCCCGCCTATCTGTTCCAGGACTACGACGGGCAGTTCATGCCCGGCTCGCTGCTGGTCGCCGGCGTCGTCGAGCGGCTGGGCCGGCTGGACTGGTGGCCGGCCGCGACCACGATCGTCGTGCTGCAGGTGCTCGCGTCGCTGGCCCTGCTGCGGCTGCTGCGGCTGCTCGTCGGCGACCGCCCGCTGCTGCTGGTCCCGCTGGCCTTCGGGCTGTTCACCCCGCTGACGCTGGGCTCGGTGACCTGGTGGGCCGCGGCGCTGAACTCGCTGCCGCTGCAGATCGGCCTGGCCACGTTCCTCGCCGAGGCCGTGCAGGCGGCGCGCACGGGCGGCCGCCGGCACGCGCTGCGCGGCGCCGCGACGCTGGCGGGGACGCTGCTGTTCTACCTCAAGGCGGTGCTGCTGCCCGGGCTCGGCGTGGCCGTCGCCGCGCTGGTCCTGCTGCGCGACGGCGAGCGAACCCCGCTGGCCACGACCTGGCGGCGCGGCCGGCCGCTGTGGCTGGGCTCCCTGGCGGTGACCGCGGTGTGGGCGGTCGCCTACCTGGTCACCCGCAGCCACGCGCCGGTCGCCGGTGGGGGCCTGGGGGACCTGGCCGTCACCGTGCTCACCGGGTGGCAGGCCCTGCTGACGGCGGCCGTCGGCGGCCCGTTCGGCTGGGTCGGCGGCGCACCGCAGACGCCCTACGCGCGGATCCCCTGGTGGAGCGTCGTCGCCGGCGCCCTGGTCGTCGTCGCCGCCTGCGTCACCACCTGCCGGCGCAGCCGCGGTGCCGGGCTGGTGTGGGCGCTCGTGGCGGCCGAGGTCACCGTGGGCCTCGTGCTCGCCGCGGCTGGGCGGGGCGCGCTGGGGCTGGGGCACCTGCTGCCGCTGGCCGCGCGCTACTACGCCGTGGAGGCGGTGCTGCTCCCGGTGGCCGGCGCCCTGCTGGCCACGCTGCCGGTCACCGGCCGCGCCCCGGCGCACGCAGCGATCGGCCCGGCCCGCCGTCCGGTGGTGGCGACCGCGGCCGCGACGGCCGCGTTCGTCGTCGTCGCACTGCTGTCGACGCTCCAGCACGCCCGGGCCTGGCAGACCGACCGCACCGGCGCGTACCTCGCGGCGGCGCGGGAGTCCCTGGCCGCCGCCGGGGACACCCCGGTGCTCGACCAGCGGCTGCCCGGCGACGTGCTGTGGCCGTTGCTGTACCCCGACAACCTGCTCTCCCACGCGCTGTCCCCGCTGGAGGACCTGCCGCCCGTCGCCGACTGGACACCGGACCTGCGGATGCTCGACGACGACGGGCACCTGCGACCGGCGGGCGTCGTCGCCGGACCGCGGGTGACGCCGGGGCCGGTGCCGGGCTGCGGGTGGCCCGTCCGCACCGGCACCGCCGTCCCCCTCGCGACGCCGCTGTTCGACTGGGAGTGGACGGCGGAGGTGACCTACGTGGCCGACCGCGACGGCGAGCTCACCGTCGCGCTGCCCTCGGGCGAACCGGTCCGGGTGGAAGTGACCGCCGGCCGGCACACCGTCTGGGTGCGGCTGTCCGGCGACGGCCGGGCGCTGCGGGTCACCCCGCAGACGCCCGGCCTGCAGTTGTGCGTCGCCGCCGGCCGGGTGGGCGACGCCGGGGTGCGCTGAGCGCCGCCGTCACAGCCCCGGCAGGTACCGGGTGAGCTCGAACGGCGTGACGTTGCGCCGGTAGGAGTTGAACTCCTCCCACTTGTTGCGCAGGAAGAACTGGAACACGTGCTCGCCGAGGGTCTCGGCGACGAGCTCGCTGCCCTGCATGGCCGTCAGGGCCTCGCCCAGGGACACCGGCAGGTCCTCGTAGCCGGCCGCCCGCCGCTCGGTGTCGGTCAGCGACCAGACGTCGTCCTCGGCCTCCGGCGGCAGCTCGTAGCCCTTCTCGATCCCGCGCAGGCCGGCGGCCAGCAGGACGGCGAAGGTGAGGTAGGGGTTGCACGCGCTGTCGGGCGAGCGCACCTCCACCCGCGCCGACTGGGCCTTGCTGGGCTTGTAGCTGGGCAGCCGCACCAGCGCGGACCGGTTGGCCCGGCCCCAGGTGGCGGCGGTCGGCGCCTCGGTGCCGGCCAGCAGCCGCCGGTAGGAGTTCACCGTCTGGTTGGTGACGGCGGTGACCTCGCGGGCGTGGGTCAGCAGGCCGGCGATGAACTGCTTGCCGGTGGTGGACAGCCGCATCGGGTCGGCCGGGTCGTGGAAGGCGTTGCGGTCGCCCTCGAACAGCGACAGGTGGGTGTGCATGGCCGAGCCGGCGAGCTCGGTGAACGGCTTGGGCATGAAGGTGGCGTGCACGCCCTGCCCGAGCGCGACCTCCCGGACGACGTGCCGCAGCGTCATGATGTTGTCGGCCATCGACAGGGCGTCGGCGTAGCGCAGGTCGATCTCCTGCTGGCCCGGGGCGACCTCGTGGTGGCTGAACTCCACCGAGATGCCCATCGCCTCCAGGGCGAAGACCGCCTCGCGCCGGAAGTCGTGCGCCACGTTGTGCGTGGACAGGTCGAAGTAGCCGCCGGTGTCGGCCGGCCGCGGCGGGCTGCCGTCGGTGGGGAGGTCCTCCAGCAGGAAGAATTCGACCTCCGGGTGGGTGTAGAAGGTGAAGCCCATGTCGGCGGCCTTGGCCAGCGCCCGGCGCAGCACGTGCCGCGGGTCGGCCCACGAGGGCGTGCCGTCGGGCAGCGTGATGTCGCAGAACATCCGCGCCGTGTCGCTGGGGCGGCCCTCGCGGGCGGGCATCACCTGGAAGGTGCCGGGGTCGGGCTTGGCGAGCATGTCCGACTCGTAGACCCGCGCGAAGCCCTCGATCGCCGAACCGTCGAAGCCGATGCCCTCGGCGAAGGCCGCCTCGATCTCGGCCGGGGCCACCGCCACGGCCTTGAGGTAGCCGGAGACGTCGGTGAACCACAGCCGCACGAAGCGGATGTCGCGTTCCTCCAGGGTGCGCAGGACGAACTCCTGCTGTCGGTCCATGCTCGCCATGATCCAGTCCGCTCGTTTCCGGGATGTGTCGGCGACTCCAGCCTGCCCGGTCACCGGCGTTCGCACACGACCCCGGACGCTCGCCGCGGACGTGTCGCGTCAGCTCGCGGCGCCCGCCAGGTCGGCGAGCGGGACGTCGGGGTCGGCGAGCTGCCCCGGGTCGGCCCGCCGCCCGGAACGGATCAGCGCCTGGATCGGCTCGGTGACGTCCCAGACGTCGACGTTCATCCCCGCCTGCACCCGGCCGTCGCGGAGCCAGAAGGCGAGAAGGGGCCCTCGCCCGGGACGCCGCGGCACACGACGTCGTCCCCCGGACCGGCGAGACCGGAGTACTCCATGCCGAGCTCGTACTGGTCGGTGAAGAAGTAGGGCACGCGGTCGTAGGAGACCGGCCGGCCGAGCATCGACCGGGCGGCGGCTGGGCCGCCGTTGAGGGCGTTGGCCCAGTGCTCCACGCGCACGGGGCGGCCGTAGAGCGGGTGGAACGCCGAGGCGATGTCGCCGGCGGCATGGACGTCGGGAGCCGACGTGCGCAGCGCCGCGTCGGTGACGACCCCGCCGTCGACCTGCAGGCCCGCGGACACCGCCAGCCCGACCTCCGGTACGGCCCCGACACCGACGACCACCAGGTCGGCGGGCAGCTCCGGCCCGTCGGTGACCACCGTCGTCACCCGGCCCGAGTCGCCGCGCAGCTCCCGGACCCCGGTGCCGGTGGACACGACGACCCCGTGGTCGCGGTGCAGCCGCGCGAAGACGTCGCCCAGCTCCGGGCCGAGGACGCCGTACAGCGGGGCGGGCTGCGGCTCGACCACGGTGACGTCGTTGCCGAGCACCCGGGCGGCCGCGGCGACCTCCATGCCGATCCAGCCGGCGCCCACGACCACGACCCGCCGCCCGCCGCCGGCCAGGTCGGCCCGCAGCCCGTCGGCGTCGGCCTGCGTGCGCAGGTACCGGACCCCGGCGAGGTCGGCGCCGGGGACCGGCAGCCGGCGGGCGGACGACCCCGTGGCCAGCAGCAGCCGCGCGTAGGGCAGCTCCTCCCCGCCGTCCAGCGTGACCCGGTGGGCCACCGGGTCGAGCGCGGTGGCGCGGGTGCCGGTGCGCAGCTCGACGTCGTGCTCGCCGTACCAGCCCGGAGGGTGCACGCGGGCGTCCTCCCGCGCGGCCGTCCCGAGCAGCTGGCCCTTGGACAGCGGCGGCCGCTCGTAGGGCGGCTCGGGTTCCGCGCCGACGAGGACGACGGGGCCCGCGAACCCCTCGGCGCGCAGGGTCTCGGCGGCCTTCGCGCCGGCCAGCCCGCCCCCGACCACCACGTACGGATCCGATGGGGACATCGACGCACCTCCGGTCGGGCGATCCCCGTGGGTATGCCGAGGAGCACAGACCCGGTTCCCCCCGCTGTCAACGGGCGCGGTCGCCCCGGACGGCGGACCCGCGTGGACCGGCCGTCGGCGGCGGAGTTGGATGGGCGCGTGGCAGAACAGCTGCAGCTCAGAGTGGCCCTCGCCCAGGTCGACACCCGGGTCGGCGACATCACCGGCAACGCCGCGCTCGTCCTCGAGTGGACCGAGCGTGCGGCGCGGGCCGGTGCGCACGTCGCCGTCTTCCCGGAGATGACGCTCACCGGCTACCCGCCCGAGGACCTGGTCCTGCGGGAGTCCTTCGCGCGGGCCAGCGAGCGCGCGGTGGAGGAGCTCGCCGCGGAGCTCGACCGCCGCGGCCTGGGCGACACCGCCGTCGTCGTCGGCTACCTCGCGCACACCGAGGGCCCCGGCCCGGCCGCCGTCGACGAGCCGCCCACGGCCGAGGAGGACCGCCCGGCCGACGCCAACCCCCGGCACGGCGCGCCCCGGAACGCGGCCGCGCTGCTGCACGGCGGCGAGGTCGTCGTCCGCTACCACAAGCGGCACCTGCCCAACTACGGCGTCTTCGACGAGGCGCGCTACTTCGTGCCCGGCACGGAGCTGCCGGTGGTGCGGCTGCACGGGGTGGACGTCGCCCTGACCATCTGCGAGGACCTGTGGGTCGAGGGCGGCCCGTGCGGGGTGGCCGGGCAGGCCGGGGTGGACGTCGTCCTCTCCCCCAACGCCTCCCCCTACGAGCGGGCCAAGGACGACGTCCGGCTGCCGCTGGTCCGCCGCCGCGCCGCCGAGGCGCGGGCGACGGTCGTCTACTGCAACCAGGTGGGCGGCCAGGACGAGCTGGTGTTCGACGGCGACTCGATGGCGGTGGCGGCCGACGGCACGCTGCTGGCGCGGGCGCCCCAGTTCGTCGAGCACCTGCTCACCGTCGACCTCGCGATCGACCCGGCGGCGGTGCCCGAGCGGCGCGAGGGCCGGATCGGGCCGATGACGGTCACCCGGCACGTCGTCTCCACCGGGCCGGTGGCGCCGTTCGCGGCCCGGCCGGGCACCGTGGCCGAGCCGCTGAGCGACGTCGAGGAGGTGTGGCGGGCGCTGGTCCTCGGCCTGCGGGACTTCATCGAGAAGAACGGCTTCCCGTCGGTGGTGCTGGGGCTGTCCGGCGGCATCGACTCGGCGCTGGTCGCGGCCCTGGCGGTCGACGCGCTGGGCGCCGACCGGGTGCACGGGGTCGGCCTGCCGTCGCGGTGGTCCAGCGAGCACTCGCTGGCCGACGCCGAGGACCTGGCCCGCCGCACGGGGCTGCACTACTCGGTGGTGCCGATCGCGCCGATGGTCGACGCCTACGAGTCCTCGGTCGAGCTGTCCGGGGTGGCCGCGGAGAACCTGCAGGCGCGGGTGCGCGGCACCCTGCTCATGGCGCTGTCCAACCAGCACGGGCACCTGCTGCTGACCACGGGCAACAAGAGCGAGGTCGCCGTCGGCTACTCGACGCTGTACGGCGACTCCGCCGGCGGGTTCGCGCCGATCAAGGACGTGCCCAAGACGCTGGTCTGGGAGCTGGCCCGGTGGCGCAACGCGTACGCCCGCGGCCGCGGGGAGACCGAGCCGGTGCCGCAGAACTCGATCGACAAGCCGCCGTCGGCCGAGCTCGCCCCCGGGCAGCAGGACAGCGACTCGCTGCCCTCCTACGAGGAGCTGGACGCGGTGGTCGCCGACTACGTCGACCGCGACCTGGGGATGGCCGACCTGCTCGAGCGCGGCCACGACCCCGAGGTCGTCGCGCGGGTGCTGCGGCTGGTGGACACCGCGGAGTTCAAGCGCCGCCAGTCCGCGCCCGGCACCAAGATCAGCCTCAAGGCGTTCGGCCGGGACCGCCGGCTGCCCGTCACCAACCGCTGGCGGGAGACCCTGCCGACCGTCCGCGAGGGAGCCCAGGCATGAGCGAGTCGCCGCTGTACGGCGGGACGTCGACCGCGCGGGTGCGCATCCACCACCTGCAGCAGGCCAAGGAGCGGGGCGAGAAGTGGGCGATGCTCACCGCCTACGACACCTACGCCGCGGCGGTGTTCGAGGAGGCCGGCATCCCGGTGATGCTGGTCGGGGACTCCGCCGGGAACGTCGTCATGGGGCTGAACAGCACCGTGCCGGTCACGGTCGAGGACATCCTCTTCATGACCCGGGCCGTCACCCGGTCGACGAAGCGGGCGCTGATCGTCGCCGACCTCCCGTTCGGCTCCTACGAGTCCGGGCCGCAGCAGGCGTTCGACACCGCCGTCCGGCTGATGAAGGAGGGCGGCGCGCAGGCGGTCAAGCTCGAGGGCGGGGTCCGGGTGGCGCCGCAGATCCGGCTGCTCACCGAGGCCGGCATCCCGGTGATGGCGCACATCGGGTTCACGCCGCAGAGCGAGCACACCCTCGGGGGCTTCCGGGTGCAGGGCCGCGGCGCGGGGGCCGAGCAGCTGCTGGCCGACGCGCGGGCGGTGCAGGAGGCGGGCGCCTTCGCCGTCGTCATGGAGATGGTCCCCGCGGCGGTCGCTGCTCAGGTGACGAAGGAGCTGCGCATCCCGACCGTCGGGATCGGCGCCGGGCCCGACTGTGACGCCCAGGTGCTGGTCTGGCCCGACATGGCCGGCCTGACCGGCGGGCGGGTGCCGCGGTTCGTGAAGAAGTACGCCGAGCTGCGCGGGGAGCTGCTGCGCGCCGCCCGGGAGTACGCCGACGAGGTCCGCGCCGGCACCTTCCCCGGCCCCGAGCACGGCTTCGAGTAGCCGCCGCGGGCGGGTGGGGCGCAGCGCTCCGCACCCGGCACCCTGCCGGCGGTTCCGGGACCCTGCCGGCGCGATCGGGGCCGCAACGTCGGTGAACCGCCGGCAGAGTCGCCGGTCCCGCTGGTCACGCGCGGCGTCGGCGGCCCCGCTCCAGGGCGCGGTGCACCCGTGGGCCGAGGACCTGAGGGGTCAGGTCGGGCCAGGTCCAGCGGACGACGCCCCAGTCCTCGTCCCGGATCACGTCCTCGCGGAGCTTCTCCTCGAAGACCGCGTCGCCGGGGTCCTGACCCGGCCGCAGCAGCCGGCCGTACTTCACGCGCCCGTCGAACTCGCCGACCACCCGCTCGGCCTCCCACGCGAAGTCGGCCCGGCCGAGGAGGACGCCGCCGGCGGTGACGACGTCGTGCTGCAACGTGGAGGGCGCCAGCCCGAGCTGGTGCAGGAGCACCCGGCTGCGGCTCTCCCCGACGCTCTCGCTGCGGCCGTCGGCGAACCGGACGGCGCGCGCCGCCGACCGGACGCCGGGCACCCGTCCGAACTGCCCCAGGCCCTCGGTCAGGTCCGCCGGGGTGAGCCGGTGCTGGTGCAGGGCCACGTCGAGCGTCACGACCGCCGCTTCGAAGGGGAGCGTGCGTGCCAGGTCGAGAGCGGTGCGCACGACAACGGTCACGACGATCCCGTCGACGACCACGACGTCGTCCTCGCGCAGGCGGGCGACGTGGCAGTGCAGCGCCCGACCGACCTCGGCCGTCGCCGGCGGGGTGCGGGTGACGTGCACCCGGCCGAGCGGGGCACCCCACAGCGGGAGGCCGTGGACGACCGCGGCGGACTGGTGACTCACCACAGCCGGCCGGCGGAGGGCGGCCAGCGTGGCGTCGACCAGCCTGCGGTGCCGTCGTCCGGCGTCCCGGGCGACGTCCGGCAGGACGTAGGCGCCGGGCCGCACGCGCGTCAGCTCGCCGCGACGGATGCGCCGCGACAACTCCTCGTCCGACCAGCCCTCGGCGAGGGCGGTCCGGCGCAGGACGAGGTCGGGCGGTTCCCAGGAGGTCATGCGACGACCGTCGTCACGTCCGAGGCGATCGAGACGGCGGCGGCCCGGTCGGTGGACGAGGCGCGCCCCTGTGGACGGCCACTCTGCCGGCGGCTTCGACACCCTGCCGGCCGGATCGGGCCGGCGGAGTCAGCAGACCGCCGGCAGAGTCACCGGCCCGCCCGACCCCGCCGGGCCGGGCGGGGCGGGCCCGCCCGCCGGGTCAGACGTCGGTGATGCGGACGCCGGCGTGGGCCTTGTAGCGGCGGTTCACCGAGACCAGGTTGATCGTCAGCGCCTCCACCTGGCGGGCGTTGCGCAGCCGGCCCGCGTAGACCCCGCGCATGCCGGGCAGCCGGCCGGCCAGCGCCTGCACGAGGTCGGTGGAGGGCCGGTCGTCGCCGACGACCATCACGTCGCCGTCCAGCGTCGGCCGCGACAGGTCCTCGAGCAGGACGGCGGACAGGTGGTGGAAGGCCCCGACGACGTGCGAGTCCGGCAGCAGCGCCGCCGCCTGCTGGGTCACCGACCCCTCGGGGACGTCGAGCACGTAGGCGCCGAGCTCGTCGAACCCCATGGGCACGACGCAGTCCACGACGACCTTGCCGGCCAGCGGCTCCGCGAGCTCGGCGAGGGTCGCGGCGTGCCCGGCGAAGGGCACGGCGACGATGACGAGGTCCGCGGCGCCGGCGACGTCGGCGTTGCCCCCGCCCTGCACGGACGCCTCGCGGCCGCCGGCGGTGGACGCGCGCCCGGCGACCTGGGTGGCCACCTCCGCGGCGCGGTCGGCGTCCCGCGACCCGAGCAGGACCCGCTGCCCGGCGGCGGCCAGGCGGACCGCCAGGCCCCGCCCCTGCGGCCCGGTGCCGCCCAGCACCCCGACGACCAGGTCCTCCACGGCGCGTCCGTCCGTCACGGTGCCTCCCTCGGCGAGCCCGGCCCCTCCGGGCGTCGCGCGCCGATCATCCCCCGAGGGTCAGTCGCCCTCCCAGGCGCGGTCCTCCCGGGTCAGCTGCTGCTCCCGGTCGGCGACCGACTGCAGCGCGTGCTCGGCCTCCTCGCGGGTGGCGTACGGGCCGAGCCGGTGCCGCTCGGCGCAGCCGTCGCGGTCCTCCACGGTGTGGTGCTTGATGCAGTAGAACCACGGGCCCTCGGGCACGGCGCACCTCCTGGTCACGGGCCCCCGGCGGGGGCGCCCACTGCAACGGACGGTAGGTCCTCCGTCCTTCCCGCGCGTCGCCCGGCTCAGACGTCGACCATCACCTGGTCGTGCCGGGCGTAGAAGGCGGTCATCTCCTCGGGCGTGGGCCGCCGGCCGCTGCGCCGCAGCTCGGCCAGCTCGGCGAAGAACTCCTCCCGGGCGATGCCCGGTGTGAACAGGATGAGGAACGTCGCCGGCTCGGCGGAGTCGTTGCGGAAGCCGTGCACGCCCCGCTCGTGGGCGATGGCGAGGTCACCGGCGCCGCAGGGCCGCCAGCGGTCCCCGGCGTACACGGTCAGCTCGCCGGACAGGACGTAGAACGACTCGGAGAAGGTCCGGTGGTAGTGCGGCGCGGCCCCGGGCGACCGCGGCGCGAGGCGGTACTCCACGAGCCCGTACCGGCCGGCGGTGACGGCGCCGGGCGCCACCATGCGCAGGGCCCCCGCTCCGGTCGCGGTCATCGGGTGGTCGGCCACCGCGCGCAGGTCGACGTGGCCGGGGTCGACGTGGCGGGGGTCGATGTGGCTCACGTCTCCCAGCCTGGCCCCGATCGGGTGTCGTCACCACCCCCGGGCGGCGGACCGGCGGCGGCGACGTCCCGGCGGTCCGCGCAGGTGGGGCATCCTGCTGGGGTGAGAGCAGGACGGGGGCACGGGGACGGGGGCACCGCGGCACCGCCACCGGTGCGCAGCGGCGAGCACCGGGTCGCGGCGGTGACGATCGCCGTCCTGCTCGTCGCCGGTGCGTCGATGGGGTCGGTGAACCTCCTCGTCGACGGCGTGATCCGGCCGGGGACGTCCCGCTGGGTGTACGCCGGCACGATGGCGCTGCTGGCGGTCGTCGCCGCGGTCCTGCTCGTGCGCCGGCGGATCGGCCGCTGGACCGTGCTGGGGCTGGTCCTGCTCGGCGACCTCGTGTACCTCGTGGTCGCCCTGTCGATCACCGACCCGACGCGCTACGCGACGCCGCTGATGATGCTGCTGGCGGCGTTCGTGGCCGCCTGGTTCCTCGACGGCTGGATGCTGGGCCTGCACCTGGTGGTCACGCCGGTCGTCGTCGCCGCGGCGCTGTGGGACAGCTACGACACCATGGCCGGGCTGGCCGTACAGGTGTGCGTGAACGCGGGGGTGCTCGACCTCGCGGCCGGCGGCGTGTTCCTGCTGCGGCGCCGGATCGAGCGCCTGCTGGTGGCCACCCAGCAGCTGTCGCTGCGCGACCCGCTGACCGGGCTGGGCAACCGCCGGCACCTGGAGGAGCAGGCGGTTCGGGTGTGGCGCCAGGCCCGCCGCGACGGCGTCCGGGTGGCGGCGCTGGTGCTCGACCTGGACCACTTCAAGCAGCTCAACGACACCCACGGGCACGCCGCCGGCGACGCGGTGCTGCGCGCGGTGGCCGACGCGCTCACCGCCGGGGTGCGGCCGACCGACGTGCTGGCGCGCCTCGGCGGCGAGGAGATGGCGGTCCTCGGCCTGGTCGCCGACGCCGCGGAGGCCCAGCGGCTGGCCGAGCGGCTGCGCGCCGCCGTCGCCGGGGTCCGGCGCGGGACGGGGCACGCCGTCACCGCCTCGATCGGCATCGCCGTGGTCCGCCCGGCCGACGGCGAGGACGCCCTCGACGGCCTGTGGCGGCTGCTGCACAGCGCCGACGTCGCCATGTACGAGGCCAAGCAGGCCGGCCGCGACCGGGTGGTCGCCGTCCTCACGCCCCGCCCGCGGCCGGCGCTGCCGGCCGAGGCGGCCGCGGAGCCGGAGACGCGCGCGGGGTAGCGGCCCGGACCGATCGGTCCGACGAGTGGTGACGGCGGATCTCTGCTTCCCTGTTGCGTGTGGTCCGCGTCAGCACCCCCGGGTCCGCGCCGGGAGCCGACCCGGCCGGCACGGTCCCCCTGCCGCTGCGCGACCAGGCCGACGTGCGCGACCGCTGGCTCACCCAGCGGCTGCTGGACGTGCTCCCGGGGCTGATGGACGAGGCCGGCATCGACCTGTGGGTGGTGTCGGGGCGGGAGAACGCCGAGGACCCCGTGCTGGGGACGCTGCTGCCGGCGTCCTGGCTGGGGGCGCGGCGGCGCACCGTGCTGGTGCTGCACCGCAGCGACGACGGCGTCACGCCGGTCGCGGTGTCCCGCTACCCGGTGGGCCAGTTCCTGCCCGCGTGGTCGGACGACGAGCTGCCCGACCGGTCCTACGAGCGGTCGCAGTGGACGGCGCTGCGGCGGTTCGTCGAGCAGGCGGCCCCGGCGGCCATCGGCGTCGACGTCTCCGCGGACTTCGCCTGCGCCGACGGGTTGTCGCACACCGACCACGGACTGCTGGTCCAGGCGCTGGGACCGTGGGCGGACCGGCTGGTGCCGGCCGAGCCGCTGGCCGTGCGCTGGCTGGAGACCCGGCTGCCCGAGGAGGTCGCCGCGATGGCGGCGCTGCACGCCCGGCTGCAGCAGGTGGTCGCCGAGGCCTGGTCCCCCGCGGTCCTGCGGGTCGGCGAGACCACGGCCGCCGACCTGGCCTGGTGGCTGCGCCAGCGCCTGGCCGACCTCGGCCTGCACCCGTGGTTCCAGCCCATCGTGGACCTGCAGCGGGCGGGGGTGCCGCCGGTCGCCGAGCGCGGCACGCTGCTGCCGGTGGTGCCCTACGACGAGCCGGTGGCGCCCGGGGACCTGCTGCACTGCGACGTCGGCGCCGCCACCCTCGGCCTCGCCGGCGACCTGCAGCGGACGGCCTATGTGCTGCGGCCGGGTGAGACGGCGGCCCCGGAGGGCCTGGCGCGCGCGTTCGCGCTGGGCGGCCGGCTGCAGGACCTCACCACCGAGCGGATGCGGCCCGGCGCGACCGGGGACGAGGTGCTGGCCGCCACCCGGGCCGCCGCGGCGGCGGAGGGCATCGACGGCGAGGTGTACTGCCACCCGGTGGGCGTGCACGGGCACGGCGCCGGGCCGGCGATCGGCCTGTGGGACGAGCAGGACGGCGTCCCCGGGCCGGGGCGCGCGAGGCTGCACGCCGACACCGCGTTCGCCCTGGAGCTGGCGGTGCGCGCGGCCGTGCCGGAGTGGGGCGGGCAGTGCGTGCGGATGGGCCTGGAGGAGGGCGTCGCGCTCACCGCCGCCGGCGTGCAGTACCTCGGGGAGCGGCAGCGGGAGCTGCTGCTGGTCGGCTAGGGCCTCACCTCTCCGACGCCTTCTTCTTCCCCGACCCCTTCTTCTTCCCAGACGCCTTCTTCCCGCCCGACGCCTTCTTCGTGCCCGCCTTCGCCGTCTCCTTGTCGTTCGCCTTCTGGATGGCGTCGACGAGTTGCTTCTTCTTCATGTCCGAGCGGCCGCGGATGCCGAGCTCCTTCGCGAGCCCGAGCAGGTGTTCCTTGGTGGCGTTGGTGTTGACGCCGCCCTTGGTCTCCCGGCGCGTGCCGCGGCCGCCGGCGGCCTGGGCGTCGGAGGGGCCCTTCCGGCCGCCCGCCTTGGGCTGCCAGTGGTCGCCGACCTTCTCGTGGGTGTGCTTGACCGCGGCCCACGCCGTCCGGTTGGCCCGCTCCTCGTCGGCGTAGGAGTCCATCGCGGCGTCGTGCGCCTTGGCGAAGGTGCGCTTGGCCTTGTCGTCGGACCGGCGCAGGGTGCTGGGGATCTCGCTGTCGCGGGCCTTCCCGCTCTTCGTCGTCTTCGGCATGGGCGCTCCCTACCCGGGCGGGGGGTGCGCGATCACATGTCCCCCAGGAAGGGGACCAGCGCCGCGGCGAGCTCGCGCGGCGCCTCCTCGGCGACGTGGTGGCCGCTGTCGATCGCGTGCCCGCCGCGCAGGTCCTCGGTCCAGGACGCCCAGACGGCGCGGGGGTCGCCGTGCAGTTCCTCGAGGTCGTCGCGGGCGGACCACAGCACGAGCGTCGGGCAGCGCACCCGCCGTCCAGCGGCCCGGTCGGCCTCCTCGTCGGCGCGGTCGACGGTGAGCCCGGCGCGGTAGTCCTCGAGCATGGCCCGCACGGTGAGGGGGTCCCGCACGGCGGCGACGACGTCGGCGTGGTTCTCCTCCCCCATCGCCTCGGCCCGGCCGATCGCGCCGAACCCGTACCAGGCCACCGGGTCGGCGCCGATGGCGCGCTCGGGCTTGTCCGGCTGCGCGAAGAAGAACCAGTGCCACCACGCGGTGGCGAAGCGGGCGTCGGCCCGGTCGAGGTGCTCGACGATCGGGACGCAGTCGACCACCGCCAGGGCGGACACCGCCGCGGGGTGGTCGAGTGCGAGGCGCAGGGCGACGTAGCTGCCGCGGTCGTGCCCGACGACGGCGAACCGCTCGTGGCCGAGCCGTTGCATCAGGGCCAGCACGTCCGCGGCGAGGGCCCGCTTGGACGCCTGCGCGTGGTCCGGCCGCGGTGCGGGTGCGGTGGACCGCCCGTAGCCGCGCAGGTCCGGGCAGACGACGGTGTGCCCGGCGTCGACCAGCAGCGGCGCGACGCGGTGCCAGGTGGTGTGCGTGCGCGGGTGGCCGTGCAGCAGGACGACGGCCGGGCCGTCGCCGCCGACGCGGACCCGCAGGGTGACGTCGTCGGCGACGGCGACCCGCCGCTCGTCGAAGCCGGCGAAGGCGGTTCCGCCGTGGGTCAGGGCAGGTCCGCCGTCTCCTCGGAGGTGCGGTGCCCGCCCTGGGCGTCGTCGGCGTCGGCGTGCAGCGTGCGTTCCTCGGACTCGGCGAGGATCACCTCCGCGGCGACCTCCTCCATGCCGCTGCCCTTCACCGCCTCCTCCTCGGGCAGCAACTGGGCGCGGGTCTCGACGTTGTGCTCGGGGACGTTGGCCAGCGCCTCGGCGCTGGGTTCCTTCATGGTGGCCACGGCGTCCTCCTCAGAACCGCTGCTGCTCGGTGCCGAGGCCCAGCGCCTCGGCGACCTGTTGCACGTTGTCGAACGTCCGGCCGGCCGGCAGCCGCTGCAGGTCACCGAGCACGGGGTCGGCGGCGTCGGCCTCCCGGGCCCGGGCCAGCAGCGCGTCCCGGTCGGCCGGCCAGACCTCCTTGCCGAGCGCCTCCGCGATGGCGGCGCGGCGCTCGATGCCGGCCGGGTCGGTGCCGGGCGCGGTGGCGGGCTGGTGCGGGTCGCTCACGGCGATCCCCTCCTCGGGTCGGTGCGCGTCACGGGGTCGACGGCGTGGAGTCGTCGGTGTATCGGAGGATCGCGGCCACGCCGACGTCGTCGGGCATCGCCGCCCGCGGCACGACGACGACGGCGGCGGCCGAGGCCACGGCGGCGGCGACCAGGGCGCGGTCGGCGGGGACGGCGGTCCCGGTGGTGCCGAGCGCGTCCATGTCGCCCTGCCGCACGCCGAGCGCGGTGGGGGCGTCGCCGACCAGGAGCTGCTCCTCGTCGGGCCGGTCGGCGAGCACCAGGGTCTCGACCTGCCCCTTGCGCATCGCCTCGACGACCGCCGCAGTCCCGGTGACGGCGAGGCCGTGGGCGCCGGCGGAAGCGATCTTCTCGACGGTCTCGGCCTCCTCGTGCGCCTCGTGCTCCGCGACGAGCTCGGCGGCGCGCCGCTCGACGGGCTCCCGGTCGGCGCCGGCGGCTCGGCCGCCCTCGTCCATGGACACGACCAGGCCGGACCAGACGTCGCTCGCGCGGTCGGTGAGGATCTGCCGGGCGCGGACGTCCCCGGCCACGAGCACGAACCGGGGCGAGAGCCGCCGGGCCATCGAGGTGATCCGGTCGGCGACGCCATCGGCGTTGTGCACCCACGTGTTCTCGGTGCTGTTCTGGTACCGGTGGTGCGCCCAGCCGCCGCCGGAGAACTTGTGCACCTGGAACCCGTCGCCCTCGACGGTCTCCTCCTCCCCGACCTGGCCGGGGGCGCCGAGGTAGGAGAGGTCGGCGCCGACGCGGTCGACGACGGCGACGACGTGGGGCACGCGGCCGGGCAGCTGGCGCAGCACGGGCATCAGGTCGGGGTGGGGCGCCCACTCGGCGACCTCGGCGCGCGGCGCGTCGGTGAGCGCCTGGTCCAGGACGACGGAGCCGTCGGCGGCGACGACGAGCGCGCGGCCGCGCAGGGTGGCGACGTCGCCCCCGTCGTCGGCCTCCAGCAGCCGGGCGCGCACGGCCTCGACGACCGCCTCGGGCGCCCCCTGCCCGGTGAGCCGCTCGGCGACGGCGCGCACCCGCAGGTCCAGCTCGGTGGCGGCGCTCTCGGTGGTGTGGGTGACATCGGCGCAGACCGTGGCGTAGGGGCCCTCGGCGGCGAACACCGGCTGCAGGAAGGACACGTCCATGACGGTGGGGGGTCTCCTCGGTCGGACCTGGCCGCCGGCTGCTGGACGGCTCCGCTCGTGGCCAGCCGCCTACCCACCGGCCCCGGCCTCACACCCCGTGTCGTCGCGCCGGGGCCGGGGTAGGCGCCGTCCATGCCTCAGCACGACGAGTTGCCGATCCCCGACTACGACCACCTGCAGACGGGGGCGCTGGTCTCCCGGATCCGCACCCTGGACGCCGAGGGCCTGCAGACGCTGCTGACCTACGAGAAGGCGCACGCCAACCGCATCCAGGTGGTGCAGGCGATGCAGCACCGGCTGAGCTCGGTGAAGGCGGGCGCGCAGCCGTCGGGCGGGGACCCGGCCGCGACCGGCGCCGACGACCCGGTCGCCGCGAGCACCGGGTCGAAGGTCTCGGAGGCCACCAGCGGCCCGCCCGTGAACCCGCCGTCGCAGGGCGACCCGACGAACCCCGGCCAGCCCCGCTGACCTGCCGCCGCACCGGACCCGCCCGCGCCGGGCGGGTCCGGCACGGTCAGGTGACCGTGGCCCCGGCCAGTCCGGCCGCGAGGCCGACGAGGGCGCAGACCCCGAGGGTGCGCAGCACCGACCAGCGCAGCCGGAACAGCAGCACCGCCGCGAGCAGGCTGATGCCGACGGCCAGCCAGCGCACCGACCCGGGGTCGGGCAGCTCGAGCCCCAGGGGTCCCCAGGTGTGCCGGCTGCTGTCGGCGAAGAGCGTGTGCACGGCGAAGTACAGGCCCAGGTTCGCGATGACGCCCACCACGGCGGCGGTGATGCCGGTGAGGGCCGCCGACAGCGAGCGGTTGCCGCGCAGCCGCTCCATGTAGGGGGCGCCCAGCAGCACGAACAGGAAGCTGGGCACGAAGGTCACCCAGGTGACCAGCAGCGAGGCGAGGACGGCGGCCACCCACGGGTCGAGCGTGCCGGGGTCGCGGTAGGCGCCGACGAACGCCACGAACTGCACGACCATGATCAGCGGCCCGGGGGTCGTCTCGGCCAGCGCGAGGCCGCGCACCATCTCCCCCGGCGCCAGCCAGCCGTACACCGAGACCGCCTGCTGCGCGACGAACGCCAGCACGGCGTAGGCCCCGCCGAACGTGACGACGGCGGTGCCGGAGAAGAACAGGCCCTGCTCGGTGAGGACGCCGTCCCGGCCGAGCAGGACCGCGACGGCGGCGACCGGCGCGGCCCACAGGGCGAGGCCCGCGAGCAGGACGCGCAGGGTGCGGCGCCCGGACGGCGCCTCGGTGTGCAGCACGTCGTCGGAGACCACCGGGGCCGGGCCGCTGCCCGTCTCATCGCGGGCGCGCTCCGGCAACGCGTCGGGACGCAGCCGGCCGAGCGCCCATCCCGCGACGCCGGCGACGGCGATCACGACCGGGAACGGCACCCCGCCGACGGCCAGCGCCAGGAACGAGGCGACCGCGATCGCCACCAGCGCGGGCGTGTGCAGGGCCTTGCGCGCCACCCGGAGGACGGCCTGGACGACGATCGCGACCACGGCCGGCGCGAGCCCGGCGAAGAGGGCGAGGACGGCGGTCGTCGTCCCGAAGGCGACGTAGACCGCCGACAGGACGAGCAGGGCGACCACGCCGGGCAGCACGAACAGGCCGCCGGCGACCAGCCCGCCCCGGGTGCCGTGCAGGAGCCAGCCGACGTAGGTGGCGAGCTGCTGGGCCTCGGGGCCGGGCAGCAGCATGCAGTAGTTCATGGCGTGCAGGAACCGGCGCTGGCCGATCCAGCGCCGCTCGTCGACGAGGGTGCGCTGCATGACCGCGATCTGGCCGGCCGGGCCGCCGAAGGTCTGCAGGGAGATCAGGAACCACGCGCGGACCGCGGTCCGGAACGGGATCGCGGGCGCGGGCGCCGCCGCCACGTCGTCGGACACGGGTCTCCTGGGTCGGGTGGGCGGGGTCACGCGGGCTCGCGGCCGAGCAGCAGGCGCCGCTCGTGGAACTCGTGGGGGCCGTCGAACAGCGGCCGGGAGACCTCGAGGGTGCGCTCGTCGCTGCCGGTGATGGACAGGCCGCGGAGGAGGACGTCCAGGCCCGGGGCCTCGGGGGCGTCGAACCGGCCGTCGTCGAGGTCGGCCTCGTGCACGATCTCCGCGATCCGCCACAGCACCGGGTCGGTGAGCTCGTGGACGCGCAGGATCGTCTCGGAGCTGCAGTCCCCGCCGACGTGCCCGAGCGCGGCGCCGCGCATGTCGAAGGGGGTCGCGTCGGAGGGCACCTGCGCAGGGTCGGCGACGAACACGAACTCCGCGGAAGCGTCGAGGAAACGGCGGATGAGCCAGGCGCACGCGGCGCGGTCGATGTGCACGCCGGCGCGGGTGGGCCACCTCATCGGACCGGCTCCCCCACGACCGTCGCCAGCGCGCGCAGAGCCGTGGCGGCCTCCTCGCGCTCCGGCGGGAGGAAGAAGTCGCGGCGGCCGACGGCCCGCCAGTCCGACCGCAGCCGGCGCAGCGTGCAGCCGCGGGCCTCCGGGGCGTCCGCCAGCGCCTCCCGCGCCGCGGCGGTCAGGTCGGCGTACTCGGCGGCGCGCGCGGCGGCCATGGTGGCGGCCAGCTCCCGCTCCTGCGCCGCCGTCGTGGGCGAGGCCAGCCACAGGCCGGCGCAGCCGCCGCCACAGCGTGGTGCGCGGCCCCGCGGGCTGCCGGGGCAGCCGGTGGCTCAGCATCACCCACTCGCCCGTCACGGGGGTGATCCAACCGCGGTTGCACCGGTCACGTCGAAGGGTCCCGCGCGCCTGCGGGCCGGGATCGTCGGCCCCGTCCGGCAGGCTGCGCCGCATGCCGTTCACCGCGACGCTCACCCGTTCGCCCGGACCCGGGGGCTGGGTGTTCGCGCCGGTCCCCGCGGAGTCCGCCCCGGGGTCCGCCGGCGCCTTCGGCCGCGTGCCCGTCACCGCCACGGTCGACGGCCGGTCCTGGTCCACCAGCGTCTGGCGCGACCGCCGGTCGGGGTGGCTGCTGCCGGTCCCCGCGCGCATCCGGGCCGGCAAGGGCGACGGGGACGTGGTCACCGTCGAGGTGGTGGTCGACCACGCCCGCCTCTGAGGAGCCCCTCCCCCGCGCGGAGGGCTTCCGGCCGTGACCGAGCCAGGGAGCGGAGCTCGGAACCTGGCCCGGTGCTCACCCGAGGAGTTCCCCCTCCACCCGGGTGGGCGTGGCACGGCGTCGCAGCGGCGTGACGACGTCGTCCCCATGGTGCGCCACATCACATCCACGCGCACCCCGTGAGTCGTCGTCCGTCCCGGTCGCGGTCACGCGCTCCGCGGCGCGTACATGATCACGGCGACGCCGACCAGGCAGACGAGCGCGCCGACGACGTCCCAGCGGTCGGGACGGAATCCGTCGACGACCATCGCCCAGGCGAGGCTGCCGGCGACGAAGACGCCGCCGTAGGCGGCCAGCATGCGGCCGAAGGGCGCGTCGGGCTGCAGGGTCGCCACGAGCCCGTAGAGACCCAGCGCCACCACGCCGGCGCCGATCCAGAGCAGGCCGCGGTGCTCGCGCACGCCCTGCCAGACCAGCCAGGCCCCGCCGATCTCGGCCAGCGCGGCGAGCACGAACAGCAGGACCGAGCGGGCGACCGTCACCCCGGCGATGCTGCCAGGGCCGGTGCATGCGCTGGTCCGCGGCGGGTAGTGCCCCGCCCCGACCGTCCGAGCCCGGGCGGCGACCCGAGACGGAGGTCGACATGGCCGAGAAGAGCGGCAAGGGCAGCGACACGGCGAGGAAGGCCAACGCCAAGGCGCAGAAGGAGGGCAAGAAGAACCCGCGCACCAGCTCGGCCGCGCAGAGCGAGCTGGGCAAGAAGGGCGGGAAGAAGGGTGGCAAGAAGAAGGGGAAGAAGGGCGGCGGGAAGAAGTCCTGACCGCGACGGGCGATGACTTCCGCGGCGCTCGAGGGTCCGTCCTGGCGACCCTGCAGGCCCTCACCGCTCGGAGGTCACCGTGATGACCGATCCCGCCGGCGCCGACCCCGGGGACGTGCCCCAGGCCCCCCGGCCGCACCCGAGACTGCGAGAGCTCGACGTCCTGGAGGGTGTGTGGCGGCTCGAGGGCCGCGGCCTGGACGGCGGCCCCCTCTTCACCGGCACGGTCACCCGACGCTGGCTGCCGGGCGGTCACTTCCTCGTGCAGCGGATGCGGATCGACGGGGAGGAGAAGGAAGGAGCCGAGTACATCGGCTACGACCACGCCCGGCAGACGCTGCGTTCCCTGCTGTTCAGCGACGAGGGCCCGGGCCCGTTCTGCTCCTTCGCCCTCGAGTACTTCTGGCAGATCGAGGGGGCCGAGCTCACGATCTGGCACGGCACCCGGGGCTCACCCGCGCGGTTCAGCGGCACCATCGACGGTGAGGCCGGCACGATCACGGGGCGTTGGGAGTGGCCCGGCGGCGGCTACGAGGCGCTCGAGACACGCCTCGACGCGGACTGAGCTCCCGATCGCCGACGGGCGCGCACCTACGGCCCCTCGGCGCCCCAGCGCGCGAGCGCGGTGATCGCCTCGCTGAGCGCGAGCCCGCGATCGGTGAGCGCGTACGCCCGGGTGTTGTGCCGCAACGGCAGGCGGGTCAGCACGCCGGCGGCCTCGAGTTCGCGCAGGCGGGTCGCGAGCATGTTGGTGGGCACCCCGAGGTCGCGCTGCAGGTCGCCGTACCGCTGCGGCCCGCCGAGCAGCCGTTCCACGATCAGGAGAGCCCACCGGGCCCCGACGACGTCGAGGGCCGCGGCGAGGTGGCTCACGCGGTCGGGTCGGCGTCCTGCTTCATCCAGAACGGCGAGTAGTGATAGCCGTCGAGGTCGTCGAACTGGCGCTGGTACATGAACGGGTAGTCGTCGGTGTCCCCGACCCGGCCCCCCGCGGCGGCGGCGCGCTCGACGAGCTCGTCGACCGCCTCGCGGCTGCCCAGGTCGAACGAGACCGTGACCTTCGAGGGCGTGCCGGGTCCGCCGACCAGTTCCTCGACGCCGCCGACGCTGGCGTACATCTCGCGGCTGCCGAGCATGACGTACTGCTCGGGCGCGATCGCGAAGCAGGAGACGTTGTGGTCGGACATATCGGCGTTGAGGGTCCAGCCGAGCGCCTTGTAGAAGGCGGTCGCCCGCGCGACGTCCTCGACCGGGCAGGTGATGAAGAGGGTCATGCGGATGACACTTGCAAAATGCAAGTGCGACGTCAAGTCCGGGCGCCCCGCGGCAGGACGAGGCGTCCCTCTGGCGGGGGCGGCGGGCCGGCCCGGCATGGCCGCCGGCGATCACGGGCCAACGACTGGACGACGTTGCCGATCACCGGGCGAACCGGCAGGTGTCTGCACGAGGGCTCGCATGGCGGGTCCTCGAGGCGACGGCGAGGGAGGAGCACCCCGGCCGGAGGGGCAGGGAGAGAGCGATTGCGCTCGAGCGAGTGGTCAGACCGCCTGGGTCCGGAGCCGGATGATCTCGGCGCGCGAGTGCTGGACCTCGGGACTGTCGTCGCCGTGTGCTCGGGCAAGGTCTTGGGCCAGATCGCGGGTGGCTCGGAGCAGATGCTTCTCGCGGTGCCGGCTGATCCCCTCGTCGCGCTGCCGGACGGCTGTCTTGCGGTCGTGGCGGCGGCCGGCCACTGCTGCCAGCTCGTCCGATGTGATCGTGCCGTTGGTGACCTCGGGGGCGAGGATGTCGTGCATCCAGCCGTGTTCGCGGTCGCGTGCCCAGCGCAGGGCGGTGAAGAGGATGAGAACGCTGGCGACGGTGAGCGTGACCATCAGCAGGAGCGCGACCGGGAGAGACCCGGCAGCCAGTGCCGAGGTGGCGTCCCAGACGCCGTGGACGAGGATCGCGGCGAGCATCAAGGCGATGCCGCGGCCCACGCGGCGTGGCTGGGCCGTGGTGCCGACGAGGTAGATGAGCCCGGCCGCGAACAGCGCGGTGTAGAGGGCGTGTGACGCGATGCCGCTGAGGGAGCGTCCGATGAAGGTGTGCAGCACGCTCGGGGCCTGATCGGCACCGAAGTGTTCGACGGCGGCGTTCTGCCCGTAGAGCATGTCCTCGAGGATCTGGAAGCCGAGGCCGACGTAGGCGCCGACGATGAGGCCGTCGTAGACGGTGCGGATCACCCGCGGCGCGAGTCCCCAGACGAGCAGGAAGGCCGCACCCTTGGCCGTCTCCTCGACGAACGGCGCGGTCAACCCGGCCTGCCAGTCGGTGGCCCAGGACTGGCCGAACAGCTTGACGTAGAGGGAGGAGAGAGCAGCGTTGCCCGAGAGGGCCATCGCCCACGGCGCCCCGAAGCCGCCGATGAGGAAGGCCGCCAGCGCCAGTTTCCCCGGTGTCCGCTCGAACCGGTCGAAGCGGTGCAGGAAGTAGAGGAAGACCAGCGCGAACAGCCCGGTGGACAGAACGGCGGCCACGTAGGCCTGGGCGAACGCGGTGGCGGTGTCCGCGACGGTGCCCACGACGTACCAGCTGCCGGCGACGAGGATGGCCAGGTACACCCAGAAGCAGGCGTTCCGCGGCTGGACGAAGCGGAAGCGGGCTCCCCAGCCGCTCACCGCGATCGCCGCTCGCCGGCGCTCCAGCTCGTCGGCCGGCGGCGTGGCAGCCGGGTCCACGGTGGCGGTCATGCCGCGTCCTCGTCGGTGAAGCTGGCGATCATGTCGACGACTTGATCGGACCGTTGGCCGATCTGTTCGGGCGTGCCGAGGACCTCGATGAGGATCCCCACCTCGCCGAAGACGTAGGCAGCGGAGACGCCGTTGCCACGGTTGGTGGTGAAGCCCTGCCCGACCCCGACGTCACCGTCGATGGTGGTGATCGTGGTCGGGTCTCCCACCAGGTCGACCTCCGTGTCCCCGAAGGTGCCGACCGTGGGGAACTCGTCCACTCGAGCGAGCAGCTCGCCGGCCGTGCCGGTCCAGGGGCCGGGCTGGACGGCGAAGGTCACGCCGTCCTGGACGAGGACGACGGCGGAGGGAACGGCGCCGCTGCGCGTCGCCTCCGTGGTCCGTATCCCCTGCTGCAGGTCCCAGCCGGGAGTGGGCGTGAAGGTGACCCCGCTGGCGCTGACCAGCACTTCGTCACCAGCCTGGACAGGGTTGGTGTAGTCCACCTGGCGGTTGACCCACGGAAGCACGACGGACCAGAGCAGCCAGACCGCCAGGGCCACGACGGCGAAGGGCAACGTGCGTCTGTCCAGGCCCAGGAACCGGTGCTCGACCGGCACCCGGTGACCGGTCGTGGTCGGCGCGCTCACAGCGCAGCCTCCCGGTCGTCGTACCCCCGTGGTCGCGAGCTGACCATGCGCGGACGCTACAGCCAGTTGTGCACGACTGAAACCCCGCGAACACACTCCTCGCGCAGTGCGGCTGGCGCGTGGCAGCGCGCTGAACTGCATCGCCAGCACCTCGCCGCCGGCCAAGTCACCATGCACGCTCTCCGGCACTTCCACGCCAGCCTGCTCCTCCGGCACGGCGAGGCGGTGACAATCGTTCAGGCCTAGCCCGGGCGTGACACAGGCCGCGATGGACGCCGTCCTCGGACGAGTTCCGGACTCTGTGCGGACCGACGCCCACCTCTGACCGTGCTTCAACTGGTCAGGGGTGGGCGACGGACGAGTCGGCCTGTACGCCGGGTTCTGTCCCCGGGCGCCTCGCGGCGTCCCGATGGGCGGTCATCCATCTAGGCCTGCCGTTGCCGGCAGGCTCGAGCGGTCCACCCGCAGGCTCGGGCGGGCAGCCCTCGAACGCCTGCGCAGGACGGTGGCCGGTCGCCCAGCCGCCGTCCCTCTCGACCTTGCTCCGGGTGGGGTTTACCGAGCCACACCGGTCACCCGGTGTGCGGTGGTCTCTTACACCGCCGTTTCACCCTTACCGGCCGCGCCTCCGGAGAGGAGCTGCCGGCGGTCTGTTCTCTGTGGCACTGTCCCGCGGGTCACCCCGGGTCGCCGTTAACGACCACCCTGCCCTGTGGAGCCCGGACGTTCCTCGGCGGCGGGGTCTCCCCCGCCGACGCGACCGCCCAGCCGACTCGTCCGTCGTGCCGAGGAGTCTAGCGGTGCGGCCACCCCGCAGGTCCCCACCGCACCGGCCGGGTCAGGCGTCGGTGGGGTCGGGTGGTGCGGTCTGGTCGAGCCAGGGTGGGTCGGGTTCGGGGTCGTGGCACCAGCCGGGTGGGCGGGTGGTGCGGGTGGCGCCGGCGGGTGTGGTGACGGTGAGGGTGGCGTCGGGGTGGAGGGTGAAGGTCCAGCCCGGCGCGTGGGTCTTGATGCGGTGATGACGGCGGCACAGGCAGCACAGGTTGTGGCAGGCGGTGGCTCCGCCGGCCACGTGTGGGGTGACGTGGTCCAGGTCCTGGCGGCCGGGTCGGCGGCGGCAGCCGGGCATGCGGCAGCGCCGGTCGCGGGCGTGGACCAGGCGGCGGTGGGCGGCGGTGGGCCGGTAGGCGCCGGTGGGTGGGGGTGGGCGCAGCCCCGGCCCGTCCGGCGGCGGGTCGTCGGGCGGTGACCCGGCCCAGTCGCGGTCAGCGGTGCGGGTGCCGGTGGCGGAGTGAGTGGCGGGGTGGGGCTGCGCTCCGGTGCGGCGGTTGAGGGGGTCGCGGCGGGTGCGGCGGCGGCCGGTGCCGGCGGCGCGGGCGAGTTCGGCGCGGGTGGCCACGGCGATCGTCTGGCCGGTGGCCGGGTCGTCCAGGGCGATCAGGATCGACCCGCCCGCCGGCGGTGGCTGCAGGTCCAGCACGTCCAGGTCGGTGAGCACCTGCCGGCACTGCGCGGCGGTGATCACCTGCCCGTCCAGCTCGCCCGGCGCCACCCCGTCCGGGCGCAGCCCGGGAACGGCGGCGTGCACGGTCAGCTGCGCGGTGACCGGCGGGCGGCGGGTGTCCCAGGGGCGCAGCACCAGATCCAGCGCCACCTGCGCGCGCAGCCGCCCGATCGGCGTCCGGTCCCCGTCGGCGCGCAGCCAGCGGGCGTACTGGTCCACCGCGTCCCGGGCGGCGTGCACCTGCGGCAGCGGCCCGTCGATCACCAACCGGCCCAACCCCTCCGGGGTGCGCTCCACGTGCACGTCGGCGCGGGCCTCGGCGCGCCGCCGGCGCCGGTCGCGCGCGGCGGCATCCAGCCGGTACAGGTGGTAGCGGGCCCGATCGGCCAACCGATCCGGCGTGCAGTCGGCGGCCGCGGGCAGCACCCGCGCCAGCACCCCGGCCGCCACCTCCCCGCTCGCATCCCCCAGCAGGTCGATCAGGATCTGCGCCTTGCGCACGCTGAGCGCGCCGGTGAACAACTCCGACCACACCGCCGCCAACGCGCCGGTCAGCAGCAACGACTGCGCCAGCAACCGCGCCGCCTCCGGCTCCGTGCAGCCGCGCACCACCGCCAACTCGGCCACGAACTCCTCCGCCGGCGCCACCGCACCCACCCGGCCCGCAGCACGCGCACCCCCGACCCCGCGGCGGCGGGCCAACTCGGCCACCGTCGCCGCCTGCACCGCGAACTCCTTGGCCATCCGCGCATCGGTGGACCAGATGTCGGCCACCAGATCGACGTCCCCCACCGCCGCCGACACCACCTCCGACGGCAGCACCGGGACCGCCACGCCCCTCCCCACCGCCGTCGTCATGACCCGCACGCCAGGCCGCAGGTACGACAGTTCGCGCAGCCCAGCGGCCGGGCGGCGAAAGACAGACCGGCGACGCGGTCAGCCCGCGTAGAGGGCGAACCCCGCCGTCCGCCGGCCGTCCGCACCCACCGGCGTCACCATGTCGACCTGTCGACGTGCCTGCACGTCGACAGGGTCGTCCGACAGCGCCTGCAGGTACCGGCGGTGCTCGGCGAGCGAGGCGACGGCGGCCTCGACGCCGTCGGTGACGTCCACGGTGTGGGTGACGCCGACCGGCGTGCTGACGGCGATCCACCGCACCCCCTGCCACGGCTCGGGGTCGGCGAGCTCGGGGAAGACCCACTCGTTGGCCGCGTCGGCGACCGCGTCGACCGCGCACCGGCCCAGCGCCCGGTGGTCGGCGCTGTTCCACGCCCCCGGCGCGGCTCCCGGCGGCGTCCACGTCTCGCCCCAGTGCATGGTCACGACGAGCTCGGGCCGGTGCCGCCGGACCGCCGCGGCCAGCGAGCGGCGCAGCTCCAGCCCCTCGACCAGCCGCCCGTCGGGGTGGCCCAGGAACTCGACCACCGACACCCCGACCGCGGCCGCCGCCCGGCGCTGCTCCTCCTCGCGGACCGGCCCGGCGACCTCCGGCGGGCACCCGGCGATGCCGGCCTCGCCGCTGGTCGCCAGGACGTAGCGGACGTCGCGGCCGGCCGCCGTCCACACCGCGACCGCGGCGGCGCAGCCGTACTCCACGTCGTCGGGGTGGGCGGCGACCACCAGGACACGTTCCCAGTCGTCGGGCAGCGGCTCGGGGGCGGCGTCGGTCATGGGACTCCATCCTGCCCGGTCAGCGGCCGCCTGCCACCCGAGCGGGATCGGGACGGGCGCCACCCGCAGCGGCGACCGCCCACGCTCCGGCCCTGACCCGCCGGGGGGAGGCGGCTCCAGCCCGGGCGCGCACCGGCCGATGGGGAGGCATGCCCGCCCTCTCGCGTCCGCGGCTGCTGCCCGGCGTGCCGCGCTGGGCTCTCGCCACCGTCGCGGCCGGCACCACCGTGCAGCTCGTCGTCTCCGCGGCCGACGCGATGCCGCCCGCCGGGACGACGGGCCGCGTGCTGCTGACCCTCCCGCTGCACCTGGGCGCGGCCGCCGTCCTGCTGTGGCGTGCCCGCCGGGTGCCGCACGACCGGGACGTGTGGCTGCGCCTGGCGCTGGGCGGCGCCACCGTCGCCGGTCTCCTCGCCGTCGGGATCGTCGCGACGCTGGTCCCCGCGCTCGCCGAGCCGGCCGGGACCCTCCTCCCCTGGGCGCCCGTGGCCGCGTTCCCCTTCTTCTACGGCGGGCTGGTGCTGTGGAACCGGTACAGCACCGGCCTGGCCGACCCCGACGACCTCCTCAACGGGATCTCGGCGCTGCTCGCCGTCGTGGCGGTGCTCGCCCTGGTGCTGCACCGCACCGGCTGGGCGGCCGCCGCCCTGACCGAGCCCCACCTCCTGCCGCTGCTGGCGCAGGTGGCGGCGACCTTCGTGCTGGCCGGGACCGCCGCCTCGGCGGCCTTCCTGGGCGCCATGCGCCGGGACGCGAGGCCATGGCTGGTGGCCGGTTTCTTCCTCACGGTCCTCGCCGGCGCCCTCGCCACCGTGGCCACCGGCGAGCGGCCGGCCTGGGCGCCGGCCGCCACGGCCATGGGCGCGCTCCTCCTGACCGTCGCCGCCGCGCTCCGCCCCTCGGCCGCCGTCCCGCGGGCCACCGACCCCGCGTCCTCCACCATCGGGGCGTTCGTCGTCATCACCTCCTCCGTCGGCGTGCTCGCGGTCGCCGCCACCGGACGCCCGGTCCCCGCCGCCGTCTGGTGCGCCGCGCTCGCGGCCGCCGGCGCGAGCCTCCGGCTGCTGGTGAACGTCCGCGAGCTGGCGACGCTCGCCGTCAGCCGGCGCGAGGCGCTGACCGACGACCTCACCGGCCTGGCCAACCGCCGCGCCGTCCAGCGCCGGGCTCAGGAACTGGTCGACGGCGGGGTCCCGTTCGTCTTCGCGCTGCTGGACCTCGACCGGTTCAAGGAGGTCAACGACGGCCTCGGCCACGGCGCCGGCGACGACCTGCTGCGGCTGGTCGGCGGCCGCCTCACCGGCGTCGTCCGCGCCGGTGACCTGCTCGGTCGGCTGGGCGGCGACGAGTTCGCGATCGTGGCGGTCGTCGAACCCGGCGTCCGTCCCGAGGTGACGGCGCAGGCGCTGTGCGCCCGGCTGGCCGCCGACCTCACCGAGCCGTTCACCGTCGCCGGCATGCCGGTGCACGTCGGCGCCAGCATCGGCGTGACGACGGCGGGCACCTCCGGGACCGGCGACGACCCGGCCCGGCTGCTGCGCGAGGCGGACGCCGCCATGTACGACGCCAAGCGCACCGGCCGCGGCTGGGCGCTGTACGACGACGACGTCCACGCCGGCGGCGCCACCACCCTGGCCCTCGTCGAGGAGCTGCGCACCGCCCTGGACTCCGGCCAGCTGGTCCTGGTGCACCAGCCGCAGGTCGACGTCGCCACGGGGGAGACCGTCGGCGTGGAGGCCCTCGTGCGCTGGGACCACCCGCGGCGCGGGCTGCTCGGCCCGGCCGACTTCCTGCCGGCCGCCGAGGCGCACGGGCTGATGGGGCCCCTGACAGACCGGGTCCTGGCCGCGGCGGTGACGCAGCTGGCCCGCTGGCGCCACGACGGCCTGGACCTGCGCGTCTCGGTGAACCTGTCGGCGAGCAACCTGCTGGACACCGCGCTCCCCCAGCGGGTCACCGAGCTGCTGCTGGTGCACGGTGTGCCCGCGGCGTCGCTGGTCCTCGAGGTCACCGAGTCGGTGCTGCTCAGCGACCCCCACCGCAGCCACGCGGTGCTGGCCGCACTGCGCGCCCTCGGCGTCGGCCTGAGCATCGACGACTTCGGCACCGGCTACTGCTCGCTGGCCTACCTGCGCGAGTTGCCGGTCAGCGAGCTCAAGCTCGACCGCTCCTTCACCGCCGACCTGGTCGCCGACGCGCGCACCGAGGCGATCGTGGTGAGCACGGTCGAGCTCGCCCACCGGCTCGGCCTGCGCGTGGTCGCCGAGGGCGTCGAGGACGAGCGGACCCTCGCCCGCCTGGCCGCGCTCGGCTGCGACGAGAGCCAGGGCTACCTGCACGCCCGCCCGCTGCCGGCCGCCGCGCTGGAGACCTGGCTGGCCGCCCGCCGGGTGCCGTCGGGCCGCTCCCGGTACTGACCACCGGGCCGGCCACACCGGGCCGACCCGACGGCACCGCTACTCGCCGCCGCGGCCCGGCTCGCCGATCGCGATCATCGCCTCGACCGCGCGGCGCGCCCGCGCGGCCGTCTCCGGGTCGACGTCGACGGCGCCCTCGCCGGTGCGCAGCGTGTCCAGCAGCTTCGCCGGCGTGATCATCTTCATGTAGCGGCAGGCCGCCCGGTCGTTCATCGGGATGAACTGGGTGCCGGCGTTGAGGGCCCGGAGCTGGTGCAGGATCCCGACCTCGGTGGCGACGAGGACCTGGCCGGCCGTCGTCCGCGCCGCGGCCTCGGCCATGCCGCCGGTGGACAGCACCCGGGTGCGGTCGGCGGGCAGGTCCCCGTGGCTCACCAGGTCCAGCACGGAGGTGGTGCAGCCGCACTCGGGGTGCACCAGGATCTCGGCGTCCGGGTGCGCGGCGACCTGCGCGCGGACGTCGGAGGGGCTGATGCCCGCGTGCACGTGGCACTCCCCCGCCCACACGTGGATGTCCTCGCGCCCGGTCACCCGCTTCACGTGCGCGCCGAGGAACTGGTCGGGCAGGAACAGGATCTCCCGGTCGGCCGGGATCGAGCGGATGACGTCGGCGGCGTTGGACGAGGTGCAGCAGATGTCGGTCTCGGCCTTCACCGCGGCGGTCGTGTTCACGTAGCTGACGACGACGGCGCCCGGGTGCTCGGCCTTCCACTCGCGCAGCTGCTCGGCGGTGATGCTGTCGGCCAGCGAGCAGCCGGCGGCGTGGTCGGGCAGCAGCACGGTCTTGTCCGGCGAGAGGATCTTCGCCGTCTCGGCCATGAAGTGGACGCCGCAGAAGACGATCTCGCGGGCGTCGGTCTGCGCCGCGACCCGCGACAGGTACAGCGAGTCACCGGTGTGGTGGGCGACGTCCTGGATCTCGGGGACCTGGTAGTTGTGCGCCAGGACCACCGCGCCGCGCTCGTCGGCCAGGCGCCGCACCTCCGCGGCCCAGCTCTCGTACTCGGCGGGCGAGAGGGTGCGCTCGTCGCCGGTGACGGCGGGGGTGGCGGGCGCGATCGTCGGGGTCACACGGTCTCCAGGGGGTCGGGCGGTGGCCACATGATCCCCGGGACCGCGGCGGGGTCCGCGGCCGGGGCACCAGGTGCAACGCCCGCCGCCCGCGGCCGCCTTCCCTCAGCGCAGGACGTCGTAGGTCAGGAACGTCACCCGGCTGCCCTGCACCACCTGCGGGTCGGCGAGCCGCACCTCCGGGGGTCCGCCGGCGCCGAAGTAGGGCCGGCCCGAGCCCAGGACGACCGGCACCTGGGCGAGCACCACCCGGTCGACCAGTCCCTCCCGCAGGGCCTGCCCGCCGACGTCGCCGGCCGAGACGGTCACGTCGCGGTCCCCGGCGAGCTCCCGGGCCCGCTCGACGCCCGTCCGGACGTCGGGCGCGAAGGAGAACGGCGCCGTGCCCGCGTGCGCCCAGTCCGTCGCGGGCCGGTGGGTGACGACGACGACGTGTTCGCCGTTGGGCGGGACCCCTCCCCAGCCGTCGGTGAGGTCGAACAGCCGGCGGCCGCACACCATGACCCCCACCCGGCCGGCGAACTCGCGCAGGAACTCCGCGGTGGGCGCCGTGACGGAGAAGGGGCGGGCCCGGTCGGTGAACGTCACCTCGACGTCGCCGTTGCCGTACCAGTCGAACAGGGGGCCGGGCATGTCGTCGTCCCGGCCGACGAACCCGTCCAGCGACACCGCCGCGAACAGCACCACCGCGCCCATGGCGCACCTCCTCGTCCCCGGCCCCGGTGGGGCCGTCCGCCGGTAGGACGGCTCGCGGGCGGCCGGCTCATCGGCCGGGCCGCCGGCGCGCCGGGATCAGGGCAGGTGCGAGACGTCGTTGACCAGGCGCACCGAGTGCCGGCCGTCGGTGGACCAGGCCACCGTCGACAGCGACGCCGCGGCGAGGAACACGCGGTGCACCACCGCGTCGTCGACGTCGAGCGCGGCGGCCAGCAGCAGCTTGATCGGCGTCACGTGGCTGACCAGCAGCACCGTCCGGCCGCGGTGCTCGTGCAGCACGCGCGCCCGGGCGCGGGCGACCCGGCGGCTCACGTCGGCGATCGACTCGCCGCCCGGCGTGGGGACGTCGACCTCGCTGAACACGCGCCGCGCCGCCAGCGGGTGCCGGCGCCGCGCCTCGTCGGCGGTCAGCCCCTCCAGGTCGCCGAAGTCCATCTCGACGAGGTCGTCGTCGAACAGGACCGGCAGCCCCACCCGGGCGGCCACGATCTCCGCGGTCTCGCGGGTCCGACGCAGCGGCGAGGCGACGACGACGTCGATCCCCAGCCCCGCGGCCCGCTCGGCGGCGGCCTCGGCCTGCGCACGGCCGATCGCCGACAGCGGCAGCTCGTTGCGGCCGCTGAACCGGCGTTCGGGGGTGTGCTCGGTCTGCCCGTGCCGCAGCAGGTGCGTCACGGTGGTGACGGCGGGCTCGCGCTCGGGAGCGGCGGGCTGGACGTCGTCCTCGGTGCGGCTGGGCTCCGCGGCCAGGTCGCGGTGCACCGGCCGGCCGTCCATCGCGCTGTTGGCCAGGGCGTCGGCCGCGGCGTTCTGCGCCCGCGGCACCCACGTGTAGCGGACCTCGCCGAGCTGCCGGGCGATCGCCTGCGCCTGCACCGCGAGCTTCTGCATGTCCGGGTGCTTGACCTTCCAGCGCCCCGACATCTGCTCGACGACCAGCTTGGAGTCCATCCGGACCTCGACCCGCGCGGTCCCCGCGCCGGCGCCGGTCAGGTCGAGCACCGCCTGCAGGCCGGCCACCAGGCCGCCGTACTCGGCGACGTTGTTGGTGGCCCGCCCGACGCTGGCCGCCCGCTCGGCGAGCACCGTGCCGGTGGCGGCGTCGCGGACCAGCGCGCCGTACCCGGCCGGGCCCGGGTTGCCCCGCGACCCGCCGTCGGCCTCCACCACGAACCGGCCGCTCACCGCGGCCCCCGCCCGGCCGCGCCCGCCGCTCCCCCGCCCGTCCTCACAGCCCGGACTCGGCCGTGCGGACGAGGATCCGACCGCAGTTCTCGCACCGCACGACCTCGTGCGGGTCGGCGTTGCGCACGGCGGCGAGGTCGCGGCCGTTGAGCTCGATCCGGCAGCCCTGGCACTGGCGCGCCTGCAGCAGCGCGGCACCGGTGGTGCCGGTCTGGGCGCGGATCCGGTCGTAGAGGGCCAGCAGCGGCGGGGAGACGGCGGCCGCGGCCGAGGCGCGGGTGCCCTCGTGGTCGGACGTGCGGACCGTGACGTCGGCCAGGGCGTCGTCGCGCAGCTGCTCGGCGCGGGCCAGCGCCTCCCGGGCGGTGCCGTGCGCCTCCTGCGCCCGGGCCAGCGTCGCCTCGGCGGTCTCGACCTGCTCCATGAGCTCGAGCTCGGAGTCCTCCAGGTCGGACTGGCGCCGCTGCAGCGACTCCAGCTCGTGCTGCAGGTCGGTCATCTGCTTGGCCGAGACGCTGCCGGACTCCAGCAGCTTCTGGTCCTTGGCCGCGCGGGCCCGCACGGTCTCCACGTCGGCCTCGAGCCGGGCGACCTCCCGCTGCAGGTCGCGGACCTCGGTCTCGGCGCGGACGACGGCGCCGGCGGTGTCCCGCTCGGCCTCCGCCGCGGCCTCGACGGCCGCCGCCTCGGGCAGGGTGCGCCGCCGGTGCGCGAGCTGGGTGAGCGCGACGTCCTCGGCGGCGAGGGCCAGCAGCTTCTGCTGGTCGAAGTGGTCGGCCTTCACCGGCTCAACCTACCGGTCCCGGGGCCCCGTCCTGGGCGACGTGCGCCGTCCAGGGGTCGGTCCGCTCCCGGGAGACCAGGACCTCGACCCGGCCGCCGAGGTCCGCGGCCAGCGTCCGCGCCGCGACCGGCAGCCACGGCCACTCGGTCGCCCAGTGCGCGACGTCGACCAGGGCGGGGGAACCGGGGGCGAGCGCGGCGGCCTCGCCGGCCTCGGAGACGGGGTGGTGCCGCAGGTCGCTGGTGAGCAGGACGTCGGCACCGGCCGCGGCGGCCGCGGCCAGCAGCGAGCCGCCGCTGCCGCCGCACACCGCCACGGTCGTGACCGGCCGCTCCGGGTCGCCGGCCACCCGCACGCCGCCCGCGGTGGCCGGCAGCGCCGCGGCCGCGCGGGCGGCGAACCCGGCCAGCGGCAGCGGCGCGGGCAGCCGGCCGACCCGCCCCAGCCCGGCGCGGGGGTCGGACCCCGCCGGCTCCAGCGGGACGGCGTCCACCAGGCCGAGCACCTCCGCGAGCGCGTCGTTCACCCCGGTGCCCGGGGCGCGATCGGCGTTGGTGTGCGCCACGAACAGGCCGGCGCGGGCGCGGACCAGGCGGTGCACCAGCCGGCCCTTGGGGTCGTCGGCGGGCACCCCGTGCACGCCGCGCAGGAAGAGCGGGTGGTGGGTGACCAGCAGGCCCGCGCCCGAGGCCACCACCTCGTCCACGACGGCGGCGACCGGGTCGACGGCGAACACGACCCGCTCGACCGGGTCGTCCCGGTCGCCGCAGACGAGCCCGACGGCGTCCCAGTCCTCGGCCAGCGCCGGGTCGTAGCGGGCCTCCAGCGCGGCGACGACCTCGCCCAGCGTTGCGGTCACCGCCGGACGTTAACCGAGCGCGCCAGCACCACCCGGCGCCCGTGCCGTTCCAGAGCGGCCTCGGCGCGGACCACGGCCGCCAGCCCCGGGCCGACCTCCGTCGCCGGGACGAACCCGTGCCGGGCGTACCAGGGGGCGTTCCACGGGACGTCGGCGTAGGTGGTCAGGGTGAGCCTGCGGGCACCGGCCTCCCGGGCCTGGTCGAGCGCGGCGGTCAGCAGCGCCGCACCCAGCCCGCGGCGCATGGCGGCGGGGTGCACCGACAGCTGGTCCAGGTGCACGTCGCCGTCCAGCCGGGAGAGGACGGCCAGCCCCCGCGGCGGCCGCCCGGCCACGAGGACCCGCCACGCCCGGGCGAGCTCCTCCGCGGGTGCGGGGGCGGGCAGGTCGGTGATGCCGAGCGCCTCGAAGAGGGTGTCCGCGGCCGCCTCGATCCCCGGCAGCGCCGCGAGGTCGGCGGGCTCGGCGAGCCGCACGTCGGGGTCCACGGCCGGCCACCCTGCCAGGGCCCGGCCCGCTCGTCGCCCGGTTTCGTCCACCCCCTCCCGGCGGTGGTTGGAGCGGGCCGGGCCCGGGGATGGGCACCCCGTGGCGGAGCGGTCGTTGCGGGCACCGGCGTGGCTGGAGGAGCTGGTCCGCACCACTCCCCCGGCGATCCCCTGGCCCGACGTGCTGCGGTTCGCCGTGACCGTGCCCATGCCCCTGGCCGTCGCGGTGCTCGTGGCCGGCGGCGTCACGGCGGGCCCGGAGCTCGGCGCCGGCGTCTTCGGCACGACCGGCGCCCTGGCCGCCTGCCTGGCCCCGATGGGCGGGCCGCTGCGCGACCGGCTGCGGCGCACGCTGGCGGCCACCGCCTGCGGCGCCGCCGGGCTGCTGGTCGGGCAGTACGCGGTCGGCGACGGCTGGCAGCCGATCCTGGTGATCGCGCTGGTGTCGGCCGTCGCGGCGCTGCTGAGCACGGTGAACGCGGCGCTGTCGCTGGGCTCGCTGCAGCTGCTGGTCTACACCGCCCTGGCCTCGGGGCTGGTCAGCCCCCTGTCGACCGCCGCGGAGATCGGGTTCTTCTTCGCCGGGGCCGGCTGGGCGCTGCTCACCACGCTCGTGCAGGCCGCGGTCGAGCGCGACGACCCCGACCGGACCGCGGTGGCCGCCGTCTTCGGCCGCATCGGCGAGCTCCTGGCGCTGGCCGGCACCGCCGAGGGCGAGCGGACCGACGAGGCGCGCCGACGGCTGACGGCCGCTCTGAACGCGGCCTACGACCGGGTCATCCGCAGCCGCAGCTCGACCGCCGGGCGCAGCCGCCAGCTGTCGGAGCTGGCCGGGGTGCTCAACGCCGCCGCCCCGCTGGTGGAGGGCACCGTGGCCGCCGTCCGCGCCGGGGCGCCGGCCGACCCGCACGACGTCACGGCGGTGCACGCGCTGGCCGCCGCCGTCACCGGCGCGCGGGAGCTGCCGGCGCAGCGGCCGGCGCCGCTGGACGACGGGCCGCCGACCCGGCGCGCGGTGCGGCACGGCCTGCGGCTGGCGTGGAACGTCGTCGGGGACCCCGAGGAGCGGGCCGGCGCGGCCGTCGAGCTGCCCGCGCTGGACCGGCGCACCCGCCTGCGCGACCTCGCCGACCGCACGGTGGCCAGCCCCGACAGCCGCTCGTTCGCCCTCCGCCTGACGCTGTGCATGACGACCGCGGAGGTGGCCCGGCAGCTGCTGCCGCTGGAGCGCCCCTACTGGGTGCTGCTCACCGTCGCGATCGTGCTCAAACCCGACTTCGGATCGGTGTTCACGCGGGCGGTGCAGCGCGGGGTGGGCACCGTGCTCGGCGTCCTCATCGGCTCGCTGCTGCTCGCGGTGCTGCCGCGCGACGCCTGGGTGCTGGTGGCGATGGCCGTCGCGGCGGGCCTGCTGCCCTGGGCCCGCGCCGCCAACTTCGGCCTGTTCTCGGTGTTCCAGACGCCGGTGATCATCCTGCTGCTCGACCTCGCGCTGGCCGGCGGCCCGGGGCTGGTCGCCGCCCGGGTGCTCGACACCCTCGTCGGCTGCCTCATCGTGCTGGTCGTCGGCTACGCGCTGTGGCCGCAGACCTGGCGGGCGCCGCTGGACGAGGCGCTGCGCGACGCGACCACCGCGCTGGAGGCCTTCGCCGGGGCGGCGTTCGGCGGCGACGCCGCCCAGGCCCGCCGCGCCCGCCGGCGCACCTACCGGGCGCTGACCGAGGTCCAGACGCAGCTGCAGCGGCGGCTGGCCGAGCCGCCGCCGATCAGCACCCGCGCCGCCGCCTGGTGGCCGGTGATCGTGCAGCTGGAGCGCGCCGCCGACGCCGTGACCGAGGGCGTGATCGCGGTGCGTACCGGCGAGCCGCCCCCCGACCCGGGGCAGGTGGCCGCGGTCCGGCGGGCGATCTCCCGCCTGCGGGACGACGTCCGCGCCGACCGGGCGCCCGACGACGCGGAGATCCTCGCCGAGGGCGTGCTCGCGCCGCTGGCCCGCGAGGTCGACGCCGCCAGACGGCTGGTCCGGGAGGCCGCTCCCGGGCGCCGCGCGGCGGCCTGAGCGCGCCGGCCCCGGTTGGCCGACGCCCGTCCCGGGCAGCACCGGCGCGTGCCCCTGCCGCCCGGCGTCGACGCGCCCGTCCCCGGCCCGCCCGGTCCCCCGCCGCCCGGGTCCACCACCGTCCGCACCGACGACGGCGTGGACCTGCACGTGGAGGTCGACGGCCCCGCGGACGGCGGGGCGGGCGGGGGCGGCACCGCCCCGCTCACCGTCGTCCTCTCGCACGGCTTCACCGCCCGCCTCGCGGAGTTCGACGGGCAGCGGGCCGCGCTGCGCGACCGCGCCCGGCTCGTGCTCTGGGACCAGCGCGGCCACGGGCGCTCCGGCTGGACCCGGCTCACCGCCGCCACCATCGACCGCACCGGCCGCGACCTCGGGCAGGTGCTGGACGCGGTCGTCCCGCGGGGGCCGGTCGTGCTGGCCGGGCACTCGATGGGCGGGATGAGCGTCATGGCGCTGGCCCGCCAGCGCCCGGAGCTGTTCGGCACCCGCGTGGTCGGCGCCTTCCTGCTCGCCACCTCCGCCGGCGGCCTGGCGCGCACCGGCGCGGTCGGCCGGTTCCTCGCCGTGGTCCGGCGGCTGCACCTGCTCGGCCCGTGGCTGCGCTGGCTGCAGGTCGTCGCGCCGCTGCTGGAGCGCACCCGCCGCCGCGGGACGGCGCTGGGCCGCTGGGTCACCCGCCGGTACCTGTTCGGCAGCCAGGACGCCGACCCCGCCGACGTCCGCCTGGTCGCCGACCTGCTGGAGGAGACGCCGTACACGGTGACGCTGGCGTTCTGGTCGACGTTCCTCGACCACGACGAGAGCGCCGCCCTGCCCGTGCTGGGGCGGGTGCCGACCACCGTCGTCGCCGGTACCGACGACCGGCTCACCCCCGTCGAGCACGGCCGCCGCCTGGCCGGGCTGCTCGGGCCCGACGCCGAGCTGGTCGTCGTCCCCGGCGCCGGGCACAGCGTGAACCTCACCCGGCCCGACGTCGTCGACGGGGCGCTGGCGCGACTGCTGGACCGCGTCGAGGAGCGGCTGCGCGGCGCTCGGACCGGCTGACGCCCGCGCCCGGGTGGCGGCCCGGCTGCGATTGCGGGCACCGGCGATCAGCGGTTGGCTCGCCGCACAGCTGACACCGGCACGCCCCCACCGGGGCGGGAGGAGGCCCCGTGGACCGCATGAGCCCGACGGACGCCGGCTTCTACTTCGCGGAGAGCGAGAACACCCCGCTGCACGTGGGCTCCGTCTCCGTGTTCGAGGGCCCCGCCCCCACCTACGGCGAGGTGATCCGGCTGCTGCTCGGCAAGCTGCCGCTGGTGCCGCGGTACCGGCAGCGGGTGCGCCCGGTGCCCCTGCAGCTGGGCCGGCCGGTGTGGGTGGACGACCCGCACTTCCAGGTGCTCTACCACGTGCGGCACACCGCGGTGCCGAGTCCCGGCACCGACGAGCAGCTGCGCAACCTGGCCGGCCGGGTGCTGGGCCAGCGGCTGGACCTGGCCAAGCCGCTGTGGGAGCTGTGGCTGGTCGAGGGACTGGCCGACGGCCGCTGGGCCCTCATCTCCAAGGTCCACCACTGCATGGTCGACGGCATCGCCGGGACCGACCTGATGCAGCTGATGTTCGACCTGACCCCCGACGCCACGCACCCCGAACCGCAGGACTGGAGCCCGCAGCGGCCGCCGTCCGGGGCGGAGGTCCTCGCGGGCGCCGTGCAGGACGCGCTCACCGCGCCGCTGCGCCAGCTCGCCTCGGGGGCGGGCGGCCCCGGCCTCGGCGGCATGGCGAAGACGGTGCTCGGCAGCGGGCGGTCGCTGGCCAGGACCGTGCCGGCGGTCGCGCGGCAGCTCACGACACCGGTCGCCCGCTCGCTGTCGGGCCCGATCGGCCCGCACCGCCGCTGGGCGTGGACGCAGGCGCAGTTCGACGAGCTGAAGGGGATCCGCACGGCGCTGGGCGGCACGGTCAACGACGTCGTCCTCGCGGCGATCACGGCCGGGTTCCGGGACCTCCTGGAGCGCCGGGGGTCGCTGCGCGACGGGCTGGTCGTGCGCTCGATGGTGCCGGTGTCGATGCGCCGGGCCAGCGAGCGCGGCCGGATGGACAACCGCATCTCCGCGGTCTTCGTCGACCTGCCGGTGGCCGAGCGGGACCCGGTCGCCCGGCTGGCGTCCGTGCGGGCCCAGATGGACGAGTACAAGCGGACGATGCAGCTGGTCGACGCCCGGTCGATCATCGCGATGGGCGACTACGTCGCGCCGACCCTGCTGTCGCTCGGTGTCCGGGCGGCGCTGCAGGCCGGCCAGTTCTACGCGCAGGCGGTCACCACCAACGTGCCCGGCCCGCGCGTGCCGCTGTACGTGCTCGGCCGGCGCATGTGCTCGGCGTACGCCTACGTGCCGATCGCCGGCGGCACGCGGGTGTCGATCGGGATCTTCAGCTACCTCGACGCCATGACCTTCGGGGTCAACGCCGACTTCGACGGCTTCCCGGACGTCGACGTCCTGTCCTCCGGCATCCGCCGCGGCATCGACGAGCTCGCCGCCAAGGCCCGGTCGGCGAGCTCGGGGGCGTCCGGGCGGTGACCGGGAGGCCGGTCAGCCGGCGGCGGCCAGTCCCGTGTCGCGCAGCCACGCCAGCACGTGGCCCGCGGTGACCTCCGGGACCTGCAGCTGGGGCACGTGCCCGACGTCGGCCAGCTCGACGTAGCGCCACCCCGGGTGCCGTCGGGCGGCCTCGCGTGCCGCCTCGACCGGCACGAGCCGGTCCCGGTCGCCGTGCACGAGCAGCACCGGACCGGAGATCGACGCCATCGCCTCCCGGTAGCGGCGGGGGTCGGCGAGCACCCCCAGCAGGGAGCGCGCCGCGGCCAGGAACGCCCGGTCCATGCCCGCGACGTCGCGGCGCTCCTCCAGCAGAGCCACCGACCGGTCGAGCAGCTCCGGCGGCAGCGTGTCGGGGTCGACGCCGCTCAGCTCGAGCATGCCGCGCACGCGGGCCAGCGGCGTGGTGCGCACCCGCCGCAGCCAGAGCAGGCGCTCGGCGAGGAAGGGAACGGCGTACCCGGCGAACTGCCGGGCGACCGCCGGGTCGACGGCGCGCCGCGGCCCGGGCAGCGCCGGGTCGAGCAGGACGGTGCCGCGCACCCGCTGGGGTGACCGCGCGGCGGCGAAGGCGGACACCATCCCGCCCATCGAGTTGCCGACCAGCACGACCGGCCCGTCGGCCACCGCCCGCAGGAACCGGTCGAGGACGAGCACGTTGGCCGGGACGCTCGCCCGCCGCCCGCCCGGCTCGCTGCGGCCGAAGCCGGGGAGGTCCAGGGCCAGCACGCGGGCGTGCGGGGTCAGCAGCGGCGCCAGCAGGTCCCAGTTGAGGTGCGAGCCGCCCAGCCCGTGCACCAGGACGACGGTCGGACCGGCGGCCCCGCCGTAGTCGACGTGGTGCACCGGGCCGTCGAGGTCCAGGGTCCCCGGCCGGCCGGGGCCCGGCGTCTCGTCCACCCGTCCACCGTGGCACGCCGCCGCCGGTCCCGCCCGCGCGAGCGCGCGGGGCAGCTGGGGCCGGTGGGACGACACTGTGTCGGCCGCCACACCCGCCTGCCGAGGAAACCGGTGGGTCCCGGCGGGTGTGCGGTCAGGTGGCCCGCGGGTAACCGGACCCCGACCAGCGCCGGTCGACGAGGAGGACGCAACCGTGGCACGACAGCGCACTGGGGGCCCCGCGCTCCCGCTCTACCTGAGCGAGCCAGGGCGGGCGGTGGCCGACTACGGCCTGTACCTGGCCGCGCGGCCGCTGCTGCAGGCCCTCCCGCACGGCCACGGCGACCCGGTGCTCGTGATCCCCGGCCTGCTGGCCGACGACGCCTCCACCCGCACCCTGCGCGCGACGCTGCGGCGGCTGGACCACCGCGTCCACGGCTGGCGGCTGGGACGCAACATCGGCCCGACCCCGACCTGCGTGGACGGCATGCGCCGGCGCCTGGACGAGCTCGCCGACCGCTACGGCCGGCCGGTGAACCTCATCGGCTGGAGCCTGGGCGGGATCTTCGCCCGCGAGCTGGCCCGGGCGACGCCGGACTCGGTGCGCCAGGTCGTCACGATGGGCAGCCCGTTCCGGCTGACGTGCGAGTCGCAGACCCGCGCGGCCAAGGTGTTCAACCGCTTCGCGCACCTGCACGTGGACTCGGTGTCGTTCCCGCTGGAGAGCGAGTGCACCCCGCTGCCGGTCCCGACGACGTCGATCTACTCGCACGCCGACGGCATCGTGCACTGGCAGACCTGCCTGGAGACGCCCGGCCCGCGGGCGGAGAACATCGCCGTGCACGCCAGCCACCTGGGTCTGGGGCACCACCCCGCGGTCGTCTACGCGGTGGCCGACCGGCTGGCCCAGCCCGACGGCAGCTGGACCCCGTTCCGCGCCCCGACGGTGCTGCGGCCGGTCTTCCCGCGCCCCGACGTGCCCGTCGCCGACTCGCCGCTGGCCGCCTCCGCGGCCTGACCCGGCGCGGTCACGGGCAGCCGCCACCGCGACCGGGCGGGTCCTGTGGGCGCGGCCGGGATCGAACCGGCGACCGCTCGCTTGTAAGGCGAGAGCTCTCCCGCTGAGCTACGCGCCCCGCGCCCCCAGCTTAGGGAGCCGGGCGCACGGGGGTCGCCGGAGCACGCTGCGCCCCGGCGACCCCGGGATCACAGCGCCGCGACGGCGTCCTTCCAGCCGGTCTGGACGCGCGCGTCCCCGGGCTGGTTGACCTCGGCGAAGCGGACGACGCCCTCGGCGTCGACGAGGAACGTGCCGCGCACGGCCATCCCCGCCTTCTCGTTGAACACGCCGTAGGCCTGCGCGGTGGTGCCGTGCGGCCAGAAGTCCGACAGCAGCGGGAAGGGCAGGCCCTGCTGCTCCTTGAACGCCTTGAGGCTGAAGACCGGGTCGGTGCTGATGGCCACGACCTGCACGCCGGCGTCGGTGTAGTCGGCGAGCTCGTCGCGCAGCTGACACAGCTCGCCGGTGCAGATGCCGGAGAAGGCGAAGGGATAGAAGACGACGAGGACCGGCTTCCCCCGCAGCCCGGCGAGGGAGACGACCTGCTTGTCCTGGTCGGGGAGGCTGAACTCGGGCGCGCGGTCACCGACGGAGAGGCTCATGTCCCCGATCGTGCCGCACCCCGGGCCGGGGGCCGGGACAGACCCCCTCGCGGGGGCCCGCGAGGGGTGCGGGACGGGGGGCCTACCGGCGGCTGCGGGCGGCCTTGGGGGTGACCAGGCGGATGCCGGACCACTCCTTGGCCGCGGAGATGCTGCTGGTCTGCTGCAGGCCCGCGGTGGGGGCCACCTCGGTGACGTCCCCGGGCTCGACGTGCCCGGGCCGGCCCGACTTGGGGACCAGCAGCCACACGACGCCGTCGTCGGCCAGCGAGGTGAGGGCGTCGGTGAGGGCGTCGAACAGGTCGCCGTCGTCCTCGCGCCACCACAGGAGGACGACGTCGGCGACCTCGTCGGTGTCCTCGTCGACCATCTCGCTGCCGGAGACCTCGACGATGGAGTCGCGCAGGTCGTCGTCGGCGTCCTCGTCCCAGCCGAGCTCCTGCACGACCATGCCCGGCTTGATGCCCAGCCGGGCCGCCATGCCGGCGCTGCCCGAGTCGACGCTCATCCCTGCTGTTCCTCCATGGGTGTGGTGGGGGGCCGCCCTGCGATGGCGAGGGCGGGAGGCGTGGCGGCCGGGCGCCACGGGACGGACACGACCGGCGGGACGGATCCCCGCAGCCTGGCCATGTCACCTCCCTGTCGTCCCTCGGCCGGGCGTGGACCCGGGGTGTCGGGCCACGTGGGCGGAAGCGTAGGGCATGCCGGGTCCAGCGCAAGGTCGGACGGCGACCCCCACGCGGGTGGCGGCGGGCGACACGACGCCGTCCCGTCTGTTGGGCGTGTACGTGACGGCGACCGGCGCGCGGCGGAGGATGGGTCCATGAGCGCACCGCAGCAGTCGGGCGGCGACCCCGCCCGCGATGCAGGTCCCGTCCCCGGCAGTGCCCGCGCGGTCATCACCGACGGGCTCCCGAGCCAGCTGGTCGACACCGATCCCGACGAGACGCAGGAGTGGCTGGAGTCGCTGGACGCGGTCGTCGACCACGCCGGCCGGGGCCGCGCCCGCTACCTGATGCTGCGGATGCTGGAGCGCAGCCGGGAGCAGCAGGTGGGCGTGCCCGCGCTGCGCAGCACCGACTACATCAACACGATCCCGCCCGAGCGGGAGCCCTGGTTCCCCGGCGACGAGCACATCGAGCGGCGCATCCGCGCCTACATCCGCTGGAACGCCGCGATCATGGTGCACCGCGCGCAGCGGCCGGGGATCGGCGTCGGCGGGCACATCTCCTCCTACGCGTCCTCCGCCTCCCTGTACGAGGTCGGCTTCAACCACTTCTTCCGCGGCAAGGACCACCCCGGCGGCGGCGACCAGATCTGGTTCCAGGGGCACGCCTCCCCCGGCATCTACGCCCGCGCCTTCCTCGAGGGCCGGCTGACCGAGCAGCAGCTGGACGGCTTCCGCCAGGAGGTCAGCCACCCCGGCGGCGGCCTGTCCTCCTACCCGCACCCGCGGCTGATGCCGGACTTCTGGGAGTTCCCCAGCGTCTCGATGGGCCTGGGCCCGATGAACGCCGTCTACCAGGCCCGGTTCAACCGCTACCTGCACGACCGCGGCATCAAGGACACCTCCGACCAGCACGTCTGGGCGTTCCTCGGCGACGGCGAGATGGACGAGCCCGAGTCGCTCGGCGTCATCGGCCTGGCCGCCCGCGAGGAGCTGGACAACCTCACCTTCGTCGTCAACTGCAACCTGCAGCGGCTCGACGGCCCGGTGCGCGGCAACGGCAAGGTCATCCAGGAGCTGGAGTCCTTCTTCCGCGGGGCCGGCTGGAACGTCATCAAGGTGATCTGGGGCCGCGAGTGGGACGCCCTGCTCGCCGCCGACCGCGACGGCGCGCTGGTCAACCTCATGAACTCCACGCCCGACGGCGACTACCAGACGTACAAGGCCGAGGACGGCGCCTTCGTCCGCGAGCACTTCTTCGGCCAGGACCCGCGCACCCGCAGGCTCGTGGAGGACCTGAGCGACAAGGAGGTCTGGGACCTCTCCCGCGGCGGGCACGACTACCGGAAGATGTACGCGGCCTACAAGGCCGCGATGGAGCACAAGGGCCAGCCGACGGTCATCCTCGCCAAGACCATCAAGGGCTGGACGCTGGGCAGCCACTTCGAGGGCCGCAACTCCACGCACCAGATGAAGAAGCTGACCGCCGAGGACCTGGCCGGCTTCCGCGACCGCCTCTACCTGCCGATCCCGGACGAGGCGCTGGACAAGACCCTGCCGCCCTACTTCAGGCCCGACCCCGACTCCGACGAGATGCAGTACATGCTCGAGCGGCGCCGGGCCCTCGGCGGGGCGGTGCCGCGGCGGCGCTCGGAGTCCAAGCCGCTCAAGGCCCCCGAGGACAAGGCCCTCGACGTCCTGCGCCGCGGCTCGGGCAAGCAGGAGGTCGCCACGACGATGGCGTTCGTCCGGTTGCTCAAGGAACTGCTCAAGGACCCCGAGCTCGGCCCGCGCTTCGTGCCGATCATCCCGGACGAGGCCCGCACCTTCGGCCTGGACTCCCTGTTCTCGTCGCACAAGATCTACAACCCGGCCGGGCAGCGGTACACCTCGGTCGACCGCGAGCTGATGCTGGCCTACAAGGAGTCCGAGCAGGGCGTGATCCTGCACGAGGGCATCAACGAGGCCGGCTCGACGGCGTCGTTCACCGCGGTCGGCACCTCGTACGCGACCCACGGCGAGCCGATGATCCCGATCTACATCTTCTACTCGATGTTCGGGTTCCAGCGGACCGGCGACAGCTTCTGGGCCGCCGCCGACCAGATGGCCCGCGGCTTCGTCCTCGGCGCCACGGCCGGGCGCACGACGCTCAACGGCGAGGGCCTGCAGCACGAGGACGGGCACTCGCTGCTGCTGGCGCAGACCAACCCGGCGGTAGTGGCCTACGACCCGGCGTTCTCCCACGAGGTCGCGCACATCACCCGCGACGCGCTGCTGCGGATGTACGGCACCGACCCCGGCGCCCCGCTGGGCGGGGACCGGTCGCCGGACGTCATGTACTACCTGACGGTCTACAACGAGCCGTTCGTGCAGCCGGCCGAGCCCGAGGGCCTCGACGTCCGGGGCCTGCTGGCCGGCATGTACCGGTACGCGCCGGGCACCGGGGACGGCCCGCGGGCGCAGGTGCTGGCCTCCGGCGTCGCCGTCCCGTGGGCGCTGCGGGCGCAGGAGCTGCTGCGCCAGGACTGGGGGGTGTCGGCCGACGTGTGGTCGGTGACCTCGTGGAACGAGCTGCGCCGCCAGGCCGACGAGTGCGAGGAGTGGAACCTGCTGCACCCCGGCGAGGAGGTCCGCACCCCCTACGTCACGCAGTGCCTGCAGGACGCGCCCGGGCCGGTCGTGGCGGTGTCGGACTGGATGAAGGCCGTCCCCGACCTGATCGCGCCCTTCGTCCCGGGCGGGATGGCGACGCTGGGCACCGACGGGTTCGGCCTCTCCGACACCCGCCCGGCGCTGCGCCGGCACTTCCACGTCGACGCCGAGTCGATCGTCGTCCGCACGCTGGCCTCGCTGGCCCGCCGCGGCGAGGTGGACGGCGACGTCGTCCGCCAGGCGGTGGAGAAGTACCAGGTGCGCGACGTGCAGGCCGCCCCGGCCGAGGAGCGCACCGACCCCTCGCCGGCGACCTGAGCACCCGCCCCGCCCCGCCGAGATCGGCGGTCTCGGCGGCATCGAGCCCTGATGCCGCCGAGATCGCCGATCTCGGCGGCAGGTGGGGTCACTCGGCCCAGGCGGGACGGCCGGTGTCCAGCCGCCAGACGACGCTGCGCCCCCCGGACCCGCCGACGACGGCCGGCTCCTCCCCCACCGCGAGCCGCAGCCCCGGCGGCGGCGCCCCGGCGCCCAGCCACAGCCGCGCGTCGGGGCGACCGAGGTCCACCCAGCCGGCCGCGGCGCGCACCACCGCGTGCGACGGCGGGGCGGCCGGGTCCGCCGCCCGCAGGTAGCACTGCAGCACCCGCGCGCCGCCGTCGCCGGCGACCTCGTCGTGGGACAACCCCGCCCCCGCCCGCAGGACGGCGACGTCCCCCTCGGTCAGCTCCGCCTCCCCGACCCAGCGGTGGCGCAGCGACCCGGCCAGGACGACGGCGACGACGTCGACCGCGCGGTGCTCGTGCACCCCGTAGCCGGCGCCGGGGGCGAGCCGGTCGTCGGCGATCCGCAGCAGCGGCCCCAGCGCGCCGTCGGCGTTCTCCACCAGCACCCGCGACGACAGCGCCGTCACCGCCGGGGCTCCAGCGCGGCCGGACCGCCGGGCAGGCCGCCCAGCAGCAGCGCCAGCCCCAGCGACCAGGCCACGCCCAGCGCCCACCCGCCGAGGACGTCGGAGAGGAAGTGCACGCCCAGCCACATGCGGGTCAGCCCGACCAGCACCACCAGGGCGACGCCGGCGACGAGCGCGATCCGCCGGGCGGCCGCGGTGAGCCGCGGCCAGGCGAGGACGAGCGCGACGGTCACGAGGGTCGCGATCCCGGAGGAGTGCCCGCTCGGGAAGCTGAAGCTCGACCCGCCGTACTCCAGCCCGCCGCCCTCGAACGCCGGCCGGGCGCGTCCGACGAGCTGCTTGAGACCGTGCGTGACCGGGCCGATCAGCCACAGCGCGGGCACCACCCACAGCAGCGGGCGCCAGCGGCCCCGGAGCACCAGCCACAGCACGACGGGCGCGGCGACGACGACCCGCACGAGCGTCGTCCCCGGAGCGGTGAGCACCTCGAGCAGCCGGTCCAGCGCCACCGACCGGTCGTCGCCGGCGTACAGCGCGCGGCTGACCGCACCGTCGAGCCGGATCTGCGCGTCGAGCCCGGTGACCACGCCGGCGCCGAGCAGCAGGAGCACCGTCAGGCCGGCGGCGATCGCGGCCAGCGCGCGGGCGCGGGTCCGCGGGGCGACACCGGTGGTCAGCTGCTGCACGGCCCCACTCTCCCCGACGTGGCTGGGCGTGACACGCTGGCCGACGTGGACGACCCCGCCGCCGTGACCGGGCCCTCGCCCGGCACCCTGCGCCGGCTGGAGCGGGCGTCGGGGGCGATCGCGACGCAGGCCGTCGCGCGCATGGACGACCAGCTCCCCTGGTTCCGCACCATGCCGGCCGACCAGCGCTCCTGGGTCATGCTCGTCGCGCAGGCCGGCATCGCCTCGCTCGTGGAGTGGTGCCGCAACCCCGCCCGCCCGCCGCGGCTGACCGGCGAGGTGTTCGGGGCGGCGCCGCGCGAGCTCGTGCGGGCGGTCCCGCTCAAGCAGACGGTCGACCTGGTCAAGGTGGTCGTCGAGGTCATCGACGACCACGTCCGCGAGGTCGCCGAGCCCGGGGACGCCGACGCGCTGCGGATGGCCGTGCTCGTCTTCAGCCGCGAGGTCGCCTTCGCCACCGCACACGTGTACGCCACCTTCGCCGAGGACCGCGGCGCCTGGGACGCGCGGCTGGAGGCGCTGGTGGTCGACGCGCTGGTCCGGGGCGAGCGGTCCGAGGAGCTGCCCGGCCGCGCCGCGGCGCTGGGCTGGTCGGCGACGACCCCGGTGACGGTGCTGGTCGGCGCCGCGCCGTCGGACCGCGACGCGCACGCCGCCGCCCGCCGGGCCGCCCGCTCGATGCGCAGCGAGGTGCTCGTCGGGGTGCACGCCGAGCAGCTGGTCGTCGTCCTCGGCGGGGCCGAGGACCTGCCCGGCGTCGCCGACCGGGTCGCCGAGGAGTTCGGCCCCGGCCCGGTGGTGGTCGGGCCGGTCGTCGAGGGGCTGGCGCGGGCACCGGAGTCCGCCGCCGCCGCGCTGGCCGGGCTGCGTGCCGCACCGGCCTGGCCCGGGGCGCCCCGGCCGGTGGACGCCGACGCCCTGCTGCCCGAGCGGGCGCTGGACGGTGACCCGCTGGCCCGGGCCACCCTGGAGGAGCGGATCGCCCTCCCGCTGCAGGCCGCCGGCGGGGAGGTGCTGGAGACCGTCGGCGCCGTCCTGGCCAGCGGCGGCAACCTCGAGGCCAGCGCCCGGGCGCTGTTCGTGCACCCCAACACCGTCCGCTACCGGCTCAAGCGGGCCGCCGAGCTGACCGGCTCCTGGGCGACCGACCCCCGCGGCGGCTGGACCCTGCAGGTGGCGCTGGCCCTCTCCCGTCTCGGCGGCGAGCGCTCCCTCTGGCACTGAGGCGCGCCCGGAGGGGACCTCCCGCAGCGGTGCCGCCGCCCGGGCGCGGGTGCCGTGCTGCAGCCCGGCACCCGCCCCGACGGGGCGGCGGTGCCGCGGGGCGGGGGCGCGCCTCGCCCCGCCGCCCGGGCGCGCACAGTGTGGTGCCACCACCGAGCACCCCTCCTCGGGGCCTGTCGCGGCAGCCTCTTTGGAGGAATCCTCCAAAGAGCGCCCGTGTGGTTTCGTGCCGGTCCTCACCCGCGCCGGGGGCCCCGGCCTGGCACGGTGGACGGCGTGCTGGCCGTCCTCGCCCCCGGACAGGGTGCGCAGAAGCCCGGGATGCTGACCGACTGGCTCGAGCTCCCCGGCGCAGAGTCCTTCTTCCGCTGGGCCGGTGCGATCGCCGACGCCGACCTCCTGACCCTCGGCACGACCGGGGACGCCGAGGCCATCAAGGACACGGCGGTGACCCAGCCGCTGGTCGTCGCGATGAGCCTCTTCGTCGCCCGCGAGCTGGGCGGGCTGCCCGGCCCGGTGCAGCACACGCCGCACGCCGGGCGGGACGTCGTCATCGCCGGCCACAGCGTCGGCGAGCTGACCGCCGCCGCGCTGGCGGGCGTGCTGAGCGTCGAGGCCGCGATCGCGCTGACCGCCGTCCGCGGCCGCGCGATGGCCGCCGCCTGCGCCCTGACGCCGACGGGCATGTCCGCCGTCCTCGGCGGCGACCCCGACGAGCTGGCCGCGGCCCTGCAGCGGCACGGCCTGGTCGCGGCGAACCTCAACGGCGCCGGGCAGACCGTCGTCGCCGGCCCGCTGGAGGGCCTGGCAGCCCTCCGGGACGACCCGCCGGCCAAGGCCCGGGTCATGCCGCTGTCGGTCGCCGGCGCCTTCCACACCGAGCACATGGCCCCGGCCCGCGAGCAGCTGGAGGGCCTGGTCGGCGGGCTGCGGCCGGCCGACCCGAGCCGGCTGCTGCTCAGCAACGCCGACGGCGCGGCCGTGACCACCGGCGCCGACGCGCTGGCGCGGCTGGTCAGCCAGGTCACCAGCCCGGTGCGCTTCGACGCCTGCCTGGCCACCATGCGCGACCTCGGCGTCACCGCCGCGATCGAGCTCCCGCCCGCCGGCGCGCTGGCCGGGCTGGCGAAGCGCGAGTGGAAGGGCTCGGGCATCGAGGTGCTGGCCGTCAGCGGCCCGGCCGACCTCGACCGCGCCCGGGAGCTCATCGCGGCCGAGCGCGGCCGCGCCGAGGCCCAGTACGCCCCGGACTGGCGGGTCGTCGTCGCCCCCGCCCGCGGCACCGTCGCCCCTGCGGAGATCGCCGAGGGCACCCACGTGCCCGCCGGCGCCCCGCTGGGCTGCATCCGCAGCCGGCGCGAGGAGGTCGGGGTCTCCGCCGGCTACGCCGGTGTCCTCGCCGAGTGGCTGGTGCACGAGGGCGACCTCGTCGACGCCGGTGACCCGATCGCCCGTCTGTACCCGGAGGTGCCGGCATGACCACCATCCGCCTGAAGACCGGCGCCCCCGGGGCCCGGATCCTCGGCTTCGGCGGCTACCGCCCCCGGCGCCGGGTCACCAACGACGAGCTGGCGCAGGTCATGGACACCAACGACGAGTGGATCCAGACCCGGGTCGGCATCGCCGAGCGCCGCTGGGCGTCGGAGGACGAGACGCTCGTCGAGATGGCCGTCGCGGCCGGCGGCAAGGCGCTGGCCGCCTCCGGCCTGGCCCCCGACGAGGTCGGCATGGTCGTGCTGGCCAGTGCCAGCCTGCGCCACCCCATCCCGGGCATCGGCCCGCAGGTCGCCGACCGGCTGGGCATCCCCCGCCCCGGCGCCTTCGACCTGAACGCCGGCTGCGCCGGGTTCTGCTACTCCCTGGAGATGGCCAGCAACGCCATCCGGGCCGGCGCGGCGCGCAACGTGCTCGTCGTCGGCGCCGAGCGGCTCACCGACGTCACCGACATGGACGACCGGGCCACCGCGGTGATCTTCGCCGACGGCGCCGGGGCCGCGGTGGTCGGCGCCGCCGACGAGCCGGGCATCGGCCCGGTCGCCTGGGGCAGCGACGGCGACCAGTACTCCGCGATCGAGATCGTCGGCGGCACCGGCAAGATGGTGATGGCCGGCCAGGCCGTCTACCGCTGGGCGACCACGCGGCTGACCGCCACGCTGACCGAGGCCATGGAGGCCGCCGGCGTCGGGCCCGAGGACATCGACGTGTTCGCGCCGCACCAGGCCAACCTGCGGATCATCGAGCTCATGCACAAGCGGCTGGGCTTCGGCGACCGCACCGTCGTCGCCCGCGACATCGTCCGCACCGGCAACACCTCGGCCGCGTCCATCCCGCTGGCGCTGGAGGCCCTGCTGGAGTCGGGCGAGGCCAAGAGCGGCGACCTGGCCCTGGTGCTCGGCTACGGCGCCGGCCTCACCTTCGCCGGCCAGGTGCTGCGCCTCCCCTGACCGGTCCCCGACCGGCACCCACTGACCCCCGGACACCCCGGGCCGGCGACGCGGACCCGCACGCCGACGCACGAACGAGAGAGAGGACCTCAGCGTGAGCGAGGACATCCAGGCTGGTCTGGCCGAGATCCTGGAGGAGGTCGCCGGGGTCGCCCCCGCCGACGCCACCCCCGAGAAGTCGTTCACGGAGGACCTCGACGTCGACTCGCTGTCGATGGTCGAGATCGCGACCGAGGTCGAGAACAAGTTCGGCGTCGCCATCCCCGACGACGAGCTCGCCAACATCAAGACCGTCGGCGACGCCATCAACTACATCACCGCCAACCGAGGCTGAGCCGGTCCCCCGGCCGCCCGACCCGCACGCTCCCAGGGAGGAACCGTCCATGAGCACCACCGACGACGTCGTCGTCACCGGACTCGGCGCCACGACGCCGCTCGGTGGCGACGTCGCCAGCACCTGGGACGCGCTGCTGGCCGGGCGGTCGGGGATCAGCCGCATCACCGACGACTGGGTCACCGAGTTCCCGGCCCAGCTCGTCGCCCGCCTGGCCGAGGACCCGGCCGAGCGGCTCGAGCGCGTCCGCGCCCGCCGCCTCGACCGCAGCCAGCAGGTCGCCGTCGTCGCGGCCGAGGAGGCGTGGCGCTCCTCCGGCGCGGCCGACGCGGGTGTCGACCCCGAGCGGGTCGCCGTCGTCTTCGGCACCGGCATCGGCGGGGCGCTGACCCTGCTCGGCCAGGACGACGTCCTGGAGGAGAAGGGCCCCAAGCGGGTCTCCCCCTTCACCATCCCGATGCTCATGCCCAACGGGCCGGCGGCCGCGGTGGGCCTCGCGATCGGCGCCCGCGCCGGCGTGCACGCCCCGGTCAGCGCCTGCGCCTCGGGCGCCGAGGCCATCCGCTGGGGCCTGGACCTGCTCCGCTTCGACCGGGCCGACGTCGTCCTCGTCGGCGGCGCCGAGGCCTGCGTCCACCCGCTGCCGATGGCCGGCTTCGCCGCGATGCGGGCGATGTCGACCCGCAACGACGAGCCCGAGCGCGCCTCCCGCCCGTTCGACAAGGGCCGCGACGGCTTCGTGCTCGGCGAGGGCGCCGCCGCCCTCGTGCTCGAGCGCGGGTCGGCCGCCCGCGCCCGCGGCGCCACGATCCACGCCCGGCTCGCCGGGGCCGGCGCCACCGCCGACGGCTACGACCTCGTCGCCCCGCACCCCGAGGGCGAGGGCGCCGGCCGCGCCATCGCCGCCGCGCTGCGCGACGCCGGCCTGTCCGCCGGCGACGTCGGGCACGTCAACGCCCACGCCACCTCGACCCCCGTCGGGGACACCGCGGAGGCCGCGGCCATCCGCGGCGCCCTCGGCGAGCACGTCCTGGTGACGGCCACCAAGAGCCAGACCGGCCACCTGCTCGGGGCCGCCGGTGCCCTCGAGTCGGTCTTCACCATCCTGGCGCTGCGCGACCAGGTGGTGCCGGCGACGGCCAATCTCGACGACCCCGACGACGACGAGGCGGTGCAGGCGCTCGACATCGTGCGCCGCGAGCCCCGGCGCGCCACCTTCTCCGCCGCCGTCAACGACAGCTTCGGCTTCGGCGGCCACAACATCGCGCTGGTCTTCACCACGTAGACGGACCGTCGCCGGCCCGCCGCGTCCGCGGCGGGCCGCCGCGACCGGGCCGTTCCATCCACTCACCAGGGGGATCCCGTGACGACGCTCTCCGCCGCTCCCACCCCGACCGTCCCCGATCCCCGCGACCCCGAGGACCGCCTGCAGCGGTTCTTCGACGAGGGGTCGATGAGCCTGCTCGCCGCCCGCGACACCTCCGGCGCCCTGGCCGCGCGCGGCACGGTCGCCGGGACGCCCGCGATCGCCTTCTGCACCGACGCGACCGTCATGGGCGGCGCGATGGGGCTCGACGGCTGCCGGCACATCGTCGACGCCATCGACACCGCGCTGCGCGAGCGCGTGCCGGTCGTCGGGATCTGGCACTCCGGCGGCGCGCGCCTGGCCGAGGGCGTCACAGCTCTGCACGCCGTCGGCGAGGTGTTCGCCGCGATGGTGCGCGCCTCCGGCCGGGTGCCGCAGATCTCCGTGGTGCTGGGCCCGGCCGCCGGTGGCGCCGCCTACGGCCCCGCGCTCACCGACCTGGTGATCATGGGTCCGGCGGGCCGGGTGTTCGTGACCGGTCCGGACGTCGTCCGCTCGGTCACCGGCGAGGACGTCGACCAGGAGACGCTCGGCGGCCCGGACACCCACGGTCGGCGCAGCGGCGTCGTCCACGTGGTCACCGACACCGAGCCGGCGGCGCTGGCCACGGCCCGCCAGGCCGTCGACCTGCTGGCGCGCCCGGGCGCCTTCGCCCCCGCCGAGGACGCCCCCGACGTCGACCTCGCCGCCCTCCTGCCCGAGCAGAAGCAGCGCGCCTACGACGTCAAGCCCGTGGTCACCGCGGTGCTCGACGAGCCGGGGCTGGAGCTGCACCCCCGCTGGGCCCCGAACGTGGTGACCGTGCTGGGCCGGCTGGCCGGGCGCAGCGTCGGCGTGATCGCCAACAACCCGCTGCGGCTGGGCGGGTGCCTGGACTCCGCGTCGGCGGAGAAGGCCGCCCGCTTCGTGCGGATGTGCGACGCCTTCGGGCTGCCGCTGGTCGTGCTGGTCGACGTCCCCGGCTACCTGCCCGGCGTCGGCCAGGAGTGGGACGGCGTCGTGCGCCGCGGCGCGAAGCTGCTGCACGCCTTCGCCGAGGCCGTCGTCCCCCGCGTGACCCTGGTGACCCGCAAGTCCTACGGCGGGGCCTACATCGCCATGAACTCCCGCTCGCTGGGCGCCACCGCGGTGTACGCCTGGCCGGGAGCCGAGGTCGCCGTCATGGGCGCGAAGGCCGCGGTCGGCATCCTGCACCGCAAGAAGCTGGCGGCGGTGCCCCCGGCCGAGCGCGAGGCCCTGCACGCCGAGCTGGCCGCCGAGCACGAGCGGATCGCCGGCGGGGTGAACCGCGCGCTGGAGATCGGCGTCGTCGACGAGGTCGTGGAGCCGGCGCAGACCCGGCGGCGGCTGGTGCGGGCGCTGGCCGAGGCCCGCCCCGGGCGCGGCGCGCACGGCAACATCCCGCTGTAACCCGGGTCGGCGGGCCCTCCCCCGCGATCATGGGCGAGTTGCCGCTCCCGACGGCGCGTCGGCGCGTGTCGACGGCAACGAGACCATGATCGCGGCGGGACGTGGGCGCAGCGGGAGGGCGCGGACGCACGAAGACCGTCCGGGCGCCGCTTCCCCGACGACGCCCGAACGGTCTGTGCCGAGCCTACGACGGCGGGGCCGGTGACCTCACGCCGTCGCGACCGGATCGTGACCGGCTACACGACCTGGTGCAGCCAGGTGATCGGGCTGCCGTCGCCGGCGTGCCGGTAGACCTCGAGGTCGGCGTCCCACGCGGCCCCGAGGAGCTGGTCGACACCGTGGCGGAAGGCCTCGGCGGAGGTCGCCGTGGCCGCCAGGTGGCGCAGCTGCTGCTCGGTGACGATCAGGTCGCCGTTGGCGCTCGTCGGCGCGCGGAAGACCCCGTGCCCGGGCACGTAGGACATGCGCTCGCCGTCGTTGCCGTGGCTGGCCTCCTCGGTCACCTCGAAGCGCAGCATCGGCCACGCGCGCAGCGCGGCGACCAGCTTGGCTCCGGTGCCGGGGGCACCCGTCCAGGCGACCTCGGCACGGTAGGAACCGTGTGCCGCGGGCTGGTCGGCCCACGACAGGGAGACCGGCGCGCCGACGACGCGCTCGAGCGCCCACTCGACGTGCTGGCAGAGCGCCTTCGGGCACGCGTGCACGAAGACGACACCCTGGGTAGACCGTCGCTGCACGGGGCACCTCCATCGACTCGATCGGTCTCGTCTTCCCCAACGGACGATCGACTCGGTGACTGGCTGTGTTCGTGAAGCGGCGACTCAGGGCTTCCTCGTCCAGTGTGCACGACGGGCCCCCGGTCGCGCCAGCCCGGGTGGGGAGGTTGGGTCACATGTGACTGTTCGTGACCGGATTGCGCACTCGTCGCAGGTCAGCGGCCATACCACGCCCTCCACGGCGGAGTCCACCGGCTCCCCGCGCGACTCCGCACGCCCAAGGTGCCACCGACACGGCGTGTCAGCACGCCGACACGCCGAGGCAGCACGCCCGGCTGAGCCGTCACGCTCGGTGATCGATCCGGTGGTCCCGGGACGGCGACCGGCTAGCAGGCGCCGCCCAGGGACACCCCGAGCGCCGACAGCCACGGCACGGGGTCGACCCGACTGGCGTACAGCCCGCCCCGGTGGACCTCGAAGTGCAGGTGCGGGCCGGTCGACTGGCCCCGGTTGCCCACCTCGGCGATCCGCTGCCCCGCGGCGACGACGTCCCCGGCCGCGACGAAGAACTGGTTCACGTGGCCGTAGACGGTGATCGAGCCGTCGGGGTGCTGCACGTAGACGGCCAGCCCGAAGCCGCTCGCCGGCCCGGCCTGCAGGACGACGCCACCCGCCGGCGCGTACACCGGGGTGCCGATCGGCGCGGCGATGTCGACGCCGTAGTGCATGGCACCCCACCGGCTGCCGTAGCAAGAGCTGATCCGCCCGGTGGCCGGTGCGACGGCACCCGGGGCGGCCGACACGGTGCTGGCGCCCGCGGCGGCCACCTGGGCGGCGTAGGCGGCCTCGGCGTCGGCCACGCCCTGCAGGCGCAGGAACTCGACGTTGGCCGCGTGCAACTGCGCGTCGAGCTCGGCCCGGCGGGCGGCGAGGGCGTCCAGCTCGCCCTGCGCGCCGGTGACGTGCTGCGCGGCGGCCTCGGAGGCGGCGTCGGCGGCCACCCGGGCCCGGTCGCGCTCGGCGACCGCGGCGCGCGCCTCGGCGTCGGCCCGGGTCTGCGCCAGCTCGACGTCCTCGTGCGCCCGGAGCACCGCGGCGCGCTGGTCACCCAGGAGCTCGAGGGTCGCGGCGCGCTGCAGCAGGTCCTCCGGACCGGCCGAGTCCAGCAGCACCGCGGCCCCGCCGTAGACGTCGCCGGCGCCCATGTAGGCCTCCCGGCCGACGTCGGCCACCTCGTCCTGCGCCTCGGCGACGGCGGCCCGCGCCGCGTCGAGCCGGGCGGCCGCCTCGTCGGCGGCGGCCTGGGCGGCGGCCAGCTCGGCCTGCGCCACCAGGGCCGCGTCCGCGGCCGCCTCGGCCTCCACGGTCATCCGCTGCAGCTGCTCCTCGGCGGCCCGGACCTCGGCGGAGACGGCGGCGACCTGCTCGGCGGCCGCGTCCTGGGCCGCCTGCGCCGCGGCGACGTCGTCCGCGGTGTCGGCCAGCGCGGGGGCGGCCGGCAGGCCGACGACGGTCAGCGCGGCCACGCCGGCGAGCAGGACGGCGCGCAGCCCGCCGCGGCGCGGTCGGGCAGGGTGGTGCGGTCTCGCCACGCTGGGGCGCTCCGTTCTCGGGGGTCGAGCGGGCCGGGGGTGCTGGGTCCCCGGGGGCGGGGCGCGGCCCGGCAGGGCCGGGGACGACGGTACGGGGGACGCACCGCCGCGGTCACGGTCGGGTAACACCTCCGGCGCGCCTCCTTGCCCGGACGGGTGAGCGGTGCGGGTCGCCGGCGGCACCTATGCTCGGGCCGCGATGGGCCAGCTCTCCTTCCGCGTCCTGGGGTCCGTGGGCGCCACCCGGGACGGCGTCCCGCTGGAGCTGGGCGGCTGGCGGCAGCGATCGGTGCTGGCGCGGCTGCTGGTCGCCGCCGGCCGGGTGGTGCCGGTCGAGGTGCTGATCGCCGACCTGTGGCACGCCGAGACCCCGCCCAGCGCGATGAGCTCCCTGCAGGCGCACGTGAGCCACCTGCGGCGCACCCTGGAGCCCGACCGGCCGCCGCGCACCGCCGCCCGGGTGCTGGTCACCTCCCCGCCGGGCTACGCGCTGCGCCCCGACGCGGACTCGGTCGACGCCGCCGTCGCCGTCCGGCTGCTGGACGAGGGCGACCGGCTGGTGGGCAGCGACCCGGCGGCGGCCGGCGAGCGCTACGGCGCCGCGCTGGAGCTGTGGCAGGGACCGCCCTACGCCGACTACGCCGACGAGCCGTGGGCGCGGCCGGAGGCCGCGCGGCTGGAGGAGCTGCGGCTGATCGCCGTCGAGCGGCGCGCCGCGGCGGCGCTGGCCGTCCCGTCCGGGCGGGACCCGCTCCTCGGGCTGCGCGCGCACGTCGCCGAGCACCCGCTGCGCGAGGAGGGCTGGCGGCTGCTCGCGCTGGGGCTGTACCGGGCGGGGCGCCAGGGTGACGCGCTGGCGGCCCTGCGCGAGGCGCGGGCGCGGCTGGCCGAGGAGCTCGGCACCGACCCCGGCCCGGCGCTGCGCGCCCTGGAGGCCGACGTGCTGGCGCAGGCGCCGTCCCTGGACCCGGTGCGGCTGCCGGCACCCGCGGTCGGCCGGCCGGCGCCCGAGCCGTCGCCCGGCCGGGCCGAGGCGCTCGTCGGCCGCGACCGGGAGCGGGCGGCCCTGCTGCAGGCCGCGCGGGAGGCCGCCCGCGGGGAGCTGCGCGTCGCCGTCGTGTCCGGCGAGGCCGGCAGCGGCAAGACCACGCTGCTGGAGGACCTGAGCGCCCGGCTGGCCGGCGAGGGGTGGACGGCGGTCGGCGTCCGCTGCCCGGAGAGCGACGGCGCTCCCCCCGCCTGGCCGTGGACCGAGGCGCTGGGTGCGCTGGCCGCCGTCGCGCCGCCCGACGACGCCGCTCCCCTGGCGCCGCTGCTGGCCGACGGCACCACCGCCGAGCGGCACGGCGACGCCGCGGGCAACCGCTTCCGGCTGCACCAGGCCGTCGGCCGCTGGCTGGCCGCCGTCGCCGGGCGCGCGCCCCTGCTCCTGGTCGTCGACGACCTGCACCGCGCCGACCAGGAGACCGCGGCGCTGCTGACCGACCTGGTGGGCGCGCTGTCGGGAGCGCCGGCGCTGGTGGTCGTGGGGCACCGCGTCGAGGAGACCGGCCGGCTCACCGACGTCCTGGCCGGGCTGGCCCGCCGGTCGCCGGTGTCGCTGCGGCTGCGCGGCCTGGACGCCGCCGGGGTGGACCGCCTCGTGGACGGGTGGGCGCTGGGCCCGGTCGACGCCGCGACGCGGGCGGCGATCGCCGAGCGCACCGACGGCAACCCCTTCTACGTCCGCGAGCTGCTGCGGCTGGTCGACTCGGGTGCCGACGTCGCGGAGGTGCCGAGCACGGTGCGCGACGTCGTCCGCCAGCGCGTCGGCACCCTGCCGGGGACGACGGCGTCGCTGCTGCGCCTGGCGGCCGTCTGCGGGCGCGACGTCGAGGTCGACGTGCTGCTGGCCGCCGCCGACGGGGGCGCCACCGACGAGGAGGCCGCGATCGACGCGCTGGAGACGGCGCTGGTCAGCGGGCTGCTGGTCGAGCCCGGGCCGGGGCGGCTGCGGTTCGTGCACGCGCTGGTGCGCGACACGCTCTACGAGGACCTGTCGTCGCTGCGCCGCACGCGGCTGCACGGTCGCGTCGCCGCCGTCCTGGAGCGGGTGCGCCCCGGCGACGTCACCGGGCTGGCCCACCACACGTCGGCCGCGGGCCCGGGCTCGGCGGCCGCGGCGCTGCGGTGGTGCCGGGCGGCGGCCGGGCTGGCCGAACGCCGGTTCGCGCACGCCGACGCCGCGCGGTGGTGGCGGCGGGCGGTGCTCGCCGCCCGCTCGCTGCCGGCGGAGGACTCCCCCGGCACCGCGCGGCTGCTCGCCGCCCAGGCCCGGGCCACCGCGCTGGCCGGCGCGAGCGGCCCGGCCCGGGCCCTGCGGGCCGAGGCGCTGGGCCTGCTGCCCGACGACGCCGACCCGCGCGAGGTCGCGCGAGTGCTGCTCTGCTCCGACGTCCCCACCTTCTGGAACGCCCGGGTGGACCCGGTGGACGACGCCGTGGTGGCCCGGCTGGAGACGACGATCGACGCCCTCCCCTCGGCCGACCCGCTGCGGGCCCAGCTCCTGGCCGCGCTGGCGACCGAGTTCGAGGAGCGGCACGAACCGCGCGGCCCGGCGGCGTCGCGGGAGGCGGTGCGCATCGCGCGGGCGGCCGGCGACCCGAGCACGCTCGCGCACGCCCTGTCGGCGCGGGCGATCCACACCCACCGCGACTCCGACGGCGGCGAGCGCGCCGCCATCGGCGCCGAGCTGCTGGAGCTGGCCCGCCGGGAGGGACTCGGGGCGTTCGAGACGGTCGCCCGGCTGGTGCTGCTGCAGGACGCGTGCGGCCGGATGGACTTCACCGACGCGGACGTGCAGGCCGCCGAGGCCGAGCGGCTGGCGGGCAGCCACGGCCTGCGGCTGCTGCAGGGCATCGCGCACGCCTACCGCGGGCTGCGGCACCTGCTGGCCGACCGGCCGGCGCAGGCGCAGGAGGCCTACGACGAGGCGGTCGAGGCGCTGGTGGCCGCCGGCTGGTACCGCGACGTGGGCGAGTCGTTCCGGGTGATCGGCGCGTTCTGCCTCGCGCTGGCCGCGGGCGTCCCGGACCCGGGGATCCCCGAGCGGGTGTCGGCGGTCTCCTCCGCGGCGCCCGACGACCTCCGGGAGATGTGGGCGGCGACGCTGGTGGTGGCCGGCCGGGTCGAGGAGGCGCGGCAGGTCGGCCCCCCGCGCCCGCGCTACGGCCGGGACCCGTTCGGGCCGCTGTTCCTCTACAACCGCGGCCTGGTGGGGCTGGGCATCGGCGACGACGGGCGGGTGGCCGAGGCGCTGGCCGGGCTGGCCCCGTACGCCGACACCCTCTGCGGGATCGAGAGCGGCTCGGTGACCGCCGGCCCGACGGCGACGCTGCTGGCCCGCCTGGCCGCCCACCGCGGGGACGACGCGGCGGCCGCGGCGTACCGGCAGCAGGCGGTCGCCCTCGCCGAGCGCCTCGGCCACCCCGGCTGGGCGGCCGCGGCGCGCCGGGCCCTGGACTGAGCCGCCGCCCCGACGACGTCGCCGTCCCGGACGCCGGTCACGGACCGCGGACCAGGTCCCGGCGGCGCACCCAGCGGGTGTGGACGACGCGGAGCAGCAGCCGCAGCGGAGCCGGCGCCGAGCCGAGCAGCCGGGCGCGCTCCTCCGGCGTGCGGCAGGAGTCGACGACCCACGGCAGCACGAACACCATGTGCCGGAGGCTGGTGCCCTTGCGGAAGCGGGTCTCCACCCGGGTGAAGTCGCCGGCGGAGACGTAGCGGCGGACGACGGGGAAGACGTCGCGCTCCTCCTCCTCGATGTGCTCGTCGAGGGAGTCGGCGAGCTCGGTGAGCACGGCCGCGAGCGGTCCGGCCGCGGCCGGGCCCCGGGCGGCGAAGTCGCCCAGCAGGCGCTCGGACCGGTCGAGGACCGACTGCAGGGCGACGTGGTCGTCGGTGAGCGGGGCGAGGTCGACGTGGGCGCCCGCGGACGCCGCGATCACCGGCCACAGCACGTCGTCCTCGCGCGAGTGGTGGACGTGCACCTCGTGCAGCATGTGGCCGGCGAAGGCGACGATCGCCCGGCGGCGGGCCTCGTCGCACGCGGCGCCGGCGGCGACCGAGGTGAGGGCGTCGGCGAGCAGCCGGCAGCCCGACCGCAGCGAGCGGTGCACGAGCGCGAAGCCGAAGAGGTCGGCCTCCGGCTCGTCCGGGGTGCGGCGCGGGGTCACGGGGAAGGGCAGGGCGGTGGTGGCTGTCATGCCGGGGACCGTCCCGCCGGGCCCTTGTCACGGGCTTGTCGCCGACTTGCCCTCCGCACCGGGCCCGCCCACCGCCGTGGCAGGCTGTCCGCGCGACGGCCGCGCGCCGGCGCCCGGGGCGGTAGCTCAGCCGGTCAGAGCATGGGACTCATAATCCCTGGGTCGTGGGTTCGAGCCCCACCCGCCCCACCGGTCACGATCGCGGATCCACCCGGCGAGGCGGCGCTCCGACCTCCCCGGGCCGAGGTCCGGCACCGGTCGGCGGGGCGTCACCTCGTCGTGCTGAACCTGTCCGGGCGGACGTCGGTGTAGGTGCGGACGGGGACCTGGAGGGTCACCGTGCCGGCGCCGCGGAAGTCGAAGGTGACCGGGACGCTGAAGCCGCTGCGCAGGACCTCGTGCAGCCCGGCCAGCTCCAGGTGCGGTCCCGACACCTCGCGGAGCACCGCGACCTCGCCGGGCGGCACGGAGACCTCCCCGCTCGCGGTCGACTCGTCGTCGTCCCGGTCGCCGTCCCGGAGGACCACCTCGTCGGCGACGTCGGTCGTCACCCCGGTGAGCACGTCGTCCTCCTCGCCGTCGTTCGCGATCGTCAGCAGCAGCGCGGCGCTGTCCCCGGCGACGCGCAGGCTGCCGCGCGTCCCGGGGGAGGCGACGGACACGCTGAGCAACCGGAGCGGGCCGACCCGCCCGTCCACGCTGTCGAGCCCGATCCGGGCCCGGTCCAGGTCCGGGGAGCCCGTCTGCCCGACAGCGCAGCCGGCGACCACCAGCAGGGCGAGCAGGAGCGTGCCGACGACTCTGGTGCGGTGCATGCCGACCTCCCGGTCAGAGGGCGATGAAGCCGGTCGACAGGCCGACGACGCCGGTGATCCCGGCAGCCACGATCACGCCGCAGAGCACCATCTCCACGGGACTGAACAGCCGGCGGCCCCGCTCGCTGCGCGCCTTCACGTAGAGCAGCGTCGCCGGCGCGAGGAGCACCGTCGCGAGCAGCAGGAACTCGAGGCCGGCGGCCTCGAAGAGGAAGAGCGTGTACGCGGTGGCGACCCCCGCGACGATCGCCTCCCGGCGCCGCGTCCGCGCCGGGACGCCCTCGTAGGACTCTCCGGTCAGGCAGAGTTTCAGCGCGTACGCGGCCGCGAGCAGGTACGGGATCAGCGCCAGGCTGGTGCTCAGGTCGAGCATGAAGTTCAGCGCGTCGGTCAGGACCAGCGTCGCGGCCAGCAGGCCCTGGACCGCCAGCGAGGTGACGACGAGGGCAGTGATCTGCGTGCCCTTGTCGTTCTCCCGGCCGAGGAACGCCGGGAAGTCCTCGTTGCGGGCCGGGATGTACATGACCTCGGCGGCCATCAGCGTCCAGGCCAGGTAGGCCCCCAGCACCGAGACGACGACGGCCGCGCTGATGAACCAGCTCCCCCACTCACCGACCACGGACTCGAACACGCCGATCATCGAGGGCTGCCGGGTCGCGGCGAGCTCCGGCTGGGCCAGCACGGCGTAGCTGGACAGCGTCACGAGGGCGAAGATCGACAGCACGCTCAGGAAGCCCAGGACGGTGGCGCGGCCGACGTCCGCGCGCCGCTTCGCGTAGCGCGAGTAGACGCTGGCGCCCTCGATCCCGATGAACACGAACGTCGTGATGATCATCGTGTTGCGGACCTGCTCGTCGAGCGAGCCGAGGTCGCCGTAACCGGTGGCGATCCAGTTGTCGGCGAAGACCCCGGCGTCGAACGACACGAACAGCACGACGATGAAGGTCAGGATCGGCAGGATCTTGAAGACGGTGACGATCCGGTTGATCACCGCGGCGTCCCGGACCCCGCGCGCGATCAGGGCGTGGAAGAACCAGACGCCGACGGTGGAGACCGCGACGGCCAGCACGGTGTCCCCGTCGCCGAAGACCCCGGCGAAGCCGCCGAGGGTGGCGCTGATGAAGACCCAGTAGAAGGTGTTGCCGGCGACCGCGCTGGCCCAGAAGCCGATCGCGGAGTTGAACCCGACGTAGTCGCCGAAGCCGGCCTTGGCGTAGATGAACACCCCGGAGTCCAGCTCGGGCTTGCGGATGGCCAGGTTCTGGAAGACGAAGGCGAGCATCAGCATGCCGGTGCCCGCGATCGCCCAGGCGATCAGCGAGCCGAGGACGCCGGTGGCGACGCCGAACCGCGCCGGCAGCGAGAACACACCCGCGCCGACCATGCTGCCCACGACCATGCCGGTGAGGGTGGGCAGGCTCATCTTCCCCGGCGCCGCGGCCGCGGCCCGGTCGGCCGGGGCGTCGGCGACCCGCTGCGGGGGGATCGTGTCGACCATCGTCGGCCCCGGCCTCAGGACGTGACGGGGTCGCGGACGATCGGGCAGGTCATGCAGTGGCCGCCACCCCGCCCCCGGCCCAGCTCCGCGCCGACGATGGTGATCACCTCGATGCCGGCCTCGCGGAGCACCGCGTTGGTGTGGGTGTTGCGGTCGTAGGCGAACACCACCCCGGGCTCGACGGCGACGACGTTGTTGCCGCTGTCCCACTGCTGGCGCTCGTTGGCGTAGGCGTCCCCGCCGGTGTCCAGCACCCGCAGCTCGGTCAGGCCGAGCGCGTCGGCGACGACGTCGGGGAAGGACGCCTTCTCCTCGGTCACCTCGACCGGCTCCCTGTCGCCGGGCCGCAGGCTGAAGGTGTGGATGCCGTCGACGATCTCGCGGTAGGCGGTGGCGACGTCGCGGTCGGCGAAGGTGAACACCGTGTCCAGGTGCATCGCCGCGCGCAGCTTCGGCATGCCGGCCACCACCACCCGGCTGGCCGCGCCGTGCTCGAACAGGGCGGCGGCGAACTGGGTGATGGCCTGCCGGGAGGTGCGCTCGCTCATGCCGATGGCGACGGCTCCGTTGCCGATCGGCATGACGTCGCCGCCCTCCAGGGTGGCCATGCCGTGGTCCCGCTCGGGGTCGCCCCACCAGACCGTCGACCCGGCGAAGTCCGGGTGGAAGGCGTAGACCGCCTTGTACAGCAGGGTCTCGTCGTGCCGCGCCGGCCAGTACAGCGGGTTGAGGGTCACCCCGCCGTACACCCAGCAGGTGGTGTCCCTCGTGTAGAGCGTGTTGGGCAGCGGCGGCATCAGGTACTCGCGGACGCCGGTCGACTCGCGGGCCAGGGCGACGTAGCCGGGCCGGTAGTCCCCGGGCAGGTCGACCGTCGCCAGCCCGCCGACGAGGAACTCGGCCAGCCGCCGGTCGTCCAGCGACTCCAGGAAGGCACGCGTCGGGTCGACCAGGCCGAGGCCGACCTGGTCGGCGGTGACCTTGCGGTCCAGCAGCCAGTCCTTGGCCCCGGGGACCGCCATGGTCTCGGTCAGCAGGTCGTGCAGCTCCAGGACCTCGACCCCGCGGTCACGCATCCCGGCGACGAAGTCGGCGTGGTCCCGGCGGGCGTTGTCCACCCACAGGACGTCGTCGAAGAGCAGGTCGTCGCAGTTCCGGGGCGTCAGCCGGGAGTGCGCCAGGCCGGGGGCGCAGACCAGGACCTTGCGCAGCACCCCGACCTCGGAGTGCACCCCGGGGGAAGCCGACGTGGCGGGCGTGGGAGCGACGGTCGTGGTGCTCACGGCACCCTCCTGGCGGACGCAGGTCACCGGTCGGCGCGACGCGCCGGCCGAGCACTCGTCGTGGGACCCGTGTCCGTGGCGAGCGCTGCTGGCGTCGACGACGTCACGACCGGGCAGAGCATAGGAGAGGGCACGACCCCGGTCACGCGGTTCGAGCACGGCAGGGTTCCCGATGTCCGCCGCACGCAGCGGGGCGGGCGCCGTCGCCGGCGGCGTCCCCCGGTGGCTCCGGTCGTACCTGTCCCCCGGGGATGCGCGCGGGCCGATGAGTTCGGTGCCCGCGGCCGGTCGGACCTCGGGACGACGGACGAAGGGACACCGCCATGGCCGAGCTGCTCGTCGACCTCATCACCTCGCTCGACGGCTGCGCCTCGGGGAGGGGCTGGCCCGGGTTCTGGGGGTTGGAGGGGCCGGAGTACCTCGCCTGGCTCGGCGAGCAGCCCCCCGTCACCCACCTCATGGGCGCGACCACCTACCGGCTGATGTCGGGCTTCGCCGCCGGCGCGGTCCCGGATGGCCAGGACGAGTTCCGGCCCGAGGAGGAGGCGTCGGTCGACGACCTGACGCGGGCGCCGAAGGTGGTGTTCTCCTCCACGCTCGAGGAGCCGCTGACCTGGGCGAACAGCACCCTCGTCCGCGGTGACGCCGTCGCGGCGGTCCGCGCGCTGAAGGAGCAGGGCCCGGGGGTCCTCGCCACGATCGGCAGCCTCAGCCTGTGCCGGTCACTGCTGCGCGCCGGTCTCGTCGACCGCTTCCGGGTCGGGGTGTTCCCGGTGATCACCGGCGTGACGGGCGAGGAGCGGATCTACGACGGCTACCCGGACGTCGCCCTCGACGTCGTCGACCACCGCCTCTTCGACGGCCGCATCCAGATGACCGAGTACCGGCCGCGGGTGCTCGAGCACCCGCCGCTCGGCGCCGGCGACTGACCGCCGCGGGTCCAGCCCCGGCCGGGGTGCGCGGGTCGACCGCGCGCCATACCCTAGTGACCCGGTGGACTTGGTGCACTAACCTGCGCGCATGCCTCCCCTCCCTCTGCTGGTGGCCTGCCGCCACGTCGACCACGGTCGGCTGAGCAGCACCCTCTGTACGGCGGCCTGACGCCGCCGCTCCCTGACCCATCCCGGGCGCGCGGTCCGACGACGCGCGCCCGTACCCCCTGCGTCGTCGGCGTGCGCCTCCATCCAGACGAGGACCCATGACCACCTCCCGCAGGACCCGCCGCACCACCGCACTGCTGGCCCTCGTGCCCCTCGCGCTCGCCCTCGCGGCCTGCGGCGACGACTCCAACGACTCCAGCGGCTCGGCCGACCCGGGCAGCTCCGGCCCCGCCGCCGAGCTGCGCCTGGGCTACTTCGCCAACGTCACCCACGCCGCGGCGCTGATCGGCGTCCAGGAGGGCCTGATCGCCGACGAGCTCGGCGACACGGAGCTGACCACCCAGGTGTTCAACGCCGGACCGGACGTCGTCGAGGCCGTCTTCGCCGGCGCCCTCGACGCCGCCTACATCGGCCCCAGCCCCGCGATCAACGCCTACGGCCAGAGCGACGGCGAGGCCGTCCGGATCGTCTCCGGCGCCGCGTCCGGCGGCGCCCAGCTGGTCGTCCGCGACGGCATCGACTCGCCCGAGGACCTCCGCGGCACGACCCTGGCCACCCCGCAGCTGGGCAACACCCAGGACGTCGCCCTGCGCACCTGGCTCACCGACCAGGGCCTGGAGAACAGCATCGACGGCGGCGGGGACGTCACGATCGCCCCGACCGCGAACGCCGACACCCTGGCGCTGTTCCGCTCCGGGGAGCTCGACGGTGCGTGGCTGCCCGAGCCGTGGGCCTCGCGGCTGGTGCTCGAGGCCGGTGCGCAGGTCCTCGTCGACGAGCGCGACCTGTGGCCGGACGGACAGTTCGTGACCACGAACCTGATCGTCCGCACGGACTACCTCGAGGAGCACCCGGAGACCGTCGAGGCGCTGCTGCGCGGTCACGTGGCGGCGGTCCAGGAGGCCACCGACGACCCGGCCGCCGCGAAGGCCGCCGTCAACGCCGGGCTCGAGGACGCCGGCAGCTCCGCGCTCGACGCGGCGGTCCTCGACCGGGCGTGGGGCAACCTGACCGTCACCTGGGACCCGCTCGCCGCCACCCTCCAGGAGTCCGCGCAGCACGGCTTCGACGCCGGCACCACCCAGGAGCTCGTCGACATCGACGGCATCTACGACCTGCGCCCGCTGAACGCCGTCCTCACCGGCCTCGGCCTCGAGCCGGTCGACGCCGGCGGCCTGGGCCAGGCCTGACCCGCCCACCAGGGAGCGCCACCGTGACCGCTGAACCGACGACCGCCGAGGCCCCCCGGAGAACCCCCGGGGGGCCCGGCAGGCCCGCCCCCTCCCGGCCCGCCGCGGTGCGGGTGACCGGGGTCTCCAAGGTCTTCGAGCGCGGCCGCCCGCCGGTGCTCGACGGCGTGGACCTCACCGTGGCGCCCGGGGAGTTCGTCTGCCTCGTGGGCGCCTCCGGGTGCGGCAAGTCCACGCTGCTCACCCTGCTCGCCGGGCTGATCGAGCCCACCGCGGGCGAGGTGGCGGTCAGCGCCCGCCGGCCGGCGCTGATGTTCCAGGAGCCGGCCCTGCTGCCCTGGCTGACCGCGAGCGGCAACGTCGAGCTGGCCCTGCGGGCGCGGGGCGTGGGACGGGCCGCGCGACGGACGGAGGCCGCCCGGCTGCTGTCGCTGGTCAACCTGGCCGAGCACCGGGGGAAGCGGGTGCACGAGCTCTCGGGCGGCATGCGCCAGCGGGTCGCCCTCGCCCGGGCGCTGGCCCAGGACAGCTCGGTGCTGCTGATGGACGAGCCGTTCGCCGCGCTGGACGCCATCACCCGCGACGTCCTCCACCTGGAGCTGGCGCGCATCTGGGCCCAGCAGCAGCTGTCCGTCGTCTTCGTGACGCACAACGTCCGCGAGGCGGTGCGGCTGGGGACGCGGGTGGTGCTGATGGGCTCGCGGCCCGGCCGGGTCGTCCGGGAGTGGCCGGTCGACCTGCCCCAGCCGCGGACCATCGAGTCGCCGGGGGTCGGCGAGCTGGCCACGGAGATCACCGCCGAACTGCACCGGGAGATCAGCCGCCATGGCAACTAGCACGCAGGCGCCCGGGGGCCGGCCGGCCGGCGGGTCCCACGAGCGCACCCGCGCCCTGGAGGCCGGGCTGGACGCGCTCGACACCGCGGCGACGCTGCCGCCCGGCCCGGGCCCGGCGAAGCGCTTCGTGCGCTCGGTCCTCCCGCCGGTGGTCTTCCTGGCCGCCCTGGTCGGGGCCTGGCAGCTGGCGTACTCGGCCGGGATCAAGCCGTCGTACGCACTGCCCTCCCCCGCCGACGTCGCCGAGGTGTTCTGGAACTCGGTGACCGACGGCCGGGCGCTCGAGGCGATCTGGACGAGCGTGAGCCGGGGTGCCGTCGGCTTCGGCCTGTCCGTCGTCATCGGCACGCTGCTGGGCCTGGCCATGTGGTGGAGCCGCTGGCTGCGCGCCGGGATCGGGCCGATCGTCAGCGGGCTGCAGAGCCTGCCCTCGGTCGCCTGGGTGCCGGCGGCGATCATCTGGTTCGGACTCACCGACGCCGCGATCTACACGGTGGTCCTGCTGGGCGCCGTCCCCTCGATCGCCAACGGGCTGCTCGGCGGGATGCGGCAGGTCCCGCCGCTGTTCGACCGGGTCGGCCGGGTGCTGGGGCTGTCGGCCCTCGGGCGGACGCGGCACGTCCTGCTGCCGGCCGCGCTGCCCGGCTACCTCGGCGGGTTGCGGCAGGGCTGGGCGTTCGCGTGGCGGTCGCTGATGGCCGCCGAGCTGATCACCTACGCGCCCCAGCTCGGCCAGGGGCTGGGGCAGCTGCTCAACCTCGGCCGCGAGCTGTCCCAGATGTCGCTGGTGATCACCGCGATCGCGCTGATCCTCGCCGTCGGCATCGCGATCGAGCTGCTCGTCTTCGCCCCGCTGGAGCGGCGCGTGCTGACGCGCCGGGGCCTGACGGGGCGCTGAGGCCGGGCGCGGCACCCCCGCTCCGTGAGCGGTCCCCCGACCCGCCCCGGCGTGCCGTCCGGATCACCCTGACCAGACGATGCGGGCGCCGCCCGGGCGCACCGACCGTGGGGCATGAGCGCCCGGGCGGAGACCGGCCGGGGCACCGCCCCTCCGGCCGGTCCCCCCGGCGTGCACGGCGGTGACCCCGCGCCCGGGGCACCGGACCGGTCCCCGGGGTTCTGGACGAGCATCGGTCTCGCGGTCGCGTCCGGGGTCCTGCTGGCCGTCGTGAGCCTGCTGTTCCTGGGCGCCGTCGACGGCGGGTCGGACCTGTGGTTCACGCTGCCCGACCACCCGGACTGGTTCTCCGGCAGCCTCTGGTGGGTGGGCGTGACGGCGGGCGCCGGGCTGCTCGTCGGCCTGCTGCGGCGTCTCTCCCGGCTCCCACCCCGGCTGCCCGGCGTCCTGGACGAGCTCCACGACGAGCGGGTCGAGCCGTCGACGGTGCCGAAGGCGGTCGCCGTCTCGCTGGTGTCCCTGATCGGCGGCGCGAGCCTCGGACCCGAGGACGCGCTGGGCAAGATGGGCGGCGGCTTCGGGACCTGGATCTCCGCGCGGCGGCACCTCGACGAGAGCACCAGCGCGACGAACGCGCTGAGCGGGATGTCCGCGGCGTACGGCGGCCTGCTGTCGTCCCCGATCCTGGCGACGGCCATCGTGGTCGAGATCGGCCGCCCGAGGCGCGCGCGTCCCACCACCGCCCTCGTCGCGGCCCTGGTGTCGTCGACGGTGGCCTTCGCCGTCTACTTCCCCGTCGCGGGGAGCACCTTCCTCGGGCTCTACTCCCTGCCGTCCTTCGAGTACGAGGACTGGCAGCTGGCCGCCGCCGTCCCCCTCGGCCTGGCCGCCGGGGTCCTGGCGCTGCTCACCATGGCCGTCACCGGGCTCGTGCGGAAGCTCCTGGCGCCGCTCGCGGCGCGGACCGTCCTGCGCGCCACGCTCGGGGGGATCGCGTTCGGGCTGGTCGCCGTCGCGCTGCCGCTCACCATGTTCACCGGCACCGACCAGCTCACGACCGTGATCCACGACGGCGCCGCGCTCGGGGCCGGCCTGCTCATCGCGGTCCTGCTCGCGAAGATCCTGGTCTTCGCGCTCTGCCAGGCCACCGGCTTCATCGGCGGCCCGATCCTGGTGATGCTGTTCATCGGCGGCACCGCCGGGACGGTCACCCACCTGCTGATCCCGGGGATCCCGGCCGGGCTCGCCTTCGCGACCATGTTCGCCGCCATCCTCGGCGCGCTGATCGCGGCCCCGTTCACGCTGATCCTCCTGGCCGGCCTCACCACGCAGATCGGGGCGCTGCAGCTCGCGCCCGTGGCCGTCGCGGTCGTCACCGCCCACCTCGCCGTCTCCGGCTCCGGGCTGCTCGTGGCCCTGGCCCGCCGAGCGGGGAGGGCGGGCGCGCCGGCGCCGCACGCCGCGCCGGCGGCCGATCCCCCGCGGACCGGCGCGGTCGTCCCGGACGGATGATGCCGCCCCGCCGGCGGGCCACCACCCTGCAGCGATCACCAGCGGCGCCCCGTCGGCCCCCACCCGGCCGGCCCCGCCGACGGATCGGAGGCACGGTCCATGGACGCATCGCTGATCGTCGTGGTGGTCGTGCTGACGGCGCTGCTGTTCGACTTCACCAACGGCTTCCACGACACCGCGAACGCGATGGCCACGGCGATCGCGACCGGCGCGTTCCGGCCGCGCACCGCCGTCGTGGTCGCGGCCTGCCTGAACGTCCTCGGGGCCTTCCTGTCGGTCGAGGTGGCACGGACCATCTCCGGCGGCCTGGTCGACGACTCGCTCATCGACCCGGTCGTGATCTTCGCGGGCCTGGTCGGCGCGATCCTGTGGAACCTGGTGACCTGGTACCTCGGGCTGCCGTCCAGCTCCTCGCACGCCCTGTTCGGCGGGCTGATCGGCGCCGTCTGGGTGGCCGGCGGGGCCGGGGCGATCGACTTCGACGCGGTGCTCAACAAGATCGTGCTCCCCGCCGTCCTCGCGCCGGTGATCGCCGCGCTCATCGCCCTGACGGCGACGTTCCTGGCCTACCGGCTGACCGCCCCGGTCGAGCCCGGCCGGGTGACCCCGGGCTTCCGCGCCGGGCAGCGGATCTCCTCCTCCATGCTGGCGCTGGCGCACGGCACCAACGACGCGCAGAAGACCATGGGCGTGATCACGCTGGCCCTCATCACCGGGGGCAGCCTGGCCCCCGGCTCGGGCCCGCCGACCTGGGTGGTCGTCTCGGCGGGGCTGGCCATCGGGGCCGGCACCTACATGGGCGGCTGGCGGATCATCCGCACCCTCGGCACGCGGGTGAGCGACATCGAGCCTCCCCAGGGGTTCAGCGCGGAGACGACGAGCACCGCGGTGATCCTCGCCTCCACCCACCTGGGACTGCCGCTGTCGACCACCCAGGTCTGCACCGGCTCGATCTTCGGCGCCGGGGCGGGGCGGCGGCTCGCGGTCGTGCACTGGGGGGTGGCCGGCCGGATCGCGCTGGCCTGGGCCTTCACCCTGCCCTCGGCCGCGCTCGTCGGCGCCGGCGCCTCGTGGTGCGCCGCCACCGGCACGGCGGGGGTCGTCGTCGTCGCGGTGGTCGCGATCGCGCTCGCGGCGGGCATCTACGCCGCCTCCCGCAGCGACGGGGTCAGCGCGGCGAACGTCACCCACGTCCCGGGCCCGGCGCCGGCCGCCACGGTTCCCGACATGGCCGCCTGAGCGGGAGGGGACCGCCGTGCACGTCGACTGGGGCACCCTCGCCGAGATCGTGGTCGTCGCGGCCGCCGCCGCGCTCACCGTCGTGCTGCTCGTCGCGCTGGCGCTCGTCGGCTGGTCCGGCCGCCCCGCGCGGCGGGCCCCCGGCGCGGTGGGTGCCGACGGCGGGCACACCGCCGTCGGCACGGCCGTCGCCGCGCTCTGCCTGCTCGCCGCCGGGCTGGTCGTCGGGTACGGCCTCTACCTCATCGTCAGCTGAGCGGGACCGCGGCACGGCGCGGGCCCGGCGCGGCGGCCCTCATCCGCCCGGGGTGGGGTGCCGCGGCACGCGCCGGTCCACAGTGCCGGGGTCCGGCCCGATGCCGACGTCCGGAGGTTGGCCATGGCGCACGACACCACGCCCGACATCGCGACCAGGAGCGCCGACGCGCAACGCCGGAGGCTCATGCGCTCGCTGGGCACGCCGAACTCGGTGCTGCACGAGTTCGACTTCTGGGACGGCCGCTACGAGGGGCGGCGCCTGTTCTCCGAGCTGTTCGGCACCTTCCTGCTGGTGCTCGTCGCCGTCGGCGGGGGCATGGTGAACGCGCGCTTCGGCGGCTCCGCCGTGCCCTACGGCGCGCTCGTGGTCTCCCCCGCGCTCATGGTCGCGGCGATCATCCTCTTCATGGGCGCGGTCTCGGGCGCCCACCTGAACCCCGCGGTGAGCGTGGCGTTCGCGCTGCGGGGCGACTTCCCGTGGCGCCGGGTGCCCGCGTACGTCGTCGCGCAGCTGTTGGGCGCCGTCCTGGCCACCCTGCTGCTGCGGGGCCTGATCGGGGAGCAGGGGGACGCCGGCCTGACCCTGCCCGGCCCCGGCATCTCGACCACCACGGCGATGCTGTGGGAGATCGTCCTCACGGCGGGCCTGGTCAGCACGATCCTCGGGGTCTCCTCCGGCGCCCAGCAGCTGGGGCCGATCGCCGCCCTCGGCGTCGGCAGCTACATCGCGCTCGCCGGGCTGTGGGGGTCGCCGGTCAGCGGCGCGTCGATGAACCCCGCCCGGTCGCTCGGCCCGGCCCTCGTCCTGACGGACTGGACGTCGTGGTGGGCCTACCTGCTCGGCCCGCTCGTCGGCGCCATCATCGCGGTGGCGTTCGCGTTCGTGCTCCGCGGGACCGGCGGCGGCCACAGCGGCCGGGACGCGGCCCAGGGCACGCTGGGCGAGGACTGGCTGCCCGAGCGCGACGCCGGCCGCACGGCACCGCCCGCCACCCCGCCGGCGGCGTCACCGGCGGTGCCGCCGGACGGCACCGCGCCCTGACGGGCGGGTCAGCCGTCGCCGGGACCGCGTCCGGCGGAGAGCCGGCCGACCGCCCAGGCGTCGAGGGCCAGCACCAGGTCGGCGCACAGCCGGTGCAGCGACGACGAGCGCCAGCGCCGGGTCTCCAGGACCTGCACCAGCGCGTCGACCCGCGGGTCGCCCCGCTCGGCGGCCTCCACCGGGTGCAACGGCCCGACCTGTGTCCCCGGCACCGCGGCCACCAGGCGCAGCACGCCGTCGTGGTCGACCGCGCCCACCGCGCGGCGGGCGAGCATCGGGCCGGTGAGCCCTCGCCACTCGTCGGGCTCCAGCTCCGCGGCGATCGCCGCGGCCCGCCCGTCGTCCTTCTTCCCTGGCACGTCGCCCTCTCCTCGCACGGCGCCGGCGGCACGCTCGAGGCCTGGGCGTGACGGACGTCCGGTACCCGTCGCGCCCGTCCGCATGCACGCCCCGTGCGACGCCCGCCGTCAGGGCGCGCCGCGCTCCCGGGGCGCCCGCGGCAGGCCGGACAGGGCGGTGGTCAGGAACGGGCCGATCAGGCGGTCGGCGTCCTGCCGGGCGACGGCGACCTCCCAGGGCCGGCCGTCCGGCCCGCAGATGCGCAGCACCACCGGGTGCAGGCCCAGGCCGCGCACCTCGTCGGGCTGCAGCCGGCGGACCGTCGAGTCCTCGGCGACGCCCGCGGGCACCGGGGTCAGCCACAGCCGAAGCAGCCCGGAGCGGATCAGCAGCACGTCCCCGGCCCACGCGGCACGGGTCAGCCGCCGCGACCAGCGGCGGGAGCCGGGCGGGCCGGCGGAGCCGACCCGGCAGCGGAAGGACGGCAACCGGCGGGCGTACCGCAGGCGCCCCCAGACCATCAGGACGACGGTCGTCGCCGCGGCCACCAGGGCCGCGCCGACGACCGCCAGGACGGGGACCATCCCCTCTCCCCCTCCCCCGCACCGGGCGGGCACCGGGGCCGGCCGCTGCCGCAGCGGGCCCCGGTCCGCCGGTGGCGGTGTCGGCCGGTGGCGGTGTCAGCCGGCGGTCGTGGGAGCCGGCTCGTCCTCGGCGAACACCTCGCGCAGCTTGCTCTCCTCCTCGTTGCTGAGGTTGGTCTCGACCAGGACCATGTGCTGGCCCTCGAAGGCCTCCCGCACCCGGTCGACGACCGCGCCGGAGGAGAGCACGAACAGCGCCGAGGTCCCCGGCTGGATCTCCTCGCGCATCCGCTTGATGAACGAGTCGTCGATGCCGACGTCGGTCATGCTGCCGAACAGGGCGCCCATGCCCGCACCGACGGCCATGCCGAGCAGCGGCACGAAGAAGATCAGCCCGAAGAGCATCCCCCAGAACGCGCCGCCCAGGGCCCCGGCGCCGGTGAGGCTGGTGAGCTGCCGGGTCTTCGGCTTCCTCGCGCCCTCGGGGTAGGACACGACGGCGGCGTCGTGGATGGTGATCAGCTCTCTGCGCTGCAGGTCCTTGAGCGTCTCCTCGGCGATCGCCGCGCCGTTGGGCGTGGGGAACTTCCAGACGGTCATCGTGGCCATCGATCTCTCCTCGGGTTGCGGCGCCGGAGCCGGTCGGTCCGGGGTCTGGGGCGGGGTCAGGAGTTGAGGATCTGGTTCTTCTGGAGCTCGAACTCGGCCTCGTCCAGCACGCCGGAGTCCTTCAGCTGCCCCAGCTCGCGCAGCTGCGCGAGCTTCGTGTTCGTGTCGGTGCGGGCCGGGGCGGGCTCGGCGTACTGCGCCTGCTGCTGGGCCTCCTGGTGCGCCCAGCGGTTGCCCTGGCGACGGGACACCCGGTTGGACACGGCGGTGGCCGTGCCGGCGATGACGGCGGTGCGGGCCATCCCGCGGAGCAGGGGCATGACGACTCCTGAGGGGGTCGGGCGGCGCCGGGCGGCGCCGCGGGGTGGGATCAGGCGAGGGCGGCCTCGCGGGCCGTCGGGTGCCAGAACGCGGCGAGGACCAGCAGCAGCCCGAAGACGGCGATCTGGATGCCGAGGACCAGCGACAGGACCAGGACGGTGGCCTGGGGCCAGGCGATCGCGAGGACGCCGAGGACCACGTTCACCCCGCCGGCGAGCGCGAGCCAGCCCCAGCCGGGGACCTCGTGCCGAGCGACGACCGCGAGACCGGCCCGCACCGCGCCGTGGACGATCAGCGACAGCCCCGTGATGAGCGCCAGCGCCCAGAGCGTGACCCCGGGCCAGGCGATCGCCAGGACCCCGCCGACGACGAGGACGGCGCCGAGGACGACGGAGCTCCCCCGCCGCCCGCCGCTCCCCGCCGAGCCGACGGCGACCTCGAGCAGGCCACCGGCGATGAACGACATCCCGACCAGCAGGGCCAGGGTGCGGGCCGCGGCCACCGGCTGGAACAGCAGGACGACGCCCAGCACGAGGACCACGAGGCCGAGCAGGCCCACCGCGGTGCGGGCGCCGGCGTGCCGGCTCGGCGTCGCGCCCACGGCGGGACGCGAGACGTTCGCGGTCATGCCGGCTCCTTCATGCGGACCGATCGGTCGGCGCCGACCCTCCCGCCGCCGGGCCGGGGGCGTCCTCACCCCCAGCGGATGACGCCGGGGTGCGACCGCGACCGGCACCGTCGGGCCCATGTCGAATCGCGCAGGCACGTTCGCCGCGGTGGCCGCGCTCGCCGCTCTCGCGCTCGCCTCGTGTTCCTCGGACCCCGACTCGGACTCCGATTCCGCCGCGGCGAGCCCGTCGGCGAGCTCGTCGGCCAGTTCCGCGGGGACCTCGACGGCCACCGGCTCGGGCTCGGCGACGAGCACCACCGGCGGTGACCTGTGCAGCGCCGCCGACGCGTTCCGCACGTCGCTGACCGGGCTGACCGACGTCGACGTCGTCCGGCAGGGCACCGCCGCCGTCGAGACGGCCTGGAACTCGGTGCAGGACGCCTGGTCCGGCGTCGCCGACGCCGCGCGCGACCAGTACGGCGACGAGGTGGACGCGGTGCAGAGCGACGCCGACGCCGTCCAGAGCTCGCTCAGCGCGGCGACGGCCAGCCCGTCCGCCGCGTCGCTGAGCGCGGTGGCCACCGCCGTCGGGGACTTCCTGAGCGGTGCCGACTCGCTGGTGCAGGAGGTGACCTCGACGTGCTGACCACCGAGGAACGGGCGCAGGCCCCCACCGTCGCGGTGACGGCGACCCCCCGGCCGTCCCCGCAGGAGCGGCGGGCGGCGGGCAAGGCGCTGCGCAAGGAGGTCCCGCTGGAGGCGCAGGCCGCCTTCACCCGGAGGCCGGGGGCGAAGGACCCGCTGACGCTGCTCGAGGAGCAGGGCGCCGACCGGGTCCCCGAGCTCCTGCCCATCCGGTGGGGGCGCATGCTGCAGTCCCCGTTCGCCTTCTACCGCGGCGCGGCCCGGGTCATGGCCGCCGATCTGGCCGGCGCGCCCCGGTCCGGGCTGACCGTGCAGATGTGCGGGGACGCGCACGTGTCGAACTTCGGGCTGTTCGCCTCGCCCGAGCGCCGGCTGGTGTTCGACACCAACGACTTCGACGAGACGCTGCCCGGCCCGTTCGAGCACGACGTCAAGCGGCTGGTCGCCAGCCTCGTGATCGCGGCGCGGGCCAAGGGCATGGGCCGCCGGCAGCGGCACGCGCTCGCCGCCGGCGCCGTCGCGGCCTACCGGACCGCCATGGCCCGGTTCGCCGGCATGCGCGACATCGAGGTCTGGTACTCCCACGTCGACGCCGACGAGATCAACGCCCAGCTGGCCCCCGACCTGGACCCCAAGCCCCGCAAGCGCCTGGCCCAGGCCCTGGAGAAGGCGCGGACCCGCGACACCCTCCAGGCGTTCGGCAAGCTCACCGACGTGGCGGACGGGAGGCTGCAGATCCGCGCCGACCCGCCGCTGGTGGTCCCCCTGCGCGAGCTCGTCAGCCAGGCCGAGGAGCAGTACTTCGCCGAGGCCTTCCCGGAGATCATCCGCCAGTACCGGGGCTCGCTGCAGGCCGACCGGCGCACCCTGCTGGAGCGCTACGCCTTCGTCGACATGGCCCGCAAGGTCGTCGGCGTGGGCAGCGTCGGCACCCGCTGCTGGGTGGTGCTCCTGGTCGGGCGGGACGCGGACGACCCGCTGCTGCTCCAGGTCAAGGAGGCCGTGCGGTCGGTGCACGCGGAGTACGTCGGCCGCAGCAGGTACGCCAACCAGGGCCAGCGCGTGGTCACCGGCCAGCGGCTGATGCAGCAGGCGTCCGACATCTTCCTCGGCTGGCAGCGGACCACCGGCGTCGACGGCGGCCAGCACGACTTCTACGTGCGGCAGCTGCGCGACTGGAAGGGGACGGTCGAGGTCGACCAGCTGCGCCCGCCGGGGCTGAAGAGCTACGGCGAGCTCTGCGCGTGGTGCCTCGCCCGGGCGCACGCCCGCTCCGGGGACCGCATCGCGATCGCCGGGTACCTCGGTTCGTCCACCGCCTTCGACGAGGCCCTCGCCGAGTTCGGCGAGGCCTATGCCGACGTCAACGACGCCGACCACGCCCAGCTGGCGGACGCCGTGTCCAGCGGCCGGGTGCCGGCCGAGCTCGACGTCTGACCGGCTCACCCGGGCGGGGTGAGGCCCACCCCGCCCGCCGGGGCCGAGCATCGCGCGGTGGACGTCCCGCCCCTCGAACCCCCGGCCCCCGGCCGGCGGGCGGTCACCGTCGCCCTCGGCCGCACCGTCCTGACCTCCCTGGCCGTGCTCGCCCTCTACGCCGTCCTGCCGCTGGACGGCTCGTTCGACGGGCGGACGTGGCTGCTGCTCGCCGCGGGCCTGGTCGCGACCGGACTGATCGCCTCCTGGCAGGTCCGGGCGATCATGCGGGCCCCGCACCCCGCGCTGCGGGCGGTGGAGGCCGCCGGCCTGTCCCTCCCGCTGTTCCTGGTGCTGTTCGCCGCGGCGTACGTCGTGCTGTCGGCGTCCACCGACCACGCGTTCACCGAGCCGGTGGACCGGGTCGACGGGCTGTACTTCGTGGTCACCGTCTTCGCCACGGTCGGGTTCGGGGACATCGCGCCCGTGAGCTCCACCGCGCGGGTGCTCACGACGATCCAGATGGTGGGCGACCTGGTGCTCGTCGGGCTGGTGCTGCGCGCCTTCCTCGGTGCGGTGGACCGGGGACGGCGCCGCACCGAGGAGTCCGCCGACCGGAGGTGACCGCGCCGGCCCCCCGCGCCGGGCGGACGGTCAGGCGTGCGTGGAGGGCACCATCCGGCGGTACTCGTCGGGCGTGATGGCGCCGTCCCGCAGCAGCCCGCGGGCCTTCGCGAGCTGGTCGGCCTCCGCCCCGGCGGCGACGGCCCGGATGTGGGCGTCGGCCGCCTGCCGCCGCCGCTCGACCGCGGCAGCGGAGCGCTCGGCCATCCCGCGGCCCTGGGTGACCAGGTAGACGAAGACCCCGAGGAAGGGCAGCAGGAGGGTGACGACGACCCAGCCGGTCTTCGCCCAGGCGCCGATGTCGTCGCGGCCGAACAGGTCACCGAACACGCGGAACAGCAGGAGGAACCACAGGGCCCAGCAGAAGATCATCAACGCGGTCCAGAACAGGTCGAGCAGGGGCATGGGTCCTCCTCCGGGCGGATGGTGGACCCGACCCTGGTCAGCCCCGCGCCCGCGATCATCACCCCGCCGGGGTGACCTGCGGCCGGGCCACCGGACGACCGCTGCCGGCGGGGAGCCGGCTCACGGCGAGTCGGCGTCCGTCGCCTGGACGGCCGCGGCACGGACCTCCATCAGGTCCAGCCCGAGGCTGCGCAGCCGCTGGAGGACCCCGTGCAGGCCGGACTGGTCCGTGGGCGCCGTCCGCAGGATGGTCAGCGGCGGTTCCTCGCCGAGGTCCTCCGCGCCGATCTCCTCCAGGAGTTCGGCCGGCACCGGTCCACGCACCCTGAGCTCGTACACCTGAGGTCCCATCTCCGCGCGCTCCCCACTGCTCGGTCCGGACACCGGCCCGCCGGGCCCTGTCCCGCAGCCCGCGGACGGCCGGGGCGCCGCAGCGCCCGATCAGGCTCGTGGCGGGTCCGATCCGACGCACCGAGGGTCGGCCGCCCGGAGGCGATCCGGCCTCCTCCCGGCCGGATGAGAGGGGCACGGTCCGCGCGCCACCCGGGCCCCCGGCCCGGCCGGACCCCGGGAGGAGAGGACCGGCGCGGCGCCCCCGGTCATCCGGGGAGGGGGATGGGGAGCGACGGTCCGGCCCGCCACCCTGGACGCGACCGCCGACCCCCGGAGGTGGGCCATGGGCACGGCTGCCGAGGACGTCGACTACCCGCTGCTGGACCTGCTGTGGACCCTCGTGCTGCTCTTCGCGCTGGTGCTGTGCTTCTTCCTGCTGGTCGTCGCCCTGACCGACCTGTTCCGCCGGCGGGACCTGTCCGGCTGGGCCACGACCGGCTGGATCGTCTTCCTCCTGGTGCTGCCGCTGATCGGCTCGCTCACCTACTTCGTCTCCCAGGGCCACGGGATGGCCGGGCGCGACATCCGGCGGCTCCGCCAGGAGCAGGAGGCCGACGACGCCCACATCCGCGCCGTCGCCGCCCCCGGCTTCCGCGGGGTCGAGGAGATCGCGCGGGCCAAGCACCTGCTCGACGAGGGCGCCATCAGCCAGGAGGAGTTCGAGCAGCTGAAGCGGCGCGCCCTCGTCTGAGCGGCTCGTCCGGACCGCAGGCCGGGGCCCCGGCCGCTCCGGGCGGCCGGGGCCCCGGTCGGTCGCCGGTCAGCTCCCGGGCGTGCGGGGCGCGGGCGGCACGGCGGCCGCGGCCTCCGCCTCCGCGGCCTCGGCGGCGTCGAGGGCGGCCACGAGGTCCTGCACGGGGACGTGCCCCGAGGCCACGAGGCGGCCGCCGGAGCGGCGGAGCGCGGCGGCGAAGGGCGTCGCCCAGGTGTTCTCGTAGACGAGCACGCCGGCCGCGGTGCCGGGGTCGAGTGCCGCCGCGGCCGCCGCGACGTCGTCGGCGTCCAGGAGACCCGTGGCGGCGCCGTCGAACAGCGCGGCCTCCAGCAGCTGCATGCGCTCCAGGTCGACCTGGGTGAGCGTCGTGACGACGCCGTCGTCGTCCTTGCGCAGGAAGACCAGGTCGAGGATCCGGATGATCCCCCGGTCGACGAGGTCGACCAGCAGCGGGAGCGCCTCGCCGTTCGTGCGGTCGGTCGGGAAGGCCACCACGACGTAGTCGATCGGGCCCATCTGGTCGAGTGCGGCGGCCTGCTCGAGGTCTGCGGACATGGGTCCCCCAACGGACGAGGATCGAGAGCGGACGCCGCCGACGCTGCCCGCCCGCGCGCCGCCGCACGTCACCCGCGGCGGAGGAGTCGGGTCCCCGTCGCCGGCGGCCGCCGCGCACGCCGGCAACCGCCCGGACGGCGTGCCGTCCGGGCGGGTGCCGGCTCCCGGGAGGGCCGGGCGACCGTCAGCGGTCCTTCAGCTCCCGGCCGTGCACGACGATCGCGAAGATCACCACCACGTTGAGGGCGATCATGAGGGTCGACCAGATCGGGTAGGCGGAGAGGAACGCGAGGTTCACGATCGCGCCCAGCATCGCGATGCCGACCCCGACGACGCGCGCCAGCATGTTGCCGGCCAGGAGCCCGAGGCCGGTGAGGACGGCGACGATGCCGATGACCAGGTGCACCCAGCCCCAGGTGTTGTAGTCGACGTCGACGACGAGGCCCGAGGACGACACGGCGTAGAACCCGTCGTCGAACAGCGCCACCAGTCCCTCGATGATCTGGAAGGCGCCGAGCAGGACCAGCATCACGCCGCCGAAGACCACCCACCCCGCCCACGCCGACATCGGCTCGGGGTAGCGGGCGCGGGTCTGCGCGGCTCTCTGGTCCGAGGTGTTCGTCATGGCCTGTCCCTCCGCGGGTCGTGGTGGCTGCCGGCCCAGCGTCGGACCGGCCCGGGGGCCGGGCATCGTCCCCCCCGAGTGAGTTCGGCGCCGGGGAGATCCCGGTCGCGGTCCTCCCACCGGGGGGATCCCAGCGGCGTCCCGCTGGGCTTGGCTGCGGCCCATGGGGAGCGCCGGTCCCGGCGGACGGCCGGGCGATGCCGCGGGGGCCGCCCCGGCGGGCGACGAGGCCGTGCGCACGGAGACACCGCGCGAGACCCCGGCGGTCCCCCCTCCGCGGCCGGCCCGCCGGGTGCGGGCGGCCGACGCCGCCGCCGCGTGGGGTCGGGCCCGCGCGGCCCGGGTCCGGGCGGGCACGGTCGGCTCCGTGCAGACGCGGGTGCGGGACCTGGACGTGCGCCACCACGCACTGGTGTTCGCCGCGCTGGGCATGGTCCTGTTCGTCCCCGCCGTGATCACCCTGGCCGCGGTGCTGCCGCTGGGCCGCGAGCGCGGGCTCGCCGACCGGATGGCCCACCACCTGGCGCTCTCCGAGGAGGCCCGGACGGTGGTGCGGCAGCTGTTCGTCTCGTCCGACGTCGTCCACACGCCGACGACGGCCGCCGGCGCCGTCGTCACGGTGTGCGCCGCCTTCGCCTGGCCGGCCGAGCTGCAGCGGTTCTACGCCGCCGTGTGGGGGGTGCCACGCCTGGGCAGGCGGCACCTGTGGCGCCCGCTGGTCTGGCTGGCCACGCTCCTGGTGACGGTCGTCGTCGTCGGCGCCGTCAGCACCCTCGCCGGCGGGGTCTCCGGCGCGGTCGTGACCGCCGTGCTCTGCTCGCCGCTGCTGCTGCTGTGGGCCTGGTGGATGCAGGGGTTCCTGCTCGCCTGGCGGGTGCCCGCGCGGGCGCTGCTGCCGGGCGCCGTCGTCACCGTCGCGGGGCTGGCCGCGGCCAGCGTGGCCTCGAGCCTGTACCTGTCCCGCGCGGTCGTCTGGAACGCCGAGCGGTACGGGCCCATCGGCGTCGTCTTCGTGCTCATGTCCTGGTTGACCTGGTACAGCCTCGTGCTGCTCGGCGGCCCCGTGGTGGGGCACGTCCTGCACGAGCGACGGCCGGGTCCGGTCCGCTGAGCGGCGCGCTCGGTGGGAGCCCCCGCCCCGCGGGCCGACTCACCCGTGGCGGATGAGGGAGGCCGGTGCCGGCTGCACGACGCTGACGGTCCCGATGGACCGGGCGGCCGCCACAGCGTCTCGTGAACAGGAGCGGAGACCATGAGCGAACTCGAGCCCCGCCGCACCGCAGCGACGCCGGTGCCGGATGCGATGCCGGTGCTCAGCCGTGGCCAGCACACCAACCCCTCCCGGGGCGCGTGCTTCATGGAGTACACGTCCCTGCTGGCCGGCGAGCCCTTCAGCGACCGGCCCCGCTGCGTCGACGCGGAGCTCGGCGACGTGCTGCGCAGCGCCAACGACAGGCTGTCCGACGCCGACCGTCCCCTCCTCGTCCCGTTGCTCGGGCGCGCGATCGGGCTCGTGGTGGAGCCCCCGCCGCCCGGTCCGCGGGGCCTGCGCCGCGGGGCACTGCGGCACCGCCGGGAGGTGCTGGCGCCCCACCGCGAGCGCACCGCCACGCTCCGCCGGGCGGCGACGCGGCGGTTCGTCGCCACGGTCGGGCCGGCCCGCTCGCTGGGCGCGGGCACGTGGTCCGGCCGCAGCGGCGCGCTCTCCCAGCTGTTCTGGGACTCGATGGCCGAGCCGGCCTCGCCGGCCACCCCGCGGGCCTACGCGCGGCGCCTCGTGGAGCGGCTGACCGTCCTGCACGAGTGCTTCGAGCGGGCCATGGACGACCTCGGGCTCGCCCACCCGGCGACGCCCCCCGTCGCCCGCGGGCCGGTGGCGACCACGGACTCCCCGGGCGAGCTGGTCCCGGCGCCCCGCCGGCCCCGCGAGGAGTGACCGTCCGGCAGGGGTGATCCCCCGGGCGGCCGGGGAGGACCACCATCGGCGACGCCTCGGACGTGCGCTGGGAGGGTGCCGTGGACTCGATGCGTGCCCGGCGGTGGTCCGCCCGGCTGTCGTTGCTGCTCGTCGCGGCCGCCGTGGTGCTGCTGCTCTCCTTCGCCGGGGACGGCGGCCTGTGGCTGGTGCTGCTGACCGTCGTGGCGGCCGGCGTGGTCGTGGCCGCCGCCTACTGGGCGCTGCTCCACCGCGGCCCCGTGCGCTGGCTGGCGACCGCGCTCGCCGTGGCCGTGCCCGTGGCGCTGCTGGTCACGTTCGCGGTCGCCGACCTGCTCTGGGTCGCCGTCGTCGCCGCGCTGCTGGTCGCCGCCGCGGTCGCGGCCGCGCGCGTGGCGCTGCTGCCCGACCGCTCGCGCTGGACGATGGCCGTCGCCGACGCCCCGGACCCGCGGCACCCGTTCCTGGTGATGAACCCGCGCTCCGGCGGCGGCAAGGTCGACCGCTTCCGGCTGCGCGAGCGCGCCGAGGCCCTCGGTGCCGAGGTGGCCCTGCTGGACCGGCCGCACACCGACGTCCAGGAACTCGCCCGGCAGGCCCTCGCCCGCGGCGCCGACCTGCTCGGCGTCGCCGGCGGCGACGGCACCCAGGCCCTCGTCGCCCAGGTCGCGGCCGAGCACGACGTGCCGTTCCTGGTGATCAGCGCCGGCACCCGCAACCACTTCGCGCTCGACCTCGGCCTGGACCGCGACGACCCCGCCCGCTGCCTGGACGGGCTGCGCGACGCGGTGGAGACGCGGATCGACCTCGGCGACATCAACGGCCGCACCTTCGTGAACAACGCCTCCTTCGGCGCGTACGCGGAGATCGTCGAGACCCCCGGCTACCGCGAGGAGAAGCGCCGCACGACGCTGGACGCCCTGCCGGACCTGCTGGCCCGCCGGCGCGGCGCCCACCTCGTCGCCGAGGCGGCCGGGGTGACGCTGGACGCGCCGCAGGCCCTGCTGGTGAGCAACAACCCGTACGCGGCCCCCGACCTCGCCGAGGCGGGGCGGCGGGCCCGGCTCGACCTCGGGGTGCTCGGGGTCGTCGCCGTCCGGGTGGACAGCGCGCGGCAGGCCGTCGGCCTGCTCAACGGCGCGCACCAGCAGGGGCTGCGGCTGGTGGAGGCGGCGGAGGTCGTGGTGACCGCGGACGCCGCCGACGTCCCCGTCGGCATCGACGGCGAGACGGTGCGGATGACCACCCCGGTGCGGTGCGCCATCCGGCCGGGCGTCCTGCGGGTGCGGCTGCCCCGGGACCGGCCGGGCGTGCGCCCGCCGAAGCCGCGGGTGCACTGGGCCGGGTTGTGGGCGCTCGCCGTCGGCCGGACGGCGCCGGCGGCCGTCCCCGCCCCGTCCCGGCCGGCGGGCGCCGCTCCCCCGGCCCCCGCTCCCCCGGCCCCCGCACCCCGGACGCCGGCGCCCGAGGAGCGGCAGCCGACGTCGGAGTCCCGGGAGGGCTGAGGTCGGGCCGGGGACCCGGCCGGGGCCGCTCGGCTCAGCCCGCCCGGTCCAGGCGCCAGGCCGCGAGACCGAACAGCACCCCCAGCGCGTTCGTCGCCCAGTGCGCCGCCGCGCTGGCCAGCACGCTGCCGGTGCGCCGGCGCAGCTCGCCGAAGACGAGACCGCCGATCGCGGTGAAGGCGACGGTCCCGGCGACGACGACGGCGGTGCCCGCGCCGCCGACCGCGTCGGAGACGCCGCGGTTGCTCTCGCCCAGGTGCAGCGACGGGAGGACGTGCCACAGCCCGAACAGCACCGAGGTGCCGACGAGCACCTGCCAGGGCCGCAGGTGCCGGGCGAGCACGCCCCACAGCACCGACCGGAAGGCGAGCTCCTCGAGCACGACGGTGCCCAGCGGGATGACGACGAACGCCGTGTACAGCCCCTCCGGGAGCGACACGTCGTAGCGGACGTCCTGGAACGCCGGGCGGGTGACCGGCAGCAGGAGACCGACCACGTAGACGCCCGCCACGACGGCGACCACGCCGAGCCCCCACCGGACGCCGGCGCGGAGGGTGGCGCGGCCCAGACCGAGCTGCGGCCAGGTCAGTCCCTCCCACCAGCGCGCCCAGGCGAGCAGAGCGGCCCCCTCCAGCGCGCGGACCCACCAGGGCGGGTGCCACACGTTGTCGACCACGTTGACCGCCGCGAGGACGGCGACCAGGCCGCCGGACACCCGCCGGCAGTGCGCCGGGGTGGGCGGGGACGCCGTCGCCGGAGCGGCCCCGCCGGCCGGGTCAGCGCTCACCGATCAGCTGGCGCAGCCGGGCGGTGTCGGCGTCGGTCCAGCCGGGCGGCTGGGCGACGGCCGCCCAGGCGTCGACGTAGTCGGCCTCGTACTTGTGCCCGTGCCCGTCGGGCACGCCGGTGGAGAACGCCATGTCCGCCGTGACCTGCCAGAAGGTGACGAACGGCAGCCACACCATGCTGTCGGAGACGTCGGGCGCCCGCTCGCCCTCCAGCCAGTCGGGGCGTCCCAGGATCAGCTGCGGCGACCACCAGACGATCGGGTCGGAGCCGTTCTGCAGGTAGACGACCCGCGGCTCGCCCCACGGGTCCGGCGGCGAGCCGAGGTCGGCGGCCTCGTCGGCGAAACGCACGGTGCGGCCGTCCTCGTAGACCGGCCGCCACTCCGGGGAGCCCTCGTCGCGGTCCCCGACGAGCCGCCGCCACAGGTCGTTGAAGTTCGGCGGACCGGCCCACAGCACCCCGTCGGTGCGGTTGACGATGTCGGCGATCCCGCTGAACGCGGCCTCGCCGCCGAACGTGCCGAGGCTCTCGCCGAAGACGTACAGCGCGGGCCGGGTCTCGGCCGGCAGCTGCGCCCACACGCCGTAGACCGCGTCGAACAGCGCGCGGCCGGCGTCGCGCGCCTTCGCCTGGTCGACCAGGAACGACATCCAGCTGGGCAGGTAGGAGTACTGCATCGACACCATCGCGGTGTCGCCGTTGAACTCGTACTCCAGCGCGTCGCTGGCCGCCGGGTCCACCCAGCCGGTGCCCGTCGTCGTCATCACCACGAGGACCGCGCGGTCGAAGCCCCCGGCCCGCTGCAGGTCCGCGACGGCGAGCGCGGCGCGGTCGTCGACCTCCGCGGCCGACGCGAGCCCGGCGTAGGCGCGGACCGGGGTGAGCGCCGGCTCGCCCGAGAAGGCGGACAGCTCCGCCGCGGTCGGGCCCTTCCCGACGAAGTTGCGGCCCTGCAGACCGAGGTCGTCCCACGGCACGAGCGACGCGGGGCTGCCCGAGCGCTCGGCGGCGGCGGGCTCGACGGCGCCGGACTCGGTGCCGTCGTCGCGGACGCTGAACGCGGAGTTCATCGCGTCCACCAGGCCCTGGAAGAGGACGCCGTTGAGCAGGAAGACCACCAGGAGGGCGGCCGCGACGACGCCCAGCGGCCGGGCGATCCGCCGCGGCAGGAACCGGCCGAGCAGCCGCACCAGCCCGCGCGCCAGCCAGCGGATGCCCCGCCCGATCCCGACCAGGACGGCGAACAGCACGGCGGCCACGACGACGATGCCCAGCGACGAGGCGCGCGCCTGCGGGGGCACCCCCATGAGCTCGTGGACCTCGCGCTGCCAGCTGGCGCCGAGCCACAGCATGACGAGCGCGAAGGCCGTGCCGAGGACGGCGAGGACCTGCCAGGCCCGGCGCCGGAAGCCGGCCGACAGCCGGCTCTGGGTGACCTCCGCGACGAACCACGCGACGGTCACCCCGGCGCCGTAGCCGATCGCCGCGGTGATGCCGGTGATCAGCCCCTGCAGCACCCAGCCGCGGGGCAGCAGCGACGGCGTCAGGGAGGCGCCACCCAGCAGCAGCGCCCCGACCGTGCCGCTCCAGGTGTAGCGCGGCAGCCAGCGCCGCCACCCGGCACGGCGCGGCGACGCCCCGGGGGACGCGGCCGGCGCGGGAGGGCCGGGCGGGGACTCCGGCGGGGACTCGGGCGGGGACTCCGGCGGCGTGGTCACCGCACGCGGCGCGGGGGCCGCGTCCGGATCCGCCGGCAGGGACCTCGCCGTCGGGTCGACCGTCATGCCCGCTCCCCTCGTCGCCGGCCCGAGCCTAGGGGTCGTCCGGGCGGCCCGGATTCCCCTCGCCGGGATGAGTCGGGCCGCCCGGGTCCGGTCCGACCATCCCGGGATGCGACACGCGCGACGACGGCAGGACCACGGGTCCCCACCCCGCAGCACCGCCCCCGGCGTCGGCCTGGTGGTGGCGGCGGCGACGGTCCCCGGCACGTTCGCCCCCTCGCTGTCGGCCCGCAGCGCGGTCGACCAGGGCCTGGTGACCGGGCTGGCCACGGGCACCCACTACCTCCTGGCGGTCGGGGCGCAGGAGGTGCTGGAGGCCACCGCGCGGTTCCTCGCCGGCGCCTCGCCGTCCACGGCCGTGCCGCGCGCCCTCGCGGTCGCGGTCGACGCCGCCGCCGTGCCGCTCGGACTGGCCGTGCTGCGGGCCCTCCCGCCGCGGACCGACGACCCGCTGCGCGGGGCCGTCCGCCAGGCCGCGTGGCGGCTCGGCGCGACCGGGCTCGGCGGGGCCGCGCTGGGCGTCGCCGAGGCCGGCGTGCGGGCCCTCGACGCCCGGCTGCGGCTCGGCGGCCGGCTGGCCGCCGTCCCGCTCGCCGTGCCCGTCGGCCTCGGGGTCGCCGCCGTGGTGGACCGGGCGCACGCGGGCGCCGGGGCGGGAGGACGCGGTCCGGTGGCCGCGCCGGCGCTGTCGTCCCTGGGCGTCGCGGGCGCCGTCGTCGGCGGGCTGGCCGGCGCCGCCTACGGCGAGCACGCCCTGACCGGGCGGGCCGCCCGCCGGCTCGCCGCGGTGCTGCCGGGGCCGCCCGCGCTCTGGCGGTTGGCCGGTCACGCCGGCGTCCTCGCCGGGCTGGGGTCGGCGGCCACCGCTGTCTGGCACCGGGCGATGCGGCGCGTGGAGGCCCTGACCTCGGCCAGCGTGCCGGTCCTCGAGGGCGGCGCCGACGACAGCCTGGTGCCGGCGACGGTGAGCGGCGGCCCCGGCAGCCTGGTGTCCTGGTCGGGCCTGGGCCGCGACGGCCGGCTGCACGCCCTCGCGTCCGTCCGCCCGCGGCCGCTGGCCGTCCGCCCCGAGGGCGTGCCCGACCTGTCCGTCGAGACCGTCATGGGCGAGCCGGCCCGCTCCGAGCCGGTGCAGGTGTACGTCGGGCTGGACAACGCCCCGACCCCCCGCGCGCGGGTGGACCTGGCGATGGCCGAGATCGAGCGCACCGGCGCCCTCGACCGGTCGCTGCTCGTCCTCGTCTCCCCCACGGGCACCGGCTACGTCAACTACGTCGCCACCGCCGCCCTGCAGTACCTCGCCCTGGGCGACGTCGCCACGGTGACGCTGCAGTACTCCGGGCGTCCGTCGCCGCTGTCGCTGGGCATGGTGCGCCGGGCCCGGGAGCAGAACCGGCTGCTGTGGCTGCGGGTCCTCGAGGGGCTGCGGGACCGCCCGGGCCCGCGGCCGCGCGTGGTGCTGTTCGGCGAGAGCCTCGGCGCGCACACCAGCCAGGACGTGTTCCTGCACTGGGGAACCCTCGGCCTGGACGCCATGGGCATCGACCGGGCGCTGTGGATCGGCACGCCGTACGGCAGCGGGTGGATGCGGCAGGTGACCCGCGGCGACCGCCTCGACGTCGACCGCGACGCCGTCGCCGTCGTCAACGACCACGCGCAGCTCGCCGGGGGGGGGGGGGGGGGGGGGGGGGGGGGGGGGGGGGGGGGGGGGGGCGGGGGGGGGGGGGGGGGGGGGGGGGGGGGGGGGGTGGGGGTGGGGGTGCCGGCGGGCCGGGG
>NZ_JBJGZP010000008.1:0-138407 GCF_054050555.1 Blastococcus sp. SYSU D00695 | reverse complement strand
CCCCCGCCCCCCCCCCCCCCCCCCCCCCCCCCCCCCCCCCCCCCCCCCCCCCCCCCCCCCCCCCCCCCCCCCCCCCCCCCCCCCCCCCCCCCCCCCCCCCCCCCCCCCCCCCCCCCGCGCCGCTGCGGTCAGACGGCGGCCGGCTGCTTGCCCTGCAGGTCGGCGTCGACGCCGGCGGACCCGCCGTCGCGGGCCAGCGGGTCGACGGTGGAGGTCGCCTCGTAGCGCTCGACGTCGAGGATGCCCTCGCGCTTGGCGACGATGGTGGGGACCAGCGCCTGCCCCGCGACGTTCACCGCGGTGCGGCCCATGTCGAGGATCGGGTCGACGGCCAGCAGCAGCCCGACGCCGGCCAGCGGCAGGCCGAGCGTCGACAGGGTCAGCGTCAGCATGACCACGGCGCCGGTGACGCCCGCGGTCGCGGCCGAGCCGACGACCGACACCAGAGCGATGAGCAGGTAGTCGGTGATCGACAGGTCCACGTCGAAGAACTGCGCCACGAAGATCGCCGCCAGCGCCGGGTAGATCGCGGCGCAGCCGTCCATCTTCGTCGTCGCGCCCAGCGGCACGGCGAAGGAGGAGTAGGTCCGCGGCACGCCCAGGTTCTGCTCGGTCACCCGCTCGGTCACCGGCAGCGTCCCGATCGACGAGCGGGAGACGAAGGCGAGCTGGATGGCCGGCCACGCGCCGGAGAAGAAGCGCCGCGGCGAGAGGCCGTGCAGCCGCAGCAGCACCGGGTAGACGACGAACAGGACCAGCGCCAGGCCGGCGTACACGGAGCCGGCGAAGACGCCGAGCGAGCCGAGGGACTCCCAGCCGTAGCTGGCGACCGCGTTGCCGATCAGGCCGACCGTGCCGAGCGGGGCCAGCAGGATGACCCACCAGAGCACCTTCTGCACGATGGCCAGCGCCGAGCGGACCAGGCCGAGGAAGGGCTCGGCGGGCGCCCCGACCTTGAGGACGGCGACCCCGATCGCCACCGACAGCACGATCAGCTGCAGCACGTTGAACGACAGCCCGCCGTCCGGGGAGCCCTGCAGGCCGAGGATGTTCGACGGGACCAGGCCGTTGAGGAAGTCCCACCAGCCGCCGGTGGTCCCGATGTCCTGGGCGGTCGCGGCGTCGACGGAGCTGTGGTCGCCGGGCCGGGTGAGCAGGCCCAGGCCGATGCCGATGCCGACCGCGATCAGCGCGGTGATCGCGAACCAGAGCAGCGTCTGGCCGGCGAGCCGGGCGGCGTTGGAGACCTGGCGCAGGTTGGCGATGCTGACGATGACCGCGGTGACGACCAGCGGCGGGACCAGCGTCTTCAGCAGCGTGACGAAGGTGGAGCCGACGGTCTGCAGGGTGCTGGTCAGCCAGTTCGGGGAGCCGTCGGCGACCGGACCGAGCTGCCGGGCGACGAGCCCGAGGGCGATGCCCAGCGCGAGGCCGAGCAGGACCTGGGCCGCGAAGGGGACGCGGCGGAGACGAGCGAGCACGAGGGGACCTCTTCGAGGGGACGGGGCGGGACGGACCGGACGCGGGCGCGCGTCAGAGGTCGGTCGTCACGCGGCCGTAGTCCACGGCGCGCCGTCGGGTGAGTCCCCAGGTGTCGTGCACGGCAGGAGCAAGGCGCCGGCCCCGCTCCGCAGTCCCGGATGTGCCGGGACTCACGTCCCCGCCCTCAGACCCCGAGGTGGGCCAGCGCCTGCAGCAGCAGCGTCCCCTGCCCGCCGGCCAGTTCCGCCAGCACGCCGGGGTCACGCACCTCGTCCGGGGAGAACCAGGTCAGCTCGAGCGCGTCCTGCTGGGGCGCGCAGTCCCCCTCCACCGGGACGACGTACGCCAGCGACACCGCGTGCTGGCGCGGGTCGTGGAACGGCGTCACCCCCGGCGTCGGGAAGTACTCGGCGATGGTGAACGGCTGGGGGGCGGGCGGGACCCGCGGCAGCGCCAGCGGACCGAGGTCCTTCTCCAGGTGCCGCAGCAGCGCCGAGCGGATGCGCTCGTGGTACAGCACCCGCCCCGACACCAGCGCCCGCTTGACCTGCCCGTCCTCGCCGATCCGGAGCAGCAGGCCGACCGCGGTGACCGAGCCCTGCTCGTTCACCCGGACCGGCACCGCGTCGACGTAGAGGATGGGCAGCCGCTCGCGGGCGGCGGACATCTCGTCCGGGGCGAGCCAGCCGGCGTCGGACTCCGTCACTTCGGTCACCCGCACTGTCTATCCGACGCCGCCACGGCCCCCGTGCCGGGGCCCGGACCGTGCCTCAGTCGGGCCAGACGGGGTGCCGCTTCTCGAGGAACGCGGCCATCCCCTCGCGGGCGCCCTCGAGCTGGCTGGCGGCGGCCATGACGCCGACGGCGACGTCGTAGGCCTCGCGCTCGGGCCGGTCCAGCTGGGCGTACATCGTCGACTTGCCCCACGCCTTGCTGGCGCGGGAGCCGCGGGTGGCCCGCCCGACCAGGTCGGCCACCGCGGCGTCCAGCTCGTCGTCGGGCACGACGCGGTTGACCAGCCCCCAGTCCAGGGCGGTGCGGGCGTCGATGACGTCGCCGGTCAGGGCCAGCTCCATCGCGCGCTTGCGGCCGACGTTGCGCGCCACGGCGACCATCGGGGTGTGGCAGAACCAGCCGCCCTTGCCGCCGGGGGCGGCGAAGCCGGCCGACTCGGCGGCGACGGCGAGGTCGCAGGAGGCCACCAGCTGGCAGCCCGCCGCCGTGGCCAGGGCGTGCACCCGGGCGACGACGACCTGCGGCACCTCCTGCAGGGTCCCCATGAGCCGGGTGCACAGCTCCAGCAGGCTGCGCACCTCCCCGACGGGCCGCCCGGCGACGTCGGCGAAGTCGTGGCCGGCGCTGAACACCGGCCCCTCCGCGGCCAGCACGATCGCCGTCGCGTCGCTCGCGCCGGCGGCGGTGACCGCCGCCAGGAGCTGGCCCAGGTGCTCGCGGGACAGTGCGTTGCGCCGGGCCGGGCGGCACATCGTGATGGTCACGACGTCGCCGTCGCGCTCGACCCGCGGAGCCCCCGCGGCAGCTGCCTCGTCGCTCATGGGGCGACGCTACCGAGCGGCCACCTCCGGGGCACCGGCGGCGGGCACCTCCCCGGGCCGCGGGACCGGCAGCTCCTCGCGGTGCGCCGCCGCGTGCAGGAGGCCGCGGCCGCGCGCCTTGGCGCCGTACATCGCCAGGTCGGCCTGGACCAGCACCTCGCCGAGGGAGGCGCCGGGGCCGGCGAGGGCCAGGCCGATGCTGACCGACACGCGCACCGTCCGGCGGCCCACCTCGATCTGGTCGGCGAGCTCGGTGACGAGCCGCCGCCCGATCGCCGCGGCGTCGTCGTGACCGAGCCCGGGCAGGACCGCCGCGAACTCGTCGCCCCCGAGCCGGCCGACCACCGCGCCGGGCAGCTCCACCAGCCCGGCCTCCAGCCGCTGGGCGAGCCGGGCCAGCAGCCGGTCCCCCACCGCGTGCCCGGCCCGGTCGTTGACCTCCTTGAAGCGGTCGACGTCCACGAACAGGACCGCACCGCCGCGGGCGGCCAGCGCCTCCTCCCCGGCGGTGAGCAGGTGACCGCGGTTGGCCAGGCCGGTCAGCGGGTCCAGCCGGGCGGTGCGCGTCAGGGCCCGGCGCCAGGCGTCGGCCTCGGTGGCGACGGCGGTCAGGCGGGCGATGGTGTCGTCCAGCGCCAGGTGCTGGGAGGCGTCGGCGGCCGGCATCAGGTCCCGGACACCGGCCGCGACCACGTCGAGGACCTCGTCCAGCGTCGACCCGGTGGCCACGGCCTCCAGCGCCCGGCTCTGCAGGGCCAGCAGGCGGGCGTCCCACCGGTGTGCGACGACCTGGCGGCGCAGCGACAGCACGCTGCGCACCAGGCGCACCTGGATCTGCAGGGCGTCGAGGTCCTCGCCGAGGAAGGTGCGGACGTCGTCGTCGAACACGCCCAGCGAGCCCAGGACGAAGCCGTCCTCGTCGACGAGGGGCACGCCCAGGTAGGAGCGGATCGCCCCGGCCGCGACCGCCGGGTTGGCCGAGAACACCGGGTGGGCCAGCGCGTCGGACACCTCGAGGGGCCGGCCGCTGGCCACGACGTAGGCGCAGAACGACAGCTCGTCGGGGACCTCGGTGAAGGGCGCGCCGACACCGATCTCGGCGGGGTAGCACTGCAGGTCGGGGCCGACCAGGTTGATCACCGCGATCGGCGCGTCCAGGGACCGGGCCAGGTAGGAGACCACGGCATCCAGGTCGGCGTCCCCGGCGTGCCCGTCCAGCCGGTAGCTGGCGAGGGCCGCGAGCCGGGCGGGATCGGCGACGGCGCTGCGGGGTGACTGCACCCGACGCAGGCTAACCGCTCACGGTCACCGTGCACACACGTTCCGGCACGGGATCGCGGGGCGACCCCGTGCCGGGGCGTGTGTGCCTCAGGCCGGCGCCGGGACCCGCTGGTCCAGGCCGTTCGCCTCGCGGACGACGTCGACGATCTGGCCCATGATGTCGGTGAGCCCGAAGTCCTTCGGCGTGAAGACGCGGGCCACCCCCTGCTCGCGCAGCCGGCGCGCGTCGCTGTCGGGCACGATCCCGCCGACGACGACCGGGACGTCGTGCAGCCCGGCCTCCGCGAGTCCGCGCAGGACCGCCGGCACCACCTGCAGGTGCGAGCCCGACAGGACCGACAGCCCGACGACGTGCACGTCCTCCTCGACCGCGGCCGACACGATCTGCGCCGGGGTCAGCCGGATCCCCTGGTAGACGACCTCGAACCCGGCGTCGCGGGCGCGGACGGCGATCTGCTCGGCGCCGTTGGAGTGGCCGTCCAGGCCGGGCTTGCCGACCAGGAAGCGCAGCCGGCCGCCGAGCTCCTCGCCGGTGGCCCGCACCCGCTCGCGCACGGCGGCCAGGCCCTCGCCGGCCTCGCCACCGGTGGCCGCGGCCACGCCCGTGGGCGCGCGGTACTCGCCGAAGACCTCGCGCAGCACGCCGGCCCACTCCCCCGTGGTCACGCCGGCGCGCGCGCACTCGAGGGTGGCGTCCATGAGGTTCTCGTCGGTGCCGGCGACCCGGCGCAGCCGCTCCAGCGCCCGCTGCACGGGCTCGGGGTCGCGCTCGGCCCGCCACTTCTGCACGGCCTCCTGCGCCGCGCTCTCCACCGCCGGGTCGACGACCATGATCGCGGTGTCGAGGTCGGCGGTGAGCGGGTTGGGCTCCGTGCTGTCGAACCTGTTGACGCCGACGACGACGTCGTCCCCGCTCTCCATCCGGCGGCGGCGCTCGGCCAGCGAGGCCACGAGCTGGCCCTTCATGTAGCCGGACTCGACGGCGGCCACGGCGCCGCCCATCTCCGCCACGCGGGCCATCTCGGCGCGCGCGCCCTCGACCAGCTCGGCGACCTTGCGCTCCACCACGACCGAGCCGGTGAACAGGTCCTCGTACTCGAGCAGGTCGGTCTCGTAGGCCAGCACCTGCTGCAGGCGCAGCGACCACTGCTGGTCCCACGGCCGGGGCAGGCCGAGCGCCTCGTTCCAGGCCGGCAGCTGCACGGCGCGGGCGCGCGCGTCGCGGGAGAGGGTCACCGCGAGCATCTCCAGCACGATCCGCTGGACGTTGTTCTCCGGCTGCGCCTCGGTCAGGCCCAGGGAGTTGACCTGGACGCCGTACCGGAACCGCCGGTGCTTGGCGTTCTCGACGCCGTAGCGCTCCCGCGTCAGCTCGTCCCAGAGCTGGGTGAAGGCGCGCATCTTGCACATCTCCTCGACGAAGCGGACACCCGCGTTCACGAAGAAGGAGATGCGCGCGACGACCTCGCCGAACTGCTCCTGCGGCACCTGGCCGGAGTCGCGCACCGAGTCGAGGACGGCGATCGCGGTGGAGAGCGCGTAGGCGATCTCCTGCACCGGCGTCGCGCCGGCCTCCTGCAGGTGGTAGCTGCAGATGTTCGTCGGGTTCCACTTCGGCATGGCCGTCACCGTGTAGGCGACCATGTCGGTGATGAGCCGCATCGAGGGCCCGGGCGGGAAGACGTAGGTCCCCCGCGACAGGTACTCCTTGATGATGTCGTTCTGCGTGGTGCCGGCGAGCCTGCTGACGTCGTGGCCGTGCTCCTCGGCGACCGCCTGGTAGAGCGCGAGCAGCCACATCGCGGTGGCGTTGATCGTCATGGACGTGTTCATCTCGTCCAGCGGGATGCCGTCGAACAGCGCCCGCATGTCACCGATGTGCGTGACCGGCACGCCGACCTTGCCGACCTCGCCGACGGCCAGCTCGTCGTCGGGGTCGTAGCCGGTCTGCGTCGGCAGGTCGAAGGCCACCGACAGACCGGTCTGGCCCTTGGCCAGGTTCCGGCGGTACAGGGCGTTGGACTCCGCGGGCGACGAGTGGCCCGCGTAGGTGCGCATGACCCAGGGACGGTCGCGCTCCTCCGGCGACGAGGGGAACGGCATGGTGGGGAGGATAGGGGTGTTACCGCCCAGTAGCAGCCCCGCCCCCGACGTCCTCCCCGGTGGCACACTCGATCGGGCGGGAGGACCCCTGCCCGTCCGGGAGGCTGCAGGGGCCGGAGGAGGAGGACGCGTGGCCGTCGCGGGGAGCCTGGGCTACGCCACCGGGCCCGTCGTCGTGTTCGTCGTGCTCGCCCTGCTGGCGCTGTTCATGCGCTGGGCCTTCGGCACCGGCACCGGGAGCCGCGACACCCGCCGCGGCGCCGCGTCCGCCGACGACGGCCTGCTGGTGCGGGTCGCGACGACGTCCGGCCGGGAGTCGGCGCTGGCGCTGCGCGCCGTCCTGTCCGACGCCGGCATCCGCTCGACGCTGCGCTTCCCCGGCCCGCACCGCGTCGAGGTGCTGGTCTTCCCCGAGGACGCGGACCGGGCCCGCGCGCTGGCGGCGACCTTCCCCGGCTGACCCCCGGCCCGCACCGGCCTCAGTCCGGGCGGGTGACCCGCTCGATCGTCGCGCCCAGCCCGCGCAGCTGGTCGACGAAGTCCGGGTAGCCGCGGTCGACGTGGTGCACGTCGGCGACCTCGGTGACGCCGTCGGAGACCAGCCCGGCCAGGACCAGGCCCGCCCCGGCGCGGATGTCGGTGGCGAGCACGGGAGCGCTGGACAGCCGCTCGCGCCCGCGGACGACGGCGTGGTGGCCGTCGATGCGCACGTGCGCCCCGAGCCGGACGAGCTCGTTGACGAACATGAACCGGCCCTCGAACACGTTCTCGGTGACCAGCGCGGTGCCCGATGAGACCGCGGCGAGCGCCACCGCCATCGGCTGCAGGTCGGTCGGGAACCCGGGGAAGGGCAGGGTCACGACGTCGACGCACCGCGGCCGCTCGGTCATCACCACGCGCAGCCCGTCGGGCACCACCTCGATCGAGGCGCCGGCGTCGGTCAGCTTGTCCAGCGCGACCGACAGGTGCTCGGGCACGGCCCGCTCGATGACGACGTCGCCGCGGGTCATGACCGCGCCGATCGCCCAGGTGCCGGCGACGATCCGGTCGGTGACCGTCGTGTAGGCGACCGGCTGCAGACCGGCCACGCCCTCCACGGTGATCGTCGAGGTGCCGGCGCCGTCGATGCGGGCGCCCATCGCGTTGAGCATCGCGCACAGGTCGGCGATCTCGGGCTCGCGGGCGGCGTTGTCGACCACCGTCGTGCCCTCGGCGAGGACCGCGGCCATCACGAGGTTCTCGGTGGCGCCGACGGAGGGGAAGTCCAGCCAGATCGTCGTCCCGACCAGGCGGGGGGCGGTGGCCACCAGGAAGCCGTGCTCGCTGTCGATGGTGGCGCCCAGCCGCTCCAGCCCGGAGATGTGCATGTCCAGGCCGCGGGAGCCGATCGCGTCGCCGCCGGGCAGGGCGACCCGGGCGCTGCCGCAGCGGGCCACGAGCGGGCCGAGCACGCTGATCGAGGCGCGCATCTTCCGGACCAGGTCGTAGTCGGTCTCGGTCCCCGGCTGCTCCGGGACGTCGATGGTCACCCGGCCCCCGCCGCCGGTGCCCGGGTGACGCTCGTAGGTGACGCCGCAGCCCAGGCGGCGCAGGACCTCGCTCATGATCGTGACGTCGAGGATGTCGGGGACCTCGTCGATGGTGGTCCGGCCCGCGGCGAGCAGGGCGGCCGCCATGAGCTTGAGGGCGCTGTTCTTGGCCCCGGTCACGCGGACCCGGCCGGCGAGCGCCGTGCCGCCGGTGACCTCGAAGCACTCCACGCGAGCACCCTACGGCGGCCCGGGACGGCCCGTCGGCGAGCACCCGGGCCCACCGGCCGGCACCGGCCCGCGGGGCGCACCCGGCATAGGCTCGCCGCCATGACCGTCCGGCTGACCCGCATCTACACCCGCACCGGTGACGCGGGGCAGACCCACCTCGGCGACATGAGCCGCGTCGCCAAGACCGATCCCCGGCTGGTCGCCTACGCCGACGTCGACGAGACCAACAGCGTCCTGGGCGTCGCCCTGGCCCTCGGCGGGCCCGCCCCGGAGGTCGCCGCGCTGCTGCGCGGCGTGCAGAACGACCTGTTCGACGTGGGCGCCGACCTGTCGACGCCGATCGTGGCCGAGCCGGCGCACCCGCCGCTGCGGGTGACCGCGGAGTACACCGCGCGGCTGGAGGCGGCCTGCGACGAGCACAACGCCCGGCTCACGGCGCTGACCAGCTTCATCCTGCCAGGCGGCACCCCGCTGGGGGCGCTGCTGCACCAGGCCCGCACGGTCGCCCGGCGGGCGGAGCGCAGCGTCTGGGCGCTGCTGCAGGCCGATCCCGAGCGGACCAACCCGGAGACCGCGCGCTACCTCAACCGGCTCTCGGACCTGCTGTTCATCCTCGCCCGGGTGGCCAACCCCGGCGGCGACGTGCTGTGGCAGCCGGGCGGTGGCCGCTAGCGTCCGCGAGGAGCGGACTCCACCCAGGACAGGAAGCCGGTCACCGTCGAGGCGTCCATCGCCAGGTCGCGCGGGCCGGCAGCGGTGCTGCAGGCCAGCACGACGACGTCGTCGGGCAGCGCGACGTCGTCCCGCCCGGCGGCGCGGCGGCTCAGGACCTCCAGCTCGGCGCGGCACAGCCGCTGCTGGGGGCGCACCGACAGCGACAGCCCGCGGTACCACAGCAGCGCGTCACCGCCGTACCAGGCGACCCCGACCGACCACCGGGACGAGCCGCCCGGACGCACCCACATCGTCACCGCGCCGAGCCCGGACAGCAGGAACCGCCGGCGCAGCAGGAAGACCACCACCACGACGACCAGCAGCACCGCGACGAGCACCAGCACTGCTGTCGTCATGGCCGGCGTCTCGGGACCCTGGTGTGCGGCGGGCGGTGCGGCAGGGAGCTCAGGCCTCCTGGCCGGCGGCGCGCAGGCGGCCCTGCGCGCGGCGGGCGGCGGCGAGCGCCTCCGGGTCCTCGCCGTCGGACTCGGCCCGGCGCAGCGCCTCGCGGGCCCGCTCGACGTCGATCTCGGAGGAGATCTCCGCGGTCTCGGCCAGGATCGAGACGCCCTGCTGGGTGACGGAGAGGAACCCGCCGTGCGCGGCGACGACCAGGTCCTCACCCTCGGTCGTGCGGATCGTCACGACGCCGCCGTCCGCCAGCTGGCCCAGCAGGGGCGCGTGGCCGGGCAGGACACCGAGCTCGCCCTCGGTCGTGCGGGCGATGACCATGCTGGCCTCGCCGGACCAGATGGTCCGCTCGACGGCCACCAACTCGACCTGCAGGGTCGCCACGACACTCCTCGGGGTGCACCGCCCGGAGGCGGCGTGCGGGCGCCGCGCCCACGGGGGACGCGACGACGGGTCGTGCCCACTGTAACGGCGCGGGCGACACGCCCGGACGCCCACCCGTCCGGGTGACCGGGCGAGCGAGACGCGCAGAACGCGACAGGCCGGGTCCCCCGCGGGGGACCCGGCCTGTCGGACGTGCGTGAGGGGCTGTCAGCCCTTCTTCAGCTTGTCCGCGTTGCGCTCGAGGTCCTCGAGCCCACCGCACATGAAGAACGCCTGCTCCGGCACGTGGTCGTAGGTGCCCTCGGTGAGCGCCTTGAAGGCCTCGAGGGTCTCCGACAGCGGCACGAACGAGCCGGGCTGACCGGTGAAGGCCTCGGCCACGAACATGTTCTGCGAGAGGAAGCGCTCGATGCGCCGGGCCCGGTTGACCGTGACCTTGTCCTCCTCGCTGAGCTCGTCGATGCCGAGGATCGCGATGATGTCCTGCAGCTCCTGGTAGCGCTGGAGGATCTGCTTCACCCGCTGGGCGACCTGGTAGTGCTCCTGCCCGACGTACTGCGGGTCGAGGATCCGGCTGGTGGAGTCCAGCGGGTCGACGGCCGGGTAGATGCCCTTCTCCGAGATGGGCCGCGACAGGTTCGTCGTGGCGTCCAGGTGGGCGAAGGTGGTGTGCGGCGCGGGGTCGGTGATGTCGTCGGCGGGCACGTAGATCGCCTGCATCGAGGTGATCGACCGGCCACGGGTCGAGGTGATCCGCTCCTGGAGCTGACCCATCTCGTCGGCCAGGGTCGGCTGGTACCCCACGGCCGACGGCATGCGGCCGAGCAGCGTGGAGACCTCGGACCCGGCCTGGGTGAACCGGAAGATGTTGTCGATGAAGAGCAGCACGTCCTGGTTCTGCTCGTCGCGGAAGTACTCCGCCATCGTCAGCGCCGACAGCGCGACCCGCAGGCGGGTGCCCGGCGGCTCGTCCATCTGCCCGAAGACCAGGGCGGTGGACTCGATGACGCCGGACTCGGTCATCTCGGTGATGAGGTCGTTGCCCTCACGGGTGCGCTCGCCGACGCCGGCGAACACCGACACGCCACCGAACTCCTGGGCGACCCGGCGGATCATCTCCTGGATGAGCACCGTCTTGCCCACGCCGGCGCCGCCGAACAGGCCGATCTTCCCGCCGGCCACGTAGGGCGTCAGCAGGTCGATGACCTTGATGCCGGTCTCCAGCATCTCGGTGCGGCCCTCGAGCTGGTCGAACCGCGGCGGGTTGCGGTGGATGCCCCAGTGCGGCGCGTCGGCGCCCCAGCCCGGGGTGTCCAGGCACTCGCCGAGGGCGTTGAAGACGTGGCCCTTGGTGACGTCACCGACGGGCACGGAGATCGGCCGGCCGGTGTCGGACACCTGCGCGCCACGGATCAGACCGTCGGTGGGCTGCATCGAGATGGTGCGGACCACGTTGTCGCCCAGGTGCTGGGCGACCTCGAGGGTCAGCGTCTTGCCCAGGTCGGCGAGGGTGACCTCGACCTCCAGGGCGTTGAACAGGTCGGGCATCGCGTCGCGGGGGAACTCGACGTCGACGACCGGCCCGGTGACCCGGACGACGCGGCCGGTCGCCTGGGTGGTCGGACGGTCCTCGGTGACGGTCATGAGGTGGCTCTCCTGCCCTCGTTCAGTCGTCTGCGTTCGCCGAGACCAGCGCGTCGGCCCCGCCGACGATCTCGCTGATCTCCTGGGTGATGTCTGCCTGGCGGATCTGGTTCGCCTGCCGGGCGAGGTTCTTGGCCAGCTCCTCGGCGTTGTCCGAGGCCGACTTCATCGCCCGCCGCCGCGAGGCCGACTCCGAGGCCGCGGCCTCGAGCATCGCCGCGTAGATGCGGGTGGTGACGTACTTCGGCAGCAACGCGTCGAGCAGTGCCTCGGCCGAGGGCTCGAACTCGTACGAGGTGGGGACGCCGCTGTCGGTGGTGCGACCCGCCGCCCGGTCCTCCCGCTCGTAGTCGAACTCCTCGACCTCCTCGACCTCCAGCGGGGCCATCCGCTTGGCGACCGGGACCTGCGCGAGCAGCGACCGGAACTCGGTGTAGACGATGTGCAGCTCGTCCACGCCGAGGATCCCGTCCGCGCCGGCGCCACCGGTCTCGTCGTCGTCCGCACCGGCGGTGAAGACGTCGATGAGCGCCTGACCGACCGCCTGCGCGTCGGTGTAGTTCGGCTGCTCCGAGAAGCCGGTGAACGTCTCGGTGACGTCGCGGTTGCGGAAGCGGTAGTACGTCTCGCCCTTGCGGCCGACGACGTACAGCACCGGCTCCTTGCCCTCCTGGCGGAGCAGCGAGAGGAGCTCCTCGGTGCGCCGCAGCACGTTGACGTTGTAGGAGCCGGCGAACCCGCGGTCGGAGGTGATCACGAGCACCGCCGCCCGCCGCGGGTTCTCCCGCTCGGTCAGCAGCGGGTGGTCCAGCGACGCCGAGGACGCCAGGGCCGACAGCACCCGGGTGATCTCGCGGGCATAGGGCTTGGACGCCTCCACCCGCGCCTGGGCACGCACGATGCGGGCACCGGCGATCAGCTCCTGCGCCGAGAAGATCTTCTTCGTCGACTTGGTGGAGCGGATGCGGCGCCGCAGCGCGCGGAGGTTGCCTGCCATCGGTCAGGCGCTCCGCTTGACCTGGACGCGCTCCTGGCCACGCTCGGACGCGTTCATGGCCTCGGCCTCGGGCTCGTTCAGCAGCGTGCCGCCGTCGGAGAGCTGGAACTGGCCGTAGAAGCTCTCGACGGCGCGCTCCAGGCTGGCCACCGCGTCGTCCCCGAGCGCCCGCGAGGTGCGGATCTCGTCGTAGACGCCGTTCTCGCCGCGGCCGATGAAGTCCAGGAACTCGGACTCGAAGCGACGGACGTCGCCGACCGGCACCTTGTCGAGCTTGCCGGTGGTGCCCAGCCACAGGGAGACGACCTGGCGCTCCACCGGGTACGGGCTGTACTGGCCCTGCTTGAGCAGCTCGACCAGGCGCTGACCGCGGTCCAGGGTGGCCCGGCTGGTGGCGTCCAGGTCCGAGGAGAACGAGGAGAACGCCTCGAGCTCGCGGAACTGGGCCAGGTCCAGCCGCAGGCGGCCGGCGACAGACTTCATCGCCTTGATCTGCGCCGAGCCACCGACCCGCGACACCGAGATGCCGACGTTGATGGCCGGGCGGACGCCGGAGTTGAACAGACCCGTCTCGAGGAAGATCTGCCCGTCGGTGATCGAGATGACGTTGGTCGGGATGTAGGCCGACACGTCGTTGCCCTTGGTCTCGATGAGCGGGAGGCCCGTCATCGACCCGGCGCCCAGATCGTCGGACAGCTTCGCGCAGCGCTCCAGCAGGCGGGAGTGCAAGTAGAAGACGTCGCCGGGGTAGGCCTCGCGGCCCGGCGGGCGCCGCAGCAGCAGCGAGACCGCACGGTAGGCCTCGGCCTGCTTGGTGAGGTCGTCGAACACGATGAGGACGTGCTTGCCCTCGTACATCCAGTGCTGGCCGATGGCCGAGCCGGTGTAGGGGGCGATGTACTTGAAGCCCGCGGCCTCCGACGCCGGGGCGGCGACGATGGTCGTGTACTCCATCGCGCCGGCCTCCTCGAGGGCCGAGCGGATCGAGGCGATCGTCGAGCCCTTCTGGCCGACGGCGACGTAGATGCAGCGCACCTGCTGCGCCGGGTCGCCGGTGGCCCAGGCCTGCTTCTGGTTGATGATCGCGTCGATCGCGATGGCCGTCTTGCCGGTCTGGCGGTCGCCGATGATCAGCTGGCGCTGGCCGCGGCCGATCGGCGTCATGGCGTCGATGGCCTTGATGCCGGTCTGCAGCGGCTCGTGCACCGACTTGCGCTGGACGACGGTGGGCGCCTGCAGCTCCAGGGCGCGGCGGCCGGAGGTGGCGATGGCGCCGCCGCCGTCGATCGGGTTGCCCAGCGGGTCGACGACGCGGCCGAGGTAGCCCTCGCCCACGGGCACCGACAGGACCTCGCCGGTCCGGCGGACCTGCTGGCCCTCCTCGATGCCGGCGAAGTCACCGAGGATGACGACACCGACCTCGCGGACGTCCAGGTTCAGGGCCAGACCGCGCACGCCGCTCTCGAACTCGAGCAGCTCGTTGGTCATGACCGAGGGCAGGCCCTCGACCCGGGCGATGCCGTCGCCGGCCTCGGTGACGATCCCGACCTCTTCCCGGGAGACGTCCGGGGAGTACTCGGTGACGTAGTTCTGGATGGCACTGCGGATCTCGTCTGCGGAGATCGTCAGCTCGGCCATGGCTCGCGTCCTCTTCCCTGCGGGGTTCGTGTCTGTGGTGCGGGCTGGGTGGGTGGCTGGGTCGGTCCGGGCGGCCGCGTCAGCCGACGAGCCGGCGGCCGGCCTCGTCCAGGCGGCGCAGGACGCTGCCGTCGATGACCTCGTCACCGACGCGGATCACCAGACCCCCGAGCACCGCGGGGTCGACGGTCACCTGCAGCCCGATGGCGCGGCCGTACACCCGGCCGAGCACGTCGGACAGGCGCTGCTCCTGCGCTGCCGTCAGCGGGGCCGCGGCGGTCACGTGCGCGACCGACTGCCCGCGGCGGCGCGAGGCCACCTCGGAGAGCCGCTCGATGGCGGTCTCCGCGTTGGCCACGGTGGGCCGGGTGAGGTGGTTGCGCAGCAGCTGCTCGGTGGTCGGGCTGACCCGGCCGCGCAGCAGCCGGTCCAGCAGCGCCGTCTTGCCGGCTGCCGGCGCCGTGCGGTCGGTGAGGATCCGCGACAGCGCCGGGTCACCGGCGACGATCCGCCCGAAGCGGAACAGCTCGTCCTCGACGGTCTCGAGCTGCCCGCGGGCGTCGGCCGCGTCGAGCGCCGCCTCCGTCGCGAGCGTCTCGGCCGCCTCGATCAGGTCGAACGGCCGCGACCAGCGCTGCCGGGCGAGCGTCTCGACGAGGTCGAGCGCGGCCTCGGAGACCTTGCCGGCGAGCAGCCGCTGGGCGAGGGCCGCCCGGTCGGCCGGCTTGCCCGCCGGGTCCGACAGCGCGCGCCGCAGCGACGGCTGGTCGTCGAGCAGCCGCGCCACGGCGAACAGCTCGTCGGCCAGGCCCGACAGCTCCTCCGGCGCGATCACCCGCGGCTGCCCGGTGACCCGGTCCCGGGCGCGCTCGAGCAGCCCCGAGGCCGGACGGGTCAGCTGGTCGAGGCGCTCCCGCGCCTCGACCATGGCGGCGCGACTGGCGGCGTCCATCAGCGGCTGCCCTGGGGCACGGTGGCCCCGGTGCTGCCGGCCATGCCCTCGAGCTGGTCGAGGAACCGGTCGACCGTGCCGTTGCGGCGGGCGTCGTCGGTGAGCGACTCGCCCACCACGCGACCGGCGAGGTCCACGGCGAGCGTGCCGATGTGCGTCCGCAGCTCGTTGAGGACCTGCTGCCGGGAGGCCGCCAGCTGCTCCTCGCCGCGGGCGACGATCCGGGCCGACTCCTCCTGGGCCTGCGTGCGCAGCTCCTCGAGGATCTGCTGCCCCTCGGCGCGCGCCTGGTCGCGGATCTGCGCGGCCTCGGTGCGAGCCTCGGCGAGCTGGGCGCGGTACTGCTCCAGCGCCGCCTTGGCCTCGGCCTGCATCGCCTCGGCCCGCTCGATGCCGCCCTCGATCGCCTCACGCCGGGCGCGGAAGACCTGCTCGAACCGCGGCGCGATGAACTTGAAGAAGACCACCATGACGATCGCGAACGCGATGAAGCCGATGATGATCTCGCCGAGCGGCGGCAGGAGCGGGTTGTGCTCCTCCGCAGCGAGGATGCTCATGCTCTCAGTGTCCCTGTCTCGAGTCGGGAACCGTACCCAGAGGTACGGATCAGGTGCCGAAGACGAAGGGGACGACGAAGCCGATCAGTGCCAGCGCCTCGGAGAGGGCGAAGCCGAGGAAGGCGTAGGTCCGGGTCAGGCCGGCCGACTCGGGCTGACGGGCGGTGGCCTGGATGTAGGCCGCCCACACGATGCCGACACCGATGCCGGGGCCGATCGCGGCGAGGCCGTAGCCGACCGAGCCGATGCTGCCCTGGAGCTCTGCCAACAGGTCCATGCGAGGTGTTCCTCCTGTGTCGTCGCCCAGCGTCTGCCGGGCGGCTTTCGGGGGTGGTGCGGTGGTGCAGATCAGGGGTGCGCCGCGATCGACCGCGGCGCGGTCAGTGCTCGGCCTCGATGGAGCCGTTGAGGTAGGTGCCCATCAGGACGGTGAAGACATAGGCCTGCAGGAAGATGACCAGCAGCTCGAAGAAGGTCATCACGATGGCCATGAGCGCCGAGACCGGGCCGAAGATGGCCGAGTAGTTGCCCACCTGGAACAGGTAGACGGCGCCGAGGGAGAAGACGACCAGCAGCATGTGGCCGGCGAACATGTTCGCGAAGAGTCGGACGGCGAGAGTGAACGGCCGGACGACGAAGTTCTGCAGGATCTCGATCGGCGTGACCAGGATGTACATCGGCTTCGGGACGCCCGGCAGGAAGAGGATGTCCTTGAAGTACCTGCCCGCCCCCTGCTCGCGGATCCCGATGTAGATGTAGAGAACCCAGCAGATCAGGGCCAGGACCAGCGGGAAGGCGAACTTCGACATCGGCGAGATCTGCGCGAGTGGCAGGATCGACATGAAGTTGTTCGCCAGGATGAAGAAGAACAGCGAGGCGAGGAACGGCGCGAAGGGGATGCCCTTGGGGCCGACCACGTCGCGGGCGATGCCGTCGCGCACCAGCGAGTAGCCGCTCTCCCCGATGAACTGCATCTTGCCGGGGATGATCGACGGCTTGCGCACCGTCAGGACCATGAAGACCAGCATCGCGAGGGTGGCGAACCACAGACCGAGCGTGATGCGGGTGATCTCGAAGTCGACACCCAGGAACGTGAACTGGGCCAGCGGCTCCGGGTAGAACTCGCCGAGGCCGGGGGCCTCGAAACCGTCACCCGAGCCGGACTCGGCAGCGAGTACACCTGCGAGCGCGAGGGCGCTGGAGGTCACCGTTGTCCCTTCTGCGTCCCGGGCCGGCTCCGTCGTCCGCCCTGGCTGGTGCTGTGCTTCGGCCCTGATGGCGAGGGCAGTCCGCCGTACCGGAGGACGACCAGGTAGATCGCCACCGCCATGCCGAGGATGATGCCGACCGGGAGGAACACACGCGTGTCCAGCCACTGGTCGAGCAGCCACCCGGCCCCGCCCCAGACCGCCATGCCGGAGATCAGCGTCCCGATGACCGCGTATCCGGTCTCGGCGCCGCTGCCACCCCGGGAGGCGCTGCTGGGCGAGGGCCGCGCGGACCCGCTTGTCGGGTCGTCCTCGGCCATCGGGTCCGGACACTATCAGCCGCCTGTCGGGGCTCGACGGCCACGGCGTTGTCGGCATACGACGCGGCGGAGGCCGCCACCCTTACGGGTGACGGCCTCCTCCGGGGCGCGGGGGTCAGCAGCTGACGATGCCTCGGACGTCGCCTCGCGTCTTGCCGACGTACCAGTCGTGGTGACCGTTGCGCACGATGGTCGCGCAGGGGGTGTCCGGCGCCCATGCGATGTCGGCACGGAAGGAGCCGGTGGCGCAGTTGTTGTAGCCCCGGATGCGATAGCCGCTGTGCTCTCCGGAGCTCGAGTAGGTCGCCGTCTTGGAGAAGCTGGTGCAGGCAGCGTTGGCCGAGCTCATCCCGACGGCCGAGACCGCGAGGAAGCTGGTGAGGAACAGCGCGACCGAGAGTGCCGCACCCTTGATCCGAGTCATGCCCTACCTCCGTGGTCGTCCCGTCACCTAGTGTGACGGGGACCACAGGAGTCCAGCGCGACGACGCCATCCAGTCAATAGAACTACGGCGTGTCGCAATCGACTCGCGGAGCACGCCCGGCACAGCGGCTGTCGACGGGAGCGGCTACCGCGGCGGAGCCGGCGGAGGGACGTAGTACAGCGGCCGGGTCCACACCCACCGCAGCTGCACACAGCTCCACAGCAGGGCACCGGCGACGACGGACCAGGCGAGGGTGAGCCGGTCCAGCCACCCGTCCTCGGGCAGCGCGTTCAGCAGGCCGAACAGCACGATCGCCTTGACGAAGAAGGCGCCGAGCGCGGCCGGCAGGGTGAAGGCGTCGTTGATCCGCCCCGCCCAGGCAACGGCCACACCGCTGACCGCGAAGAACGCCGTCACCACGGCGGCGCCCAGGAGCACCCCGACCGCGGCGTCCCACCCGGCGACGAGGCCGGTGACCGGCGCCGCGACGGCGGTGACCGCGAGGGTGGCCAGGGCACCGACCCGCAGGAAGGACAGGTCCCAGCCGGGTTCCTCGGGAGGCATGCCGCTCATCGCACCACCTGGCCGGCGCCGGGCGTGCGGGGGGTGGCGGCGGTGCCTGTCGGGGCGCCGGGTGCGCCGGCCGACGGCTCCGCCGGGCGGGCGGCGCGCGAGGACGGGTGCGCCGCCCGGCTGCGGGTCCGCATCGCCACCAGCTCCGCGGCACGCGCCTCGCGCGCGGCGCGGCGGGTCCGCGGGGCGAGCACCACGACGACGCCGACGACGAGCAGCGCGCCGATGCCCACGAGCAGCTCGACCCGGCCGCCGGTGATCGACAGCCCGACCGCGCCGCCGGACAGCAGTGCGGCCCAGAAGTACATGACCAGCACGGCCCGCCGGTGCGAGTGGCCGATGGCCAGCAGCCGGTGGTGCAGGTGCATCTTGTCCGGCGAGAACGGCGACCGGCCGCGGCGGGTCCGCCGGATCACGGCCATGAGCAGGTCGATGAAGGGGATGAACAGGACGGCGATCGGCACCAGCAGGGGCAGCGCCAGCGGCAGCAGGCTGGCCGCCGAGTCGAACGACTGCGGGTCGACGTTCCCGGTCGCCGTCACCGCCGCGGCCGACAGCATCAGGCCGACCAGCATGGACCCCGAGTCGCCCATGAAGATCCGGGCCGGGCTGAAGTTGTGCGGCAGGAACCCCAGGCACGCCCCTGCCAGCACGGCGGTGATGAGCGCCGGCGCGCTGGCGACGTCGTCGTAGCCGGTGAGGCCGAGGTTGTAGCTGTAGGCGAAGAACGCGAGGGCGGCGATCGCCGAGACACCGGCGGCGAGCCCGTCGAGGCCGTCGATGAAGTTGAGCGCGTTCACCGTCAGGACGGTGAGCAGGATCGTCAGCGGGACGCCGACGTCCGGGCCGAGCGAGATCGTGCCCAGGTCGGCGACCGGCAGGAACACGAAGGACAGCTGCACGCCGAGCAGGACCATGACCCCGGCGGCGGCGATCTGACCGGTCAGCTTGGTGAGGGCGTCGAGACCGAACTTGTCGTCGAGCACCCCGAGCAGGCAGATCAGCCCGCCGGCCACCAGCACGGCGGCGGTCTGGGAGTCGTCGAAGGTGCGCTGCAGCGCCGGGAGCCGCGTGGCGACGAGGATCGCCGCGGCCACACCCAGGTACATCGCCACTCCCCCGCCGCGCGGGGTGGGGATGACGTGCACGTCCCGCTCGCGGGGGGCGGCCATCATCCGCAGCCGCACGGCGGCGATCCGCACCACCGGGGTGGCGAGGAAGGTGACCAGCCCCGCGGTCAGGAGAGCCAGGAGGTACTCGCGCATGGCTCAGCCGGCGCCCTGCGGCGCTGCTGGCGGAGTGCCCCGGCCGGGGATGCGCATCGGGGGATCTCCCGGGCTGGACGACGGCTGTCGGTCCACGGTATCGCCCCCGCCCGGGGACGGAGGGTGACGGCGCGGGGCCTCAGTCGGTGATCTCGGGGACGACGGCGCGCAGTCGCTCGACGTCGATGGCCCCCACGCGGAGCACGCGCGGCGTCGGCGTCGTGCAGTCGACGATGGTGCTGGCGGTCGAGCCGGCGCGCGGGCCGCCGTCGAGGACGACCGCTGCCCGCTCCCCCAGCTGCGCGACCGCCTCGGCCGCGTCGGTGGCGGCCGGGCGCCCGGAGCGGTTGGCGCTGGAGACGGCCAGCGGCCCGCAGCGGCGCAGCAGGTCGCGGGCGATGTCGTCGTCGGGGAGGCGCACCGCGACGGTGCCCTCCGCGTCGCCGAGGTCCCACGCCAGCGAGGGTGCGTGCTCGACCACGAGGGTGAGCCCGCCGGGCCAGAACTCCTCGGCGAGCCGGGTGGCCACCGGGGGGATGCGGGTGACCAGCCCGGCCAGCGTGAAGGCCTCGCCGATGAGCACCGGCACCGGCATGGCGCGGCCGCGGTTCTTGGCGGCCAGCAGCCGGGTCACGGCCTCGGGCTTGAAGGCGTCGGCGGCGACGCCGTAGACGGTGTCGGTCGGCAGCAGCACCAGCTCGCCCCGGTTGATCGCCCCAGCAGCGGCGTCGATGCCGGCGGTGCGGCCCTCGGGGTCGGAGCAGTCGTAGAGGTCGGCCACGGCCGGTCAGTCTCCCCCACCGACGCTGCGGCGCGTGCGGCGGGCGGTCGGGGCGGTGCTGCTGGCCGCGGCGTGCGGCGTCGTGGGCTGCGGCGGACCGGCGCCGAGACCCCGGCCGGGCTGCTGCTGCTGCTGCGCGACGGGACCGGGATGCCGCTGGAGGACCCGGGCCGGCCCGGCGAGTTCCTGTTCGACGTCTCCACGCCCGCGCAGCGCGACGCGGTGCTGGCGCTGGTCGGGCCCTGGGTCGACGGGTGCGCGGCGGACGGCTTCGACGCGATCGAGCTCGACGACCTGGACAGCTGGACGCGGTCCGGCGGCCGGCTCGACGCCGCGCCGGGGACCCCGGGCTACGTCGCGGAGGACTGCCCGGCGCGCTGAGCCGTCGTGAACCGAGGCCGGCCGGCGAGGTCGGGGTGGTCGGCGACGTCGGCCCAGCCACCGGAGGCGCGGACGAGGGCCGGCAGCGCCGTGCCCTGCTGGTCGGCGTGCTCGATGCCCAGCCAGCCACCGGGCCGCAGCAGCCGGGCCGCGGTGCGCAGCAGTCCGCGCACGACGTCCAGCCCGTCGGGACCGCCCCACAGCGCGAGCGGCGGGTCGTGGTCGGCGACCTCCCGGGGCAGGCGGGCGCCGTCGGGCACGTACGGCGGGTTGGAGACGACGACGTCCACGCGGCCGTCGAGGTCGACGAGCAGGCCGGGGTCGGTCATGTCGCCGGCGAGCACCTGCACCGGCCGGTCCCCCGCGGCGGCCCGGGCGGCCGCGTTGACCCGCGTCCACTCGATGGCGCCGGCGTCGCGCTCCACGGCCGTGACCCGGGCCCCGGGGTGCTCCTGGGCGATCGCCAGCGCGAGCGCGCCCGACCCGGTCCCGAGGTCGACGACGACGGGCTCCGGCACGCTCGCGAGCCGCTCCAGCGCCCAGCCGGCCAGCTGCTCGGTCTCCGGCCGGGGCACGAAGACGCCGGGACCGACGGCGAGCTCCAGGTGACGGAACGCCGCCCGGCCCGTGAGGTGCTGCAGCGGCACCCGGTCGGCGCGCTGGTCGAGCAGCTCGGCGAAGCGGGCGGCGGCCCCGGGCTCGACCGCGTCGAGGGTGACCAGGCCGGCGCGGGTCCGGCCGGTGGCGTGGGCGAGCAGCAGCTCGGCGTCCACCCGGGGGGACTCGACGCCGGCGTCGGCGAGCCGGCGGGCGGCGTCGGCCACCAGCGCGCGCGGGTTCAGGAGCCGGCCGCCAGCAGCTCGGCGGTGTGCGCGCGCATCAGGGCGTCGATGACCGCGTCGAGGTCGCCGTCCAGGACCGCGTCGAGGTTGTGCGCCTTGAAGCCGACCCGGTGGTCGCTGATCCGGTTCTCCGGGAAGTTGTAGGTGCGCACCCGCTCGCTGCGGTCGACCGTGCGGACCTGGCTGCGGCGCTGGTCGCTGGCGGTGGCGGCGGCCTCCTCGCGGGCGGCGGCCAGCAGCCGGGAGCGCAGCACGCGCAGCGCGGACTCCTTGTTCTGCAGCTGGCTCTTCTCGTTCTGCGAGCTCACCACGATGCCGGTCGGCAGGTGCGTGATGCGCACCGCGGAGTCGGTGGTGTTGACGCTCTGCCCGCCGGGGCCGGACGAGCGGAAGACGTCGATGCGCAGGTCGTTGGGGTCGACCGTGACGTCGACCTCCTCGGCCTCGGGGAGCACGAGCACGCCGGCGGCGGAGGTGTGGATGCGCCCCTGGCTCTCGGTCACCGGGACCCGCTGCACGCGGTGCACGCCGCCCTCGAACTTCAGCCGCGACCAGATGCCCTCGTCGCCGCGGGACTTGATGGCGACCGCGACGTCCTTGTACCCGCCGAGCTCGGCGTCGACCGCGTCGAGCACCTCCGTCGCCCAGCCGCGCCGCTCCGCGTAGCGCAGGTACATGCGCAGCAGGTCGCCGGCGAACAGCGCCGACTCCGCGCCGCCCTCGCCGGCCTTGATCTCGAGGATGACGTCCTTGTCGTCGTCGGGGTCCTTGGGCAGCAGCTGCTCGCGCAGCCGGTCCTCCAGCTCCCCGATCTGCTGCTCCAGCGCCTCGGCCTCGGCGCGGAAGGACGCGTCCTCGGCGGACAGCTCGCGGGCGGCGGCCAGGTCGTCGCGGGCCTGGTCGAGCGCGCGAGCGGTCTCGACGACCGGCGCGAGCTGGGCGTAGCGCCGCCCGAGGCGCCGGGCGCGGCCGGCATCGGCGTGCACCGCCGGGTCGGCGAGCTCGACCTCGAGCGCGGCGTGCTCGTCGAGCAGCCCGCGCAGCCGGTCGCTGCCGACGTCGGTCGTGCTCATGGGCGGGCCTCCTGGCGCGGGGTGCGGGTCGCGGGGGTTCGGGGTGCGGACACGACGACGGCGCCCGTCCCCACCCGGGAGGGGTGGGGACGGGCGCCGTCGGGAGCGCTACTCGCCGGCCGGGACCTTGGAGCCGGCGCGCTTGCCGAACCGCTTCTCGAAGCGGGCGACGCGGCCACCGGTGTCGAGGATCCGCTGCTTGCCCGTGTAGAACGGGTGGCAGGCGGAGCAGGTCTCGACGGTCAGCTGACCGCTGGGGACGGTGCTCTTGGTGGTGAAGGTGTTCCCGCAACCACAGGTCACCGTGGTGGTGTGGTACTCGGGGTGGATGCCGGGCTTCATGCCGTGGACCTCTTCCGCAGGTGTCGGTGCTGTAGTCGTGAACGCCGCCCACCGGTGCGGCATTCCAGGCTGCCGGGCGGTACGTCGACCGTCGAGTATCCCCGACCGGTGCGCACGCCCGACAGCCGGGTGGTCACTCGCCGCCGGGGCCGAGCGTCGTCTTCTGGATCTGCATCAGGAACTCGATGTTGTTGCGCGTCTTGCGCAGCTTGTCCTGGAGCAGCTCCATCGCCTGCTGCGGGTCGAGCGCGGCGAGCACCCGGCGCAGCTTGATGACGATCGCCAGCTCGTCGGGCGACAGGAGGATCTCCTCCTTGCGGGTGCCCGACGCGTTGACGTCGACGGCCGGGAAGATCCGCTTGTCCGCCAGGCGGCGGTCCAGCTTGATCTCGGCGTTCCCGGTGCCCTTGAACTCCTCGAAGATGACCGTGTCCATCGTCGAGCCGGTCTCCACCAGCGCCGAGGCGATGATGGTCAGCGAGCCGCCGTTCTCGATGTTGCGGGCCGCGCCGAGGAAGCGCTTGGGCGGGTAGAGCGCCGTGGAGTCGACGCCACCGGAGAGGATGCGCCCGCTGGCGGGGGCCGCCAGGTTGTAGGCGCGGCCCAGCCGGGTGATCGAGTCCAGCAGGACGACGACGTCGTGGCCCATCTCGACCAGGCGCTTGGCCCGCTCGATCGACAGCTCGGCGACCGTGGTGTGGTCGGCCGGCGGGCGGTCGAAGGTCGAGGCGATGACCTCGCCCTTCACCGACCGCTGCATGTCGGTGACCTCCTCGGGCCGCTCGTCGACGAGGACGACCATGAGGTGGCACTCGGGGTTGTTCGTCGTGATCGCGTTGGCGATCGCCTGCAGCACCATCGTCTTGCCGGCCTTGGGCGGGCTGACGATGAGCGCGCGCTGGCCCTTGCCGATCGGCATGACCAGGTCGATGACGCGCGTGGTGAGCTGCTGGGGCTCGGTCTCCAGGCGGAGCCGGTCCTGCGGGTACAGCGGGGTCAGCTTGGTGAACTCCGGCCGCTGCTTGGCCTGCTCGGGGTCCAGGCCGTTGACCGTGTCGAGGCGGACCAGCGCGTTGTACTTGTCCTTGCGCTCGCCCTCGCGGGGCTGACGGACGGCGCCGGTGATCGCGTCACCGCGGCGCAGGCCGTACCGGCGCACCTGGGACAGGGAGACGTAGACGTCGTTGGGGCCGGTCAGGTACCCCGAGGTACGGACGAACGCGTAGTTGTCCAGCACGTCGAGGATGCCGGCCACCGGCAGCAGGACGTCGTCGTCGCTGACGGTCGGCTCGCCCGGCTGGTCGTAGCGGTCGCGCCCGCCGCGACGGTTGCGGTCGCGGTAGCGCCGGCCGCGACGGCCGCGGCCGTCGAAGTCGTCGTCGTCCTCGTCGCGGTCGTCCCGGGCGGCACGCGGGTCGGGGCGGGTGTCGCCGCGCCCGTCGGTGCGGTTGTCGGTGCGCCCGCCGCGGCCGCCGTCGCGCTCGCCCCGGTTGTCGCCGCGCTCGCCCCGGCTGTCGCCGCGCTCGCCACGGTTGTCGCCGCGCTCGCCGCGGCCGCCGTCGCGGGGGGCCCGCTCGCCGTCGCGCTCCCGGTTGCCGTCGCGGGGGGCGCGCTCGCCGTCCCGCTCGCGGTTGCCGTCGCGCTGCGCGCGCTCGCCGTCGCGGTCCCGCGTGCGGTCGCCGTCCCGGTCGCGGTTGCGCCCGCGGGTGCGGGCGGGCCGGTCCCCCTCGGTCCGCTCGTCGTCGGTCCGGGTGTCCTCGGTCCGGACGTCCTCCGTGCGGGGCTGCTCCGTACGGGAGTGCTCCGTGCGGGCCTCGTCCGTGCGCGGGCGCTCGGACGTGGCCGGCGCGCCGGCGGGCTGGGCCTCGGGGGCGTCGGCGGTGGGGGCGCCGGCCGGGCGGCTGGCCGCCCGGCGGCGGCGCGGCTGCTCGGCGGCCACCGGCGCGGTGGGCTCGGCGGCGGGCGCCGCGTCCGGGGCCGTCAGGGGGCCGCCGTTGGCGCCGCCGCTGACGGGGGCCTCCAGCGGGGCCGCGGTCGCGGCGGCGCCCCGCGGCGCGGGGACGCCGTCCCGGGAGTCGGCCGCGTCGGCGGTGTCGGTCCCGTTGCCGCCCACCTGACGGGCGGAGATGGCGGCCACCTGACGGGCGGAGATGGCGGCCACGAGGTCGCCCTTGCGCATCCGGGCGGTGCCGGAGATGCCGAGTTCGGTCGCCAGGCGCTGCAGCTCGGGCAGCAGCATCCCCGACAGGCCACTGCCGCGGCGGCGGGATCGGCCCGCCGGCCCAGAAACGGCAGACGCCTCGTCGGCAGCACCCTGGGGCGCGGCGACGAGGTCGGTGGTTTCGCTCACGTACAGGTCCTTCCCTGCGGTGACCTGCGCCTGTAAGCGCAGGGGGTGACCCGGTCCGACCGGCCGGCCCGCGTCTTCGGAGCCGGCAGGGAGGAGGGGGTCGTCATGGTGCGAGGCGGGATCTGCGACGACGGACCGCCGTCGGCAACGCCCCGCGCGAGGCCGGCTCCAGCGGAGCGGCTGCAGCGCGAGCCTAGATCTCGCTCACGAGCAGGACAACGCTGGTCGTCGCCGGTGTGTTCCTCGTTATCAGGACGATACCCGAGCGTCCGGCAGCACCCGCGCACCGGTGTCGTCCACCGTCAGCGGGAGCACCCGCCACCCCAGCGGGGTCAGCGCCGTCACCTCGCGCACCCGCACCGCGGCGGCCGGGTCCCCCGGCGGGTCGTCGGGGTGGACCCGGGTGAGCACCAGCAGGCTGGGCCCGGCGCCGGAGACCACGGTCGCGTGCCCGGCGGCCCGCAGGCGGTCCAGCAGCTCCAGCGACTCCGGCATCGCGCTCGCCCGCTGCCGCTGGTGCAGCCGGTCCTCCGTCGCGGTCAGCAGCAGCGCGGGCTCGGTCGTCAGCGCGTGCACCAGCAGCGCGGCACGCCCGGCGTTGAAGGCGGCGTCGGCGTGCGGGACCGTCGCCGGCAGCAGCGTGCGCGCCACGTGGGTGGGCAGCACCGTCTCCGGCACCAGCACGACCGGCAGCACCTCCGGCGAGACCTGCAGCGACTCGGCGCCCGCACCACCGGGCGCCGACCACGACAGCGTCGCGCCGCCCAGCAGGCACGCGGCCACGTTGTCGGGGTGGCCCTCCATCGCATCGGCCATCCGCAGCACCGCCGCGGTGTCGATCGCGTCCACGGAGGGGCACAGCGCCCAGGCCGCGAGCAGGCCGGCGACGACGGCCGCGGCCGACGAGCCCATCCCGCGCCCCTGCGGGATGCCGTTCTCGGCCACGATGCGCACACCCGGCGCGTTCCACCCGAGCTCCGCGCACCCGGCGCGGAAGGCCTGCACGACCAGGTGCCGCTCGTCGGTGGGGAGCGTCCCCGCCCCCTCCCCCCGCATCACGATCTCCGTCGACCCGCGCTCGGCCAGCGCGAACTCGACCGTGTCGTGGCAGCTCAGGGCCAGCCCGGCGCAGTCGAAGGCCGGGCCGAGGTTCGCGCTGGTGGCCGGGACGCGGATCCGCACCGAGGAGCCGGTGGTGGCGGGGTCCGCTCCCCCGGCCGCCGAGGTCACAGGCCCAGCTGCGCGGCCGCGGCGGCCGCGTCGACGGGGACGGTGACCGGCGCGGGCGCGCCCGAGATGGCCCACTCCGGGTCCTTGAGGCCGTTGCCGGTGACCGTGCAGACGACCCGCTGCCCCGGCTCCAGCTCGCCGGCCTCCGCCGTCTTCAGCAGACCGGCGACCGAGGCGGCCGAGGCCGGCTCGACGAACACGGCCTCGGTGCGGGCCAGGAGACGGTAGGCGGCCAGGATCTCGCGGTCGGTGACGGCGTCGATGCGCCCGCCCGACTCGTCGCGCGCGGCCAGCGCCTTGGTCCACGACGCGGGGTTGCCGATCCGGATCGCGGTGGCGATCGTCTGCGGGTGCTCGACCACCGCGCCGTCGACGATCGGGGCGGACCCGGCGGCCTGGAAGCCCCACATCCGCGGGGTGCGGGTCGCGGTCCCGTCGGCCGCGTACTCGCGGTAGCCCTGCCAGTAGGCGGTGATGTTGCCGGCGTTGCCGACCGGCAGGCAGTGGACGTCGGGGGCGTCGCCGAGGACGTCGACGACCTCGAACGACGCCGTCTTCTGGCCCTCGATGCGGTACTGGTTGACGCTGTTCACCAGGCTGACCGGGTAGTCGATGGCGAGCTTGCTGGCCAGCGCGAGGCAGTCGTCGAAGTTGCCGTCGACCTGCAGCAGCTTGGCGCCGTGCACGAGCGCCTGGGCGAGCTTGCCGAGCGCGATCTTGCCCTGCGGCACGAGGACGGCGCAGACCATCCCGGCCCGCGCGGCGTAGGCGGCGGCACTGGCGCTGGTGTTGCCGGTGGACGCGCAGATGACGGCCTGCGCGCCCTCCTCCTTGGCCTTGGTGATGGCCATGGTCATCCCGCGGTCCTTGAACGAACCGGTCGGGTTGGCGCCCTCGACCTTGAGGTAGACGTCGCAGCCGGTCCGCCGGGACAGCTCCACGGCGGGCACCAGCGGCGTGGCGCCCTCCTGCAGGGTCACCACCGGGGTGGTCTCGGTGACCGGCAGCCGGGACCGGTAGGCCTCGATCAGCCCCGGCCAGTGCGGCGACACGCTCCCGCGCAGCGTCCCGGTCATGACAGCCCCTCCACTCTGAGCACGCTCGTGACCCCGCGGACCGCGGGCATCTCCCGCAGCGCGGTGACGGTCGCCGACAGCGCGGCGTCCGGCGCGCTGTGCGTGACGATCACCAGCGACGCGGCGTCGTCGTGCCCGTCCTGGCGCACGGTCGCGATGCTGACGCCCTGTCGGGCGAACTCCTGGGCCACGGTCGCCAGCACGCCGGGCCGGTCGGCCACGTCGAGGCTGACGTGGTAGCGGGTCGGCGTCTCCGCGATCGGCCGCGCCGGCAGCCCCGCGTAGGTGGTGACGCCCGGCCCGGCGACCCCGGCGACCCGGTTGCGGGCCACCGCCACGAGGTCGCCGAGGACGGCGCTGGCGGTCGGCTCGCCGCCGGCACCGCGCCCGTAGAACATCAGCTCGCCGGCGGCCTCGGCCTCGACGAAGACGGCGTTGAACGACCCGCCGACCGCGGCCAGCGGGTGCGTCGTCGGGATCATCGCCGGGTGGACCCGGGCGGCCACCGACGCGCCGCCCTCGCCCTCCACGCGCTCGCAGATGGCCAGCAGCTTCACCGTGCAGCCGATCTCGGCGGCCCGGGCGACGTCGGCGGAGGTGACCGCGGAGATGCCCTCACGGTAGACGTCGGCGGCGGTGACCGGCGTGTGGAAGGCCAGCGAGGCCAGGATCGCGGCCTTGGCGGCGGCGTCGAAGCCGTCGACGTCGGCCGTCGGGTCCGCCTCGGCGTAGCCCAGGTCGGTCGCCTCGGCCAGCGCCTCGCTGAAGCCGGCCCCGGTCTCGGCCATGCGGGACAGGATGTAGTTCGTCGTGCCGTTGACGATGCCGACCACGCGGCGCAGCTGGTCGCCGGCCAGCGACTCGCGCAGCGGGCGCAGCATCGGGATGGCGCCGGCCACCGCCGCCTCGTAGTAGAGGTCCACGCCGGCCTCGGCCGCCGCGGCGTGCAGTGCCACGCCGTCCTCGGCCAGCAGCGCCTTGTTCGCGCTCACCACGGACTTGCCGGCGGCGAACGCGGCCAGCAGCAGCGACCGGGCCGGCTCGATCCCACCGATCACCTCGACGACGAGGTCGACGTCCGGGCGGGTGACCAGCGCGTGCGCGTCGGTGGTGAGCAGCGCGGCGGGGACGCCCGGGTGCCGGTCGGGACGGCGGACGGCGACGCCGGCCACCTCCACCGGACGGCCGATGCGGGCGGCGAGGTCGCCGGACTGCTCCTCCAGCAGCCGCAGCACCGCGCCGCCGACGGTGCCGCAGCCCAGCAGCGCGACGCGCAGCGGAGCGCTCACGAGGAGACCCCCGCGGCGTGCTCGGGCGCGGGCTGGTCGATCGCCGGGGAGGGCGCGGGCAGGCCGGCGAGGACGGCGTCGAGGGCGAACACGTCCGACAGTGTCTGACGGCGCACGATCTCCGTGGCGACGCCGTCCCGCACGGCCACCACCGGCGGCTTGAGCAGGTAGTTGTAGTTGCTGGCCATGGACCAGCAGTAGGCGCCGGTCGCGGCGACCGCGAGCAGGTCGCCGGGGACGACGTCCGACGGCAGCCACAGGTCGCGGACCAGGACGTCACCGCTCTCGCAGTGCTTGCCGACCACCCGGCACAGCGCCGGCGGCGCGGTCGACGTGCGGTTGGCCAGCACGCAGGTGTAGGCGGCGTCGTAGAGGGCGGTGCGGATGTTGTCGCTCATCCCGCCGTCCACGGACACGTAGTTGCGCACGGCGGGCGCGCCGGCGGTGCCGCCGCCGGACCCCAGGCGGACCGGCTTGATGGTGCCGATCTCGTAGAGGGTCACCGTGCCGGGGCCGGCGATGGCGCGGCCGGGCTCGACGGCCAGCCGCGGCACCGGCAGGTCCAGCGCCGAGCACTCGGCGGCGACCACGGCGCGCAACCGCCGGGCGACGTCGGCGGGGCTGACCGGGTCGTCCTCGGGCAGGTAGGCGATGCCGAAGCCGCCGCCGAGGTTCAGCTGGCCCAGCACGTGCCCGGTGGCCTGCGCGACCTGCCCCATCAGGCCCACCACGCGGTGCGCGGCGGCCTCGAAGCCGGCGGTGTCGAAGATCTGCGAGCCGATGTGGCTGTGCAGGCCGGAGAGGTCCAGCGCCGGCTCGCGGATGATCCGGACGGCGGCGGTGAGCGCGTCGCCGGTGGCCAGCGAGAACCCGAACTTCTGGTCCTCGTGCGCGGTGGCGATGAACTCGTGGGTGTGGGCCTCGATGCCGACCGTCGTGCGGATCAGCACCGGCACCGGCGCACCGCCGGCGGCCACCCGCGCGGCGGCCAGCGGCACCAGGCGGTCGATCTCGTCGAACGAGTCGACGACGACGTGCCCGATGCCGGCGTCGACCGCCAGCTGCAGCTCGACGAGGGACTTGTTGTTGCCGTGCAGCGCGATCCGCTCCGCCGGGAAGCCCGCGGCCAAGGCGACGGCGAGCTCGTTGCCGCTGCAGGCGTCCAGGTGCAGCCCGTCCTCGGCGATCCAGCGCGCGACCTGGCCGCACAGGAAGGCCTTGGACGCGTAGTGCACGTCGGCGTCGGCCCCCTCGCCCGCGAACGCGGTGGCGAAGTCGGCGGCGCGGCCGCGGAAGTCCGCCTCGTCGAGGACGAACAGCGGGGTGCCGTGCTCGCGCGCCAGGTCGGTGACCGCGCGGCCGGCCAGGTGCAGCTCGCCGTCGACGCGGGTCGCCGAGCGCGGCCACACGGCGGGGTCGAGCGCGCCGAGGTCGGCCGGGGGCGCACCGACCGCCGAGGCCACCTCGAAGGCGCCGTGCAGCGGGCCGGCCGGGTGCGCCCTCACATCCGCTCCGGGGCGGTGACGCCGAGCAGGCCGAGGCCGTTGCGCAGCACGACGGCGGTCGCCGCGCAGAGGGTCAGCCGCGCCGCGGTCAGCGGGCCGGCCTCCTCGTCGCCGCGGGGCAGCACCCGGCAGGAGTCGTAGAACCGGTGGTAGGTGCCGGCCAGCTCCTCCAGGTAGCGGGCCACCCGGTGCGGGGCGCGCAGCTCCGCGGCCGAGGTGACGGTCCGCGGGAACTCCCCGAGCGCCCGGAGCAGGTCGTTCTCCCGGTCGTGGACCAGCAGCGCCGGGTCGACGTCGGCGACGGCCGGGGCGAGGCCCAGGTCGGTGGCGTTGCGCAGCAGCGAGGAGATCCGGGCGTGGGCGTACTGGACGTAGAAGACCGGGTTCTCGTTGGTCTGCCGGCTCCACACGTCGACGTCGATGTCGATCATCTGGTCCACCGACGCCCGGGCCAGGGCGTAGCGGGCGGCGTCCACCCCGATGGCGTCGACGAGGTCGGACAGCAGCACGATCGTGCCGGCCCGCTTGCTCATCCGGACCGGCTCCCCGCCGCGCAGCAGGTTGACCAGCTGCCCGATGAGGATCTCCAGGTGCACGGCCGGGTCGTCGCCGGTGGCCGCGACCAGCGCCTTGTACCGGCCGACGTACCCGGAGTGGTCGGCCCCGAGCATGATCACGACCTTGTCGAAGCCGCGGGCCCGCTTGTCCAGGTAGTAGGCGCAGTCGGAGGCGAAGTAGGTCGTCTCGCCGTCGGCCTTGACCAGCACGCGGTCCTTGTCGTCGCCGAACGTCGTCGTCCGCAGCCACACCGCGCCGTCGGACTCGTAGACGTGGCCCTGGTCGCGCAGCCGGCCGATCGCCTTCTCCACCGCGCCCGAGTCGTACAGCGACTTCTCGCTGAACCACACGTCGAAGCCGACGCCGAAGCCCTCCATCGAGCGGCGGATCTCGTCGACCATCAGCGCGACGCCGCGGTCGCGGAACACCTGCACCTGGGCGGCCTCGTCCAGGCCGGTCACCGCGGGCTCGGCGGCGACGACCTGGGCGGCGATGTCGCCGATGTAGGTGCCGCCGTAGCCGTCCTCGGGCACCGGCCGGCCGTTGGCCGCGGCGTGCAGGCTGCGGGCGAAGCGGTCGATCTGCGCCCCGGCGTCGTTGATGTAGTACTCGCGGGTCACGTCGGCGCCGCTGGCCTCCAGCAGGCGGCCGATCGCGTCGCCCACCGCGGCCCACCGGCTGCCGCCGATGTGCACCGGCCCGGTCGGGTTGGCCGAGACGAACTCCAGGTCCAGCCGGACACCGGACAGCGCGCCGGTGCGGCCGTACGCCTCCCCCGCGGTCACCGCGTCGACGGCGATCCGGCCCAGCGCGCCCTGGGCGAGGGTGATGTTGAGGAAGCCGGGACCGGCGACGTCGACCCGGTCGATGGCCGGGAGCGCCCGCAGCTCCTCCGCCAGCACCTCGGCCACCTCGCGCGGCGGGCGACCGGCCGGCTTGGCCAGCCGCAGCGCGACGTTGGTGGCGTAGTCGCCGTGCTCGGGGTTCTTGGGGCGCTCGACGACGAGGTCGTCGGGGACGGGGACGGCGAGCGTGCCGCGCCCGACCGCCGCCCCGACCGCGGTCCGGACCAGGTCGCGCAACTGCTCGGGTGTCACCGCGCGATCGTACGGGGCCCGCCGCAGCGCCCCGGCCGAGGTCCGGGGCACGCACAGGGAACCGACCTAGACTCGCTCGCCGGGGTGGCCCGGCGTCGCCCCGGCGGACCGGCGACGTGCGGGTCGGCGAGGACGAGCACGAGGAGCAGCTGTGCCCAAGGACGGTAAGCCCGGCGACGCCCGGGGCGCGCGCGGAGCCGCCGGCCGGAACGGCTCGTCGTCGTCCGGCCGCGGCGGCAGCGGGTCGCGCCCGGCCGGTGGCGGTCGGGGCGGTTCCGGTGGGCGCACCCGCCCGCCGGCGAACGTCGTCACCGCGCAGCGGCCGTGGGGCCTGATCGCCGCCGCGATCGCCGTCGTCGTCTTCGCCGGCGCGGTGCTCACCTACGCCGTCCTCAAGGTGCGCGAGGCCGACGCGGAGGCCGTCGACGCGGTCGACGAGATCTCGGGCGTGCAGACCTTCGACTACGCGGCCGGCCAGGAGCACGTCACCACCCCGGTGGACTACCAGGAGTCCCCGCCGGTCGGCGGCCCGCACGACGGCAGCTGGGCCGACTGCACCGGCTCGGTCTACGACGTCGACATCCGGCACGAGAACGCGGTGCACGGGCTCGAGCACGGCGCCGTGTGGGTCACGTACGACCCCGACCAGGTGTCCGGCGACGACGTCGCGACGCTGCGCGAGCTGGTCGACGGCATCCCCTACCGGATGATGTCGCCCTACGCCGGGCTCGACTCCCCGGTCAGCATCCAGTCCTGGAACCACCAGCTGAAGGTGGACTCCGCCGACGACGGGCGGCTCGCCGAGTTCGCCGACCTGCTGACGCAGAACGCCGAGGTCGAGGGCCACTACCCCGAGATCGGCGCCAGCTGCGAGAACCCCGCCTTCCTCGCCTCGCCGCTGGTGGCGGGCCAGGCCAGCGACGGCACGCAGAGCATGCCCTCGGACGCGCCGACCACCCCGACCGACGGCAGCACCGACCCGGCCGCCACCGGCTCGACCGCGCCGTGACCGCCGTGGCCGAGCACCACGCCGCCGAGGCCCCGGCCCCGGCGCCCCGCCGGCCGCTGCGGACCGCGCTGCTCGCGGTCATCGCGGTCGCGCTGGTGGTCCTGGGCGGCGGGCTCGCCGTGGCGCTCGGCCTCGGGGACGACGCGACGCCGGCCACCCCGGCCACGGACTCCGTAGACGCCGGTTTCGCGCGTGACATGGCGGTGCACCACCTGCAGGCCGTCGAGATGGCGAACCTGGCGCTCGAGCGCAGCACCGACCCGGAGGTCCGCCAGCTCGCCTTCGACATCTCCGCGACGCAGACCAACCAGGTGGGGCGGATGCAGGGCTGGCTGACGCTGTGGGGCCTGCCGCTCACCGGCGAGGCGCACATGTCGTGGATGGACGGCGGGCACGGTGGCCACCCGTCCGGCGGCATGGACGGCATGGACATGGGCGGCGGGGCGGCGCTCATGCCCGGCATGGCCACCGACGAGGAGCTGACGGAGCTGCGGGGCCTGTCGGGCACCGCGTTCGACGTCCAGTTCCTGCGGCTGATGACCCGCCACCACCAGGGCGGCGCGGAGATGGCCGTGTACGCCGCCGAGCACGGCGGGACGGACGCCGTCCGGTCGCTGGCCCGCTCGATCGCCGAGACCCAGGCGGCCGAGACGACGACGATGACGTCGATGCTCGCGGCGCGCGGCGGCACCCCGCTGCCGCCGCCGTGACGGGGACCGCCGTCGGCCGGGCCGGACGGGGCTGGTAACTTCGTCCGTGCCCCGAGCCCCCGTAGCTCAGGGGATAGAGCACTGCCCTCCGGAGGCAGGGGCGCAGGTTCGAATCCTGCCGGGGGCACACAGATCCGCACCACTGACCGGTACCTCTGCACGCCCGCGAGGACGAGGGCCTGTGCCGGCACGAGGAGATGATCGGCATCCCCGTGCAGCGGGTGCCCTCCCGGCTGTCGCTGGCACCGGGCGCCGCCGCGGTGCTGCGCCGGGCGCGCCCGCACGGGTACCACCGGATGAGCGGGCGGGGTTGACCCGCCCCGCCGTCCCCGGGTCCCGACGGCCGCGGCGGGCTAGCGTCGCGGGCATGGAGCACACCGGGGTGCAGCGCACCGGCGCAGGGACCGTCGAGATCGCCTACGAGACCTTCGGCTCGCCCGAGGACACGCCGCTGCTGCTGGTCATGGGGCTGGCCACGCAGATGGTCGGCTGGCCCGACGAGTTCTGCCGGGCGCTGGCCGACCGCGGCCTGTACGTCGTCCGCTTCGACAACCGCGACATCGGCCTGTCCACGCACCTGGACGACGCCGGCGCCCCGGACGTCATGGCGCTGCTGACCGGCGCGGGCAGCGCGCCGTACACGCTGGCGGACATGGCCGACGACACGGCAGGTCTGCTCGACGCCCTGGGCCTGGACAGCGCGCACGTGGTCGGCGCCTCGATGGGCGGGATGATCGCCCAGTCGCTGGCGATCCGGCACCCGCAGCGGGTCCGCAGCCTGACCTCGATCATGTCGACCACCGGCGACCGCGGCGTCGGCGCCCCCGCGGAGGCCGCGATGGGCGTGCTGCTCGCCCCGGCAGCCCGCACCCGCGAGGGGGCCCTGCAGCGGGCGGTCGACACCTACCGGGTGATCGGCTCCCCCGGGTTCGAGTTCGACGAGGCGGCGCTGCGCGAGCGGGCCGGCCTCTCCTTCGACCGCGCGCACGACCCGGCCGGGGTGGCCCGGCAGCTGGCCGCGATCCTCACCACCGACGACCGCACGGGACACCTGGGCGAGATCACGGTCCCGTCGCTGGTGGTGCACGGCGCGCAGGACGCGCTGGTCGACGTCAGCGGCGGCCGGGCCACGGCCGCGGCGATCCCCGGCGCGGAGCTGTGGGTGGTCGAGGGCATGGGCCACGACCTGCCCCGCGAGGTGTGGCCGGAGCTGGTGGACCGGATCGCCGCCGTCGTCGGGCGGGGCGAGGCCGCGCGCTGAGGGGTGGGCCCGGTCGGCGGACCGGGCCCACCGCCGTCGTCAGCTCGCGACCGGCGCCGGCAGCCGCCGGCCGCCGAACGTGCCCGCGGGCGTCGTCCCCGCGAGCGGCCGCGAGGTCGCCCTCCCGCCGCCGGCCAGCGAGCTGGCCGGGCGGGGCAGCCCATAGTGCTCGCGCAGCGTGCTGCCGGTGTACTCGCGCCGGAACAGCCCGCGGTCCTGCAGGACCGGCACGACCCCGTCCACGAAGCGCTCCAGCTGGGAGGGCTGCAGCGGCGCCATGATGGTGAACCCGTCGGCGGCCCCGGCCCGGAACCACTCCTCCAGGGTGTCGGCGACCTGCTCCGGGGTGCCGGTGACGGTGCGGTGGCCGCGGCCGCCGCCCAGCCGGGCGATCACCTGCCGCACGGTCAGCTGCTCGTCGCGGCCGAGGTCCACCACCAGCTCGAAGCGGCTGCGGTTGCCGTTGACCCGGTCGGCGTCGGGCAGGTCGAGGTCGGTCACCCGGCGGTCGAGGTCGGCGTGCCCGAGCGGCACGGTGAGGATCCCCGACAGCTGGGCGAGGCCGTGGTCCCACACCAGCAGGTCGTCGAGCTCGGCCGCCAGCGCCCGCGCCTCGGTCTCGGTGTCGCCGACGACGGGCACGACGCCCGGGAGGATCTTGAGCAGCTCCGGGTCGCGGCCCCGCCGCGCGGCCCGGGCCCGCAGGTCGCCGGCGAACGCCAGCGCCCCCGGCAGGGCCTGCCAGGCGGTGAAGACGGCCTCGGCGTAGCGGGCGGCGAACTCCCGGCCGTCCTCGGAGGAGCCCGCCTGCACCAGGACCGGGCGCCCCTGCGGGCTGCGCGGCGTGGTCAGCGGCCCCTGGACGGCGAAGCGCTCGCCGCGGTGGCGGATCTCGTGCACCCGGGAGGTGTCGGTGTAGAGCCCCGAGGCCTGGTCGGCCACCAGGGCGCCGTCCTCCCAGCTGTCCCACAGCTGGATCGCGACGTCGACGTGCTCGGCGGCGCGGCGGTAGCGCTCGGCGTGCTCGTAGTGCTGGTCGAGGCCGAAGTTGCGCGCCTCGGCCTCGCTGCCGGAGGTGACGATGTTCCAGCCGGCCCGCCCGCCGGAGAGGTGGTCCAGCGACGCGAAGGCGCGGGCCACCGTGTAGGGGTGGGTGAACGACGTCGACACCGTGGCGATCAGCCCGATGTGCTCGGTGTGCGTGGCGATCGCGTTGAGGACGGCGAGCGGGTCCAGGCCGCCCTGGGTGTTGTGCCGGGCGGCCGCGCCGACCGACAGGCCGTCGGCGAAGAAGACGGAGTCCAGCAGGCCGCGCTCGGCGGTGCGGGCCAGCTCGACGTAGTGCCGGGCCGAGCGGGCCGCGGCCGGGTCGGACAGCGGGTGCCGCCAGGCGGCCTCGTGGTGGCCCACGTTCATGAGGAACGCGTTGAGGTGCAGGTGCCGGGTCATGGGGACGCTCCAGCGTCGGGCTCGCGCACGGGCGAGCGGGTGGTCAGGAGGAAAGGTCGGCGCGCCAGCGGGACGCCCGGCGCTCGATCGAGACGAGGGCGGCGTTCACGAGCAGCCCGATCGCGGAGATCGTGAGGATCCCCGCGTACATCTGCGGGATGAGGAAGTTCATCTGCGCGTAGGTGACGAGGTAGCCCAGGCCCGCCCGGGCCCCGACCATCTCGGCGGCGATGAGGACCAGGACGGCGGACGCCCCGGCCATGCGGACGCCGGTGAACACGGCGGGCAGCGCCGCGGGGAGCACCACCTTCTGGAACACCCGCAGCTCCCCGAAGCCGAGGCTGCGGGCGGACTTCACCAGCAGGTGGTCCACGCTTCCCACGCCGCTGACGGTGTTGAGCAGCACCGGGAAGAAGCAGGCGTAGACGACGATCGCGATCTTCGACGTCTCCCCGATGCCCAGCAGCACGGTGAACACCGGCAGCAGGGCCAGGGCCGCGGTGTTGCGGAACACCTCGAGCAGCGGCTCGAGGAGGTCACGCACCGGGCGGTACCAGGCGATGAGCAGCCCGAGCGGGACGGCGACGACGACGGCGAGGGCGAAGCCGGCGAGCGCGCGCTGCAGGCTCGCGGACGTGTTGCTCCACAGCTGTCCGTCGGCCGCGAGCCCCTGCCAGGCGGCGAGGACCTCCGACAGCGGCGGGATCAGCGCCCGGTCCACCCAGCCGGCGCTGGGGGCGACCTGCCACAGCAGCAGGAACGCCGCGATCGCCGCGGTCCGCAGGACCAGCCGCCGCGCCGCCCGCCCGGCGACCCGCACCCGGCGGGCCGCCGGCCGGTCGGCCACGCCCGGCCGCGACGCGGCGGCGGGCCGGTCGCGGAGGCCGGTGTCAGCCAACGCCGACCACCTCCCGCGCCGGGCCGCGCTCGGCCGCCACCGGCGCCGGGGCGGGGGCGTCGTCCTGCAGGAGTTCCCACACCCGGTGGCGGACCTGCACGAAGCGGGGGTCGGAGCGGACGTCGCCCAGCCGGCTCGCCAGGTCCAGCGGGACGTCGAGCACCGCCCGGACCCGCCCCGGCCGCGCGCTCATCACGGCGACCCGCTGGCCGAGCAGGACCGCCTCGTCGATGCCGTGGGTGATGAACACGACGGTCTTGCCGGTGCGGTCCCAGATCCGCAGCAGCTCCCCCTGCAGGGTCTCCCGCGTCTGGGCGTCCAGGGCGGCGAACGGCTCGTCCATCAGCAGGACCTCGGGGTCGAACGCGAGGCTGCGCGCGATGGCCACGCGCTGGCGCATGCCGCCCGACAGCTGGTGCGGGTAGCGGTCCTCGAAGCCGGCCAGCCCGACGAGCTCCAGGTGCTCCCGGGCGACCGCGCGGCGCTCCCGGCGGGACAGCTCCCCCGCCTCCAGCCCGAGCTCGACGTTGCCCAGCGCCGTCCGCCACGGGAGCAGCGCGTACTGCTGGAAGACCAGCCCGCGGTCCAGTCCCGGGCCGGTCACCGGCCGCCCGCCGACCAGCACGGAGCCCGAGGTCGGTCGGGTGAAGCCGCCGACGAGGTCCAGCAGCGTGGACTTGCCGCAGCCGCTGGGTCCGACCAGGGACACGAACTCCCCCGGCCGGACGTCGAGGCTGACGTCCTCCAGCGCGGTGAACGGCGCGCCACCGCCGCGGGCGGGGAAGGTCCGGCCGACGCCCTCGAGCCGGATGCCGGCGCTCACGCGTCCCCCTCCGTGGCGAAGGAGTTGTACTCGTTGGTGTAGACGTCGGCGGGGTCGAGCTCCCCGTCCTCCAGCGCCCCGGTCTGCTGCAGCCAGTCCGCCCAGCGGGTGAAGTCCTCGTCCTCGATGACCCCGCCCCGGGTGGCGACGCCGGTGCTCCGCCAGAACGGCAGGCTGTCGGTGCTCTCGTTGCGGCCCCGCTGCTCGATGATCTCGGTGTAGGTGGCCAGGACCTCCTCGTGCGGCGTCGTCCGCGTCCACTCGATCGCCCGGCCGATGCCGCTGGCGAAGGTGCGCACGGCGTCGGGGTGCTCGGCGATGAAGTCGTCGCGCAGCACGTAGCTGCCGGCGTTGAAGTCGCCGAAGATCTCCGAGTCGGTGAACAGGGCCCGGACCCCGCCGGTGGCCAGCGTCTGGTCGCGGAACTGCCCGCTCAGCGCCGCGACGTCGATCTGCCCGTGCCGCAGCGCGGAGTCGATGTTGGGCGGCGGCAGCGGCACCAGCTGCACCTGCTGGACCTCGTCCCAGGACAGGCCCTGCTGCAGCAGCCAGGTGTCGATGACCGCCTCGTTGTGGCCGCCGAGGGTGTTCACCCCGACGGTCCTGCCGATGAGGTCGCGCGCCTCGGTGATCGGGCTGCCGTCGAGGACGTAGAAGCCGTTGAAGGCGTCCGCGTCGGAGCCGTAGTAGGCCACGACCGCCGTCACCGGGGCGCCGGAGGTGGCCAGCTTGGCCACCGCGCCGTCGAAGGCGCCGCCGACGTCCACGGCGCCGCTGGCGGCGGCCTGGATGTCCTGCGGGCCGCTGGTGGTGTTGCCGACCCACTCCAGGTGCACCCCGTCGAGGTAGCCGAGGTGCTCGGCGAGCTCGGGCAGGGTGACCTGGTTGGCCCAGCCCTGGTACCGCAGGGTCACGGTGCCGTCGGCGGCGGTCCGGTCGTCGCCGCCGCCGCAGGCCGTGAGGCCCACGACGAGCGCGGCTGCCGCGAGCGCGGCGCGGACGCTTCGGGTGCGCATCGGTTCGTCTCCTCCGCCTCGGTCGCTCAGGCGGCCGGGGCGTAGGTGGACGCGTCGCCGCGCAGGGCGGCCGAGGGCCGCCCGTCGACGCCCACGGGCAGGTCACCGGCCACGGTCACCCGGCGCAGCTGCCGGTCGGCGCTGCCGTAGTCGTTGACGGCGTAGTGCTGGGTGGCGCGGTTGTCCCAGACGGCGACGTCGCCGGTCCGCCAGGTCCAGCGCACCAGGTTCTCCGGCCGGGTGATGCGGTCCTGCAGGAGCGGCAGGAGGGCGGCGAGGTCGCGGGTCCCCAGGCCGGCGAACGACCGGGCGAAGCCGCCGAGCAGCAGGGTGCGCTCGCCGGTCTCGGGGTGCACGCGGACCACCGGGTGCTCGGTCTCGAAGACCTGGGCGACGAACTGCTCGTGGTGGCGCCGCTGCGCGCTGCCCTCCGGCGGGACGGGCCGGGCGTAGTCGTGGGCGTTGGTGTGCACCGCGCGGAGGCGGTCGGCCAGCGCCTGCAGCGGCTCGGGCAGCCGGGCGTAGGCGCGGGTGGTGTCGGCCCAGACGGTGTCGCCGCCGGCGGGGGGCAGCGTCACCGCGCGGAGGACGGAGAAGGCCGGGGGGCGCTCCACGAAGGTGACGTCGGTGTGCCACTGGTCGGCCCGGCCCGCGGTGCTGTCGATCGGCAGCACCGTGCCGGTGTCGTCGCCGGCGGGGACGGTCGGGTGCGCGGTGGTCAGGGGGCCCAGGAGCCGGGCGAAGCCGATCTGCCCGGCCTCGTCGAGGTGGTGCTGGTCGCGGAGGAAGACGACCTTGCGCTCCAGCAGGACGCGGCGGATCTCGGCGACGACGGCCGGGGTCAGGTCGGGCCCGAGCCGGACGCCGGAGATCTCGGCGCCGACGTGGCCGGTGACCGGGCGGACGGCGAGGGTGGTGGACGGGGCGGCGTCGAGCAGGGACACGTGGTTCTCCTCTGGTGGGGGTGGCTCGGGGGTCCGGCGGGTGGTGCGGGCGTGCGGCACCGCCGCGCGACCGGAGGGCCGCGCGGGAGGACCGCGAGGGGTGGGGACGGCGCGGCGGCACGCGCCGTGCCCGGGGCACGGCGACGCCCCGCGGGCGGCCGCGGCGGCGTGCCGGGCGGGCGCGACGGAGCCGCGGTGGGCGCCGGCGTCAGGTCACGGCGCGGACCGCGGACGCCGGGAGCGGCGTCGCGGGGCCGGCGGGCGCGTGAGCGCGGGGCGGCTCGACCTCGGGAGGGTCAGCGGCCGGGACAGAGCGCGCCGGCGTAGCGCACGAGGTCCAGGTGGGGACGACCCACCAGCAGGACCCCTTCGCGTCGGCGCATGAAAAGCACACTAATCCGATGGACTTAGTGAGGTCAAGATCGGCAGGAGTGCGACGTGCGCCACTCCCGGCCGGTCAGCTGGTGAGCATCCCGCCCTCCACCGGGATCGTCGTCCCGGTGACGTAGCCGCCCGCCTCGCTGACCAGGAAGACCAGCGCCGCCGCGAGCTCCATCGGGTCGCCGGGACGGCCGGCGAGGACCCGGCCCATCTGCTGGTCGAGGTAGCCCTCGGGGTACTGGTCGGTCATCTCCGAGGCGAAGAAGCCCGGCGCCAGCGCGTTGACCCGGATGCCCTTGCGGCCGGTCCACTGCTGCGCGAGGTCGCGGGTGAGCCCGATCAGCCCGGCCTTGCTCGCGGCGTAGGCCGCCTGCGGCAGCCCCGCGGTGGTCAGGCCCAGCACGCTGGAGATGTTCACGATCGAGCCGCCGGGCCGCATCACCCGCCCGCAGGCCTGCGCCATCCAGTAGCAGCCGTTGAGGTTGACGTCGATGACCTGCCGGAACTGCTCCGGGGTCTCGCGGGTGGCCGGCGCCGCGGTGCCGATGCCGGCGTTGTTCACGAGGACGTCGACCCGGCCGAACCCCGCCATCGCCGCGTCGACGAGCGCCTGGCAGTCCTCGGGACGCGCGACGTCGGTGCGCACGGTGATCGCCCGCCGCCCGGCCGCCTCGACCGCCTCCCGGGTCGCCGCCAGCCGGTCCTCGCGGCGCGCGCCGAGGACGACGTCCGCGCCGGCCTGCGCCAGGGCCCGCGCGAACACCACGCCCAGGCCGGAGGACGCCCCGGTCACGATGGCCACCCTGCCGTCGAGCCGGAACATGTCCAGCACGGTCCGGTCGACGCCGTCGTCCGCCACGGGGTCCTCCTGTCGTCGCTGCCACCTGCCCCGAGCCTGTCCCCCGGCCGCCTGGCCCGCCACCGCGGGGTGCCCGAAGATGTGGGGTAGACCACACGGGAGCCGGGGTAGGCCCCCGTGCCCCCGGCCCAGGAGCCCCGATGACGACCCTCGCGCAGCACCTCGCGGACACCGCCGAGGTCCACGGCGACCACCCCGCGCCCCGGACGGACGAGGCCGTCCCGTCCTCCGCGCGGTCCCGCGGCCCGACCGCGGGCTCGCGGGAGCAGGGAGCGCGACGGTGAGCGGCGCGCCGCGGTGGCGGCAGGCCTTCGACGCCGCGGAGCAGCGGGTGACCCCGCATGCCGAGCGGCTGGTGCGCACGTCCGGGTTCGCCCTCGGGGTGACGCTGCTGCGGCGCGCGCAGGCGGCGGCCCGGGGCACCGCACGGGACCTGACCGCGGGCGCCTGGCACCTGGTGAACCTGCCCGCCGGCAGCGACGTCGCCCGGCTGCGGGCACAGCTGGGGGCCCTGGACCGGGAGGTCCGCCGCCTCACCGTGGCACTGGAGACCGAGCGCCGTCGTCCCGCCACCGCCGCGACACCGATCGAGGGAGAGCTGACCGATGCCCACGATGCCCAGCCCGCAGAGCGTCCTGGACCGGGTGCGCCGCGACGTCGAGCGCAACGCCCTCCGCGCGCGTAACGGGATCAAGCTCGTCGCCGGGATCGACCGGCCCGGCGTCGGCTGCACCGCCAAGGACGTCGTCTGGCAGCGCGGGCGCACCCAGCTGTGGCACTACCGCAACGACCTGGACGGGTACGGGGGCGTGCGGTACTCGCCGCCGCTGCTGATCGTGTTCAGCATGATCAGCCGCAGCTACATCCTCGACCTGCAACCGGGCAACAGCTTCGTCGAGCAGCTGCTGGAGGCGGGCTTCGACGTGTACATGCTCGACTGGGGCGAGCCGGACGAGCGCGACGCGCACAACCGGCTCGAGGACTACGTCGACGACTACATCCCGGCCGCCGTCGCCCGGGTGCAGCAGATCTCCGGGGCCGACGAGGTCAACCTGTTCGGCTACTGCTTCGGCGGCGACCTCGCGCTGCTCTACGCCGCGCACCACCCCGAGGCACCGCTGCGCAGCCTCACGGTGCTGGCCACGCCGGTGGACTTCCGGCACATGGGGCCGCTCGCCGACGTCTTCCGCGTGGGCGGCCTGGACGTCGACCAGGTCGTGGACGCCGACGGCAACGTCCCGCCCCGCGTCGTCGTGCAGGGGTTCCGCTCGCTCACCCCCACCGCGGAGGTCACCCGCTACGTGACCCTGTGGGAGCGGCTGTGGAGCGACGAGTACGTGAACTCCTACCAGGCGATGACCGGCTGGGCCGACGACCACGTGCCCTTCCCCGGTGCCGCCGCGCGCGAGACCGTGGCGATGCTCGTGCACGACAACGGCATGGTCACCGACCGGCTGACCGTCGCCGGCGACCGCGTGCACCTGCGCGACGTGCGGGTGCCGTTCCTGACCGTGCGCGGCGACCGGGACCACATCGTGCCGGCGGACGCGACCGCGCCGCTGATCGACCTCGTCGGTTCCCCCGACAAGCACGAGCTGCGGCTGCCCGCCGGGCACATGGGTCTGGTGGTCGGCCGCACGGCGGCCCGGACGACGGTGCCGACCATCATCGACTTCCTCCGGCGGCGCAGCGACGAGGTCGCCCCCGCCGCGTCCGCCCGACCCGACACCGCCCGACCCGACACCCCCGTGGAGGCCTGACGTGACCGTGACGGAGCTGCGCCCGGAGCACGGCGACGCGCTGGTGCGGTTCTTCCGCGCGCTGCCCGAGGGCGACCTGACCTTCATCGAGGAGGAGGTCACCGACCCCGAGGTCGTCCGGTCGTGGGCACGCGGGGAAGGCGGCGGCGAGCGCTGGGTCGCGGTCGAGGAGGGCCCCGACGGGCCGGCCGTCACCGGGTACGTCGCCGTCCGGCCGCTGCCGGGGTGGTCGGACCACGTCGGCCGGCTGCGGCTGGTCGTCGCCCCCGCCTCCCGCGGCACGGGCCTGGGCGGCGAGCTCGCCCGGCACGCCCTCGTGCAGGCGGTGTCGGCGGGGCTGCGGAAGATCGTGGTCGAGGTGGTGGCCGAGCAGGGCGCCGCGGTCGCGCTGTTCTCCGGCCTGGGCTTCCGCGGCGAGGCGGTGCTGGTCGACCACGTGCGCGACCGCGAGGGCGACCTGCGCGACCTCATGGTCCTGGCCCACCACGTCGACGACACGTGGGCCGGCATGGACGCCGTCGGGGTGGCCGACGCGCTGGGCGCCGAGCCGTCCTGAGCGGACCGCCCGGTCGCGGCCGGGGTCGTCGCGTCGCATGATCCCGGCCGTGACCTCGCCCGGCGTCGTCCTGGACCTGCGTCCGCCCACGGCCACGCGCGTGCTCGCCGGCACCTCGGCGGTCGCGGCGGTGGCTCTCGCCGTGCTCGTCGTCGTCGCCGCGACCCCGCCCGTGTTCACGATCGTCGTCGTGGCCGTCGCCCTCGGGATGGGCGGCTGCACCGCAGCGGTGGTACGCACGGCGGTCCGCGCGCACCGGGACGGGGCGCTGGAGGTCCGCAACCGGTTCCGCACCCACCGACTGGACCGCGCCGACCTCGACCGGGTGCTGGTCCGCCGGATGGCCGGTCCGGGCTCGGCGCGGCGGGTCGAGCTGCTGCTGCGGGACGGTACGACGCTGCCCCTGGCGGCCACCGAGACACCGCCCTTCCCGGGCGGCCGCCGCCGTCTGGACGAGAGCACGGAGGAGCTGCGGCACTGGGCCGGTCCGGCCATCCGCCCCTGAGCGCCGGGCAGCCGTCGCGCACTGACCCCGCCGCCGTCCCCGCGGCGTCACCGGCCCGACACCTGGGGCGACCACGCTCCTGCGTGTGAGCCCGACCCTGATCGCGCCCGCCGCCCCCCGGCACGCCACCGCCCCCGGCGTCCGCTCCCGCCGCTGGATCCGCACGGCCGCGGTGCTGGCCGGCGCCGGCCTGCGGCCGACCACCTCCCGGCGGGCCGCCGTCTGCGGCGCCGCCCGACTGCTGACGGCGCTGGGCGTCCGGGTGCGCGTGCGCGCCCCGCTGGTGGCCTGGCCGCGGGTGCACCCCGGCTCCCCCGGCCTGCTGGTGGTCGCCGACTCGTCCTCCGACCTGGCCCACCTCGCCCTGACCACCGCCGTCCCGGGGACCGTCGCCGCGGAGCGTCGCCCGGGCCGCCACGCCCGCGCGCTGCGGTTGCCGGTCCTGCCGGCCACCGCCGAGGCGATCGCCGCGGCCCTGTCCGCCGGGACGACCGTGACCGTGCGCCCCGGCGCCGACGGTCGCCTGCCGGCCGCCGGCTTCGCGGCCGCGGCGGAGGTGGGCGCGCCGGTCTGCCCGGTCGCCGTCCGCAGCCGGCCGGGGGCGGGCGTCACGGTGGTGGAGCTGCACCTGTTGCCGGAGGTCGCCGGTGCAGCCGGGGACGCCGCGGCGCTGGCCGAGGGCGCGCGGCGCGCGCTGACCGCACTCGGCCGGTCCTGAGGTCCCGCCAGGGCGATCGGACCTCCCGGCCGGGGCTCAGCCCTCGGTGACCCGCCCGGCGCGGACGTCGAGCCGGCGGGTCGTCTCCACGGCCTCCAGCATCCGGCGGTCGTGGGTGACCAGCAGCAGCGTGCCCCGGTAACCGGCCAGGGCCTGCTCCAGCTGCTCGATGGCCGCCAGGTCCAGGTGGTTGGTCGGCTCGTCCAGGACCAGCACGTTCAACCCGCGGGCCTGCAGCAGCGCCAGGCCGGCGCGGGTGCGCTCCCCCGGTGACAGCGTCTCGGCCGGTCGCAGCACGTGCTCGGCGACCAGCCCGAACTTCGCCAGCAGGGTGCGGACCTCCGCCGTCGGCCAGTCGGGCACCTCGGCGGAGAAGACGTCCAGCAGCGGCTCGGGCCCGAGGAACCGGCCGCGGGCCTGGTCGATCTCCCCGACCTGCACCGCCGGCCCCAGCGAGGAGCTTCCCCCGTCGAGCGCGACCCGGCCCAGCAGCGCCGCCAGCAGCGTCGTCTTCCCCGAGCCGTTCGGCCCGGTGATCGCGACCCGGTCGCCCCAGTCGACCTGCAGGTCGACCGGGCCCAGGGTGAAGTCCCCCCGCCGGACGACGGCGCCGCGCAGCGTGGCCACGACCGCCCCGGCCCGCGGCGCGGCGGCGATCTCCATCCGCAGCTCCCACTCCTTGCGGGGCTCCTCCACGACCTCCAGCCGCTCGATCCGCCGCTCGGTCTGCTTGGCCTTGGCGCCCTGCTTCTCCGCGGTGGAGCGGGCGTGGGCGGTGACGTGCTTGTCCGGGTCCTTCTTCTTCTTGATGGAGTCGCGCACGCCCTTGGCCAGCCAGTTGCGCTGCATGCGTGCCCGCGCCTCCAGCTCGGCCCGCGTGTCCGCGTACTCCTCGTACTCCTCGCGGGCGTGCCGGCGGGCCACCTCCCGCTCCACGAGGTAGCTCTCGTACCCGCCGTCGTGCACCCGCACGAGCTGCTGGGGCAGGTCGAGCTCGACCACCCGGGTGACCGTGCGGGCGAGGAACTCGCGGTCGTGGCTGACCACCACCACGCCGCTGCGGGCGCCGGTGACGAAGCGCTCCAGCTGGTCGAGGCCCGCGAGGTCCAGGTCGTTGGTCGGCTCGTCCAGCAGCAGGACGTCGTAGCGCGACAGCAGCAGCGCGGCCAGCCCGACCCGCGCCGCCTGCCCGCCGGACAGCCCCGCCGTCGGCGCCTCGAGCGCGACACCGGGCGCGACCTCGGCGACCACCTGACCGGCGCGCTCGTCGAGGTCCGCCCCGCCGAGCGCGAGCCACCGCTCGAGGGTCTCGGCGTAGGCGTCGTCGGCCCCCGGCTCGCCCGCGGTCAGCCGTTCCAGCGCCGCCTCCATCGCCGCCTGCGCCGCCGCGACGCCGGTGCGGCGGGCCAGCAGCCCGGCCACGGTCTCCCCCGGTCGCCGGTCGGTCTCCTGCGGCAGGTGGCCGACGGTCGCGTGCGGCGGGCTCAGCGCGATGCTGCCGGACTCCGCCGGCTGCTCACCGGCCAGGATGCGCAGCAGCGTGGACTTGCCGGCGCCGTTGACCCCGACCAGGCCGACGACGTCCCCGGGGGCGACGACGAGGTCCAGGCCGGAGAACAGCACGCGGGCGCCGTGGCCGGCGGCCAGCTCCCGGGCGACGAGGGTGGCGCTCACGGGGGTCCAGCCTGCCAGTGCCGGTCAGCCGCGCTCCGCGTCGTCCCCGCCGCGCGGGTCCACCGTCGCGTCGTCGGGGTGCTCCTCCGCGGGCTCGTCGCCGGTGCGGCGGCGCAGCAGCCAGGGCTGGAGCTGGTCGTACCCGCGCACCGACACCCGGCGCAGCGGCCGCACGCGGTACCCGGGGAGCCCGTGCAGGCGCAGGGCCATCTCCCGGTCGAGCAGCACCGTGCCCGGCCGGGCGATCGAGGTCAGCCGGCTGGCCAGGTTCACCACCGGTGAGTACACGTCGCCGAGGTGGGTGAGCACCGTCCCGTGCGCCGCGCCCACCCGCAGCGGCGGGCGGTCCTCGGCGTCCCAGGTCGCCGGCAGCTCGAGGGCGATCTCGGCGGCCTCGGCCGCCGTCCCGGCGGTGAACAGGATGCCGTCGCCGACCGTCTTCACCACCCGCCCGGCTCCGCGGGCGACCACCGCGGCGGCGATCGACTCGAAGTCCTCGATCATCTCGCCCAGCTCGCGCGCGCTCATGTCCCGGCTGCGGGTCGTGTACCCGACCAGGTCGGCGAAGCCGACGGCGAGCTCCCGGCGGTCCCCGGCCGTCGCCGGCCCGGTGAGCAGCCGGTCGGCGTTGGCCGCCAGGTGCCGCCGCCACACGTAGTCCTGCACGGCGCGCAGCACCGGCAGCAGCCGCTGGGTGCTGGCCACCGCCTGCTGCGGGTCGACCCGGTCCGGCTCCCCGGCGCCGCGGGCGAGGACCTCGGCCAGCAGGCCCGCCTGCCAGTCGGCCAGTCGCGACAGCGCCTGGGCCAGCGCCCGCGCGATGGACGCCTCGGTGTTCTCGTCGACGAACCCGGCGTCGATCAGCGACGACAGCAGCCCCAGCGCGTGCACGTCGGCGTCGGTGAAGACGACGGCCTCGTCGGCGACGTCGGGGAAGCCCAGCGCGCGCCACAGGCGCTGCGTGCGGTGCGGCGGCATGCCGGCCATCTCCGCCACCTCGCGGCGGGTCCAGCGGCGCGGCCCGCCCAGCAGCAGCCGCTCCACGGCGTCCCGGGCCTCCGCGCCCTCCGCCGGGGCCGGTTCCTCCATCCGCGCGACCGCCCGCGCCTCAGCCGGTGGTGCGGACGACGGCCGTGCGACATCCGTCCACGAGCCCTCCGCTCCCCACCGGTGTTGCCCCGTCGTCGCCGGACTGTAGGTGACCGAACACACGCGCGCTCCCGGGCGGAGTGCGCTCCCGGGCCGGGACACGGTGAACGATCGGCGAACGCGGTGCCGCCGCGGCCCCGGGTGCGGTTGGATGACCCGCGACCCGATCGCCGCGCACGAGGAGGCCGTCATCGCCACGGGCAGCACCGTCCCCGGCACCACCGTCCCCGGCCGTCCCGTCCCGGGCCGCGGCAACGGCCGCCAACCGGTCCGGGTGGAGGTCACGGGGCTCACGAAGACCTTCGGCTCCGTCCGCGCGGTCGACGACCTCAGCTTCACCGTCGAACCCGGCTCGGTGACCGGTTTCCTCGGCCCCAACGGCGCCGGCAAGACGACGACGCTGCGGATGGCCCTCGGGCTGCTCGTGGCCGACCGCGGCGGGGCGACGTTCAACGGCCGCGCCTACCGGGACCTGCCGGCGCCGACGCGGACCGTGGGTGCGGTCCTGGAGACCGCCTTCCACCCGGCCCGCTCGGGCCGCAACCACCTGCGCGTGTACTGCCGTGCCGCGGGCCTGCCGCTCAGCCGGGCCGACGAGGTGCTGCACCAGGTGGGCCTGGGCGACGCCGGCAAGCGCCGTGCGGGCGGCTACTCCCTCGGCATGCGGCAGCGGCTCGGGCTGGCCACCGCGCTGCTCGGCGACCCGGCGGTGCTGGTGCTCGACGAGCCGGCCAACGGCCTGGACCCCGAGGGCATCCAGTGGCTGCGCGGCTTCCTGCGCCACCTCGCGCACGTCGAGGGCCGCACGGTGCTCGTCTCCAGCCACCTGCTCGCCGAGGTCGAGCAGACCGTCGACCGCGTCGTCATCGTCGGCGCCGGCCGGCTGGTCCGCGAGGGGTCGATCGCCGAGCTGCGCGCGGGCGCGGCCGGGGCGGGCAGCGTCGTCGTCCGCGGCCCGGAGGTCGCCCGGCTCGCGCCGGCGCTGCAGGCGCCGGGCCGCACCGTCGAGCTGGAGGACCCGACCCGGCTGACCGTCACGGGCGTGACGACCGACGAGGTGGGGGCCGCGGCCTTCGCCGCGGGCGTCGAGCTGCACGAGCTCGCCTCCAAGGCCAGCGGCCTGGAGCAGATCTACTTCCAGCTGACCAGCGGCACCGAGCAGTACGCCGCCGCGCCCGCCGGTGGCGCGCCGACCGCGGGAGCCGCCCGATGACCGCACTGGTGCGATCCGAGTGGACCAAGCTGTTCACGACGCGGACGTGGCTGGGGCTGCTGCTGGGCAGCTGCGCGCTGGCGGGCGGCTTCGCCGCGCTGTTCACCGGGCTCGCCGGGCAGGAGTCCGACGACGGCCCGGGCATCCCCGCGGTCGGCACCCCGCTGTACGAGGAGCTGGTCTTCTCCATCGCCTCGAACGCCAAGGTCCTGCTGCTGATCCTCGGGATCATCGGGATGACCCAGGAGTACCGGCACCGCACGGCGACGCCGACCTTCCTGACCACACCGCGGCGCGGGCGGGTCATCAGCGCCAAGCTGCTCGCCTACGGCGTCGCCGCCGTCCCGATGGCGCTGGCGGTCCTGGCCGTCACCGTCGCCGTCGTCATGGTCTACGCCGGGGCCCGCGGGAACGCGCCGTCGCTGTCCGGGGACAACCTGCGGACGCTCGGCGCCGCCGGCCTGGTCCTCGTGGTCTTCACGGTGATCGGCGTGGGTGTGGGCGCCCTGGTGCGCAACCAGGTCGGCGCGATCGTCGGGGCGCTGGTCTACCTCAACGTCATCGAGCCGATCGTCGCCTCGATCGGGGCCATCGCCGGGGCCTACAAGTGGCTGCCCGGCGGGGCGGTGCAGGCGGTCACCGCGGGCGACCAGACCGACCTCGACGCCCCCGACGTCCTCGCGCCGTGGCAGGGCACGGTGCTGCTGCTGGCCTACGGCCTGGTCGCCGCCCTCATCGGCACCTGGCTGGCCTCGCGCCGCGACGTCGCCTGAGGGGACCCCCGCCCCGCCGACGGCGGGGCGGGGGTCCCACGCGTCCCGCCCGTCACGACGGGCCGCCGGGTCCCGGCGCCGGAGGGTCGTCCGGGACCGGCGGGCGTACAGTCAGACACCGGTTTCGACCCCGTCCGACGACGACGAAGAAGGCACTCGACCCCGTGTCAAGCGTGAGCCCCTCCCGGTCCTCCAGCCCCTCCTCCCAGACCTCCGCGGTGGCCGGTTTCGGCACCAACGAGTGGCTGGTCGAGGAGATGTACCAGCAGTACCTCAGCGACCCCTCCAGCGTGGACCAGGCCTGGCACGACTTCTTCGCCGACTACCGGCCCGGCAGCCCGGTCAGCGCCAGCGACGACCGCGACGGCGCGCCGGCGCCGTCCACCCAGCCGCGGCAGGCCGCCGCGCCGGCCCCCGCCGCCCAGCAGCAGCCCGCCCCGGCAGCGGGCAACGGCGGCTCCGCACCGGCTCCCGCCGTCAGCGAGCCGAAGACCGAGGCCACGGTCGTGCACCGCGCCGCAGACCGCACCGACCAGCAGCGCCCGGCGGCCCCCGCCCCGCAGCCCGCCGCCAAGGCACCCGCCGCCAAGGCGCCCGCGGCCGGCGAGGGGCCGAAGCAGTCGCCGCTGCGCGGGGCGGCCGCCAGCGTCGTGAAGAACATGAACGCGTCGCTGACGGTGCCGACCGCGACCAGCGTGCGCGCCGTGCCGGCCAAGCTCCTGGCCGACAACCGCATCGTCATCAACAACCACCTGACCCGCTCCCGCGGCGGGAAGGTCTCGTTCACGCACCTGATCGGCTACGCGCTGGTCCGGGCCCTGGACGACTTCCCGAACATGAACAACGCCTTCGCCGAGGTCGACGGCAAGCCGGTGCTCGTGCAGCCCGAGCACGTGAACTTCGGCCTGGCCATCGACCTGCCGAAGCCGGACGGGTCGCGGTCGCTGGTCGTGGCCTCCATCAAGGCCGCGGAGACCATGGACTTCGCCCAGTACTGGGGGGCCTACGAGGACGTCATCCGCCGTGCCCGGCAGAACAAGCTCACCCTGGAGGACTTCCAGGGCACCACGATCAGCCTCACCAACCCGGGCACGCTCGGCACCAACCACTCCGTGCCGCGGCTGACCGCCGGTCAGGGCGCGATCATCGGCGTCGGCGCGATGGAGTACCCGGCGGAGTTCCAGGGGATGAGCCCCGAGGCGCTCACCGACCTCGGCGTCTCCAAGATCATCACGCTGACGTCGACGTACGACCACCGGATCATCCAGGGCGCCGAGTCCGGCGACTTCCTGCGCCGGCTGCACGCCCTGCTGCTGGGCGAGGACGGCTTCTACGACGACGTCTTCCGCTCGCTGCGCATCCCCTACGAGCCGGTGCGCTGGATGCCCGACGTGCGGGTCAGCCGCGAGGGGCAGATCGACAAGGAAGCCCGGGTCATCGAGGTCATCGAGGCCTACCGGCGCAACGGCCACCTCATGGCCGACACCGACCCGCTCGAGTTCAAGGTCCGCACCCACCCCGACCTGGACATCCTCCAGCACGGGCTGACCCTGTGGGACCTGGACCGGCAGTTCCCCGTCGGCGGTTTCGCCGGCGAGCGGATGATGGCGCTGCGGGACATCCTCGGCGTGCTGCGCAACTCCTACTGCCGCACGGTCGGCGTGGAGTACATGCACATCACCGACCCCGAAGAGCGCGAGTGGATCCAGCAGCGCGTCGAGGTCAAGGCCGAGCAGCCCGACCGGGAGAAGCAGAAGCACGTCCTGGGCCGGCTCAACGCCGCCGAGGCCTTCGAGACCTTCCTGCAGACCAAGTACGTCGGTCAGAAGCGGTTCAGCCTGGAGGGCGGCGAGTCGCTCATCCCGGTCCTGGACGAGGTGCTCATCGCCTCCACCGACTACGGGCTGGACGAGGTCGCGATCGGCATGCCGCACCGCGGCCGGCTGAACGTGCTGGCCAACGTGCTCGGCAAGAGCTACTCGAAGATCTTCGGCGAGTTCGAGGGCAACATCGACCCCGGCACCGTCCAGGGCTCCGGTGACGTCAAGTACCACCTCGGCGCGACCGGCACCTTCCGCAACCCCTTCTCCGAGGGCGCGGAGATCGCCGTCTCCCTGGCGAGCAACCCCTCGCACCTGGAGACCGTCAACCCGGTCCTCGAGGGCATCGCCCGCGCCAAGCAGGACATGCTGAACAAGGGCGAGAGCGGCTTCACCGTGCTGCCGGTCCTGCTGCACGGCGACGCGGCGTTCGCCGGCCAGGGCGTCGTGGCCGAGACCCTCAACCTCTCCCAGCTGCGCGGCTACCGCACCGGCGGCACCGTGCACGTCGTCGTGAACAACCAGGTCGGGTTCACCACCAGCCCGGCCCAGTCGCGGTCGAGCCTGTACTCCACCGACGTCGCGCGGATGATCGGTGCCCCGGTCTTCCACGTGAACGGCGACGACCCCGAGGCCTGCATGCGGGTCGCGCGGCTGGCGGTCGACTACCGCCAGGCGTTCAAGAAGGACGTCGTCATCGACCTGGTCTGCTACCGCCGGCGCGGGCACAACGAGGGCGACGACCCGTCGATGACCCAGCCGCTGATGTACGACATCATCGACCGCAAGCGCTCGGTCCGGAAGCTGTACACCGAGGCGCTGATCGGCCGCGGTGACATCACGCTGGCCGAGGCCGAGGAGGCGCTCAAGGACTACCGCGGGCAGCTGGAGCGGGCGTTCGCCGAGACCCACGACGCCCGCGACACGTCCAGCCCCGAGCCGGTCATGGACCCGCGGACGGCGCAGGAGTCCGACGTCGCCACGGCGATCTCGACCGAGGTGCTCAAGGCGATCGGCGACGCCCACGTCTCCTTCCCGCCGGACTTCAGCCCGCACCCGAAGCTGCAGAAGATGCTCGAGCGGCGCGCGGCGATGGTCAGCGAGGGCGGGATCGACTGGGCGATGGGCGAGCTGCTGGCCTTCGGGTCGCTGCTCATGCAGGGCATCCCGGTCCGGCTGGCCGGCCAGGACTCGCGCCGCGGCACCTTCGTGCAGCGGCACGCCGTCCTCATCGACCGGGAGACCGCCGCGGAGTACACGCCGCTGCTGCACCTGGGCGCGGAGCAGGCGAAGTTCTTCGTCTACGACTCCCTGCTGAGCGAGTACGCCGCCCTCGGCTTCGAGTACGGCTACTCGGTCGCCAACCCCAAGGCGCTGGTGCTGTGGGAGGCGCAGTTCGGCGACTTCGTCGACGGCGCGCAGATGGTCATCGACGAGTTCATCAGCTCCGGCGAGGCCAAGTGGGGCCAGCGCTCGGGCGTCGTGCTGCTGCTGCCGCACGGCCTCGAGGGGCAGGGCCCGGACCACTCCAGCGGCCGGATCGAGCGGTTCCTGCAGCTGTCGGCCGAGAACAACATGACGGTCGCCAACTGCACGACGCCGGCCAACTACTTCCACCTGCTGCGCCGCCAGGCGCTGTCGGACGTGCACCGGCCGCTGGTCGTCTTCACGCCCAAGTCGCTGCTGCGCTCGCGGGCGGCGGTCAGCGCGGTCGCGGACTTCACCGACGACGGCTTCCGCCCGGTCCTGCCCGACCCCGGCCTGGCCGGCCGGCAGCTCGACGGCAGCGCCGTCCGCCGGGTGCTGCTGTGCAGCGGCAAGGTCGCCTACGACCTGCTGGCGCAGCGGGAGTCCGCCGGGGCGCAGGACACCGCGATCGTGCGGGTCGAGCAGCTCTACCCGCTGCCGGCCGAGCAGATCGTGGCCGAGCTGGAGCGCTACCCGAACGCCTCGGACGTGGTCTGGGTGCAGGAGGAGCCGGCCAACATGGGCGCCTGGCAGTTCATGGCGGTCAACCTGCCCGAGCACCTGCCCGCCGGCCGCCGGCTGCGCCCGGTCAGCCGTCGCGCGTCGGCCAGCCCGGCCGTCGGCTCGGCCAAGGTGCACGAGGTCGAGCAGCGCCAGCTGATCGCGCAGGCGTTCGCCGGCTGAGGCACGCGTCCGTGTACTTCACCGATCGTGGCCTGGAGGAGCTGGTCGACCGGCGTGGCGAGGAGCAGGTCTCCCTCGCCTGGCTGGCCGACCAGCTCCAGGCCTTCGTCGACCAGAACCCGGAGTTCGAGGTGCCCGTCGAACGGCTGGCCACGTGGCTGGCCCGCGGCGGTACCGACGACGACCTCGACGACTGACCACCACCGGCCGACAGCACCGACCGCGCCCGCCGTCCCCTGCCCCGGGGCGGCGGGCGACGTCGTCCGGCGGCCTCCCGCGCGCCTCCCCCCTCCGGCGCGCCCGGGCGGGCACCCTGCGCGCGTGCTCGGTCACTCCCACGCCCTGTCGGGCCTGGCCGTCGGTGCCGCGACCCTGCCCTGGGCCCCCGTCGACGGGACCGTCGCCCAGGTCGCCTGGGTCGCCGCCGTCGGCGGGTTCGCGATGCTCCCCGACCTCGACGCCCACGGGTCCACCGTCTCGGACATGTGGGGCCCCGTCACCGACGTCCCCTCCGGCGCCATCGGCCGGCTCGCGCAGGGGCACCGCTGGGGCACCCACGACGCCGTCCTCGGCCCGCTGGCCTTCGGCGCGCTGGCGGCGGCCGCGGCGCAGGCCTACTGGTCCAGCCTGCTGTTCCTGGCGCTGGCCATCGGGCTCGCCCTGCGCGCGCTGCACTTCATCATCCCGGGCCGCGCCGAGAACACCGTGATCGGCAACCTCGTCCTCTCCTGGGCCGGGGCCTGGTTCGTCCTGGACCACATGCCGCAGCCGATGTGGCTGCCCTGGGCGGTGGGGGTCGGCTGCCTGGTGCACATCGCCGGGGACATGATCACCCGCCAGGGCGTGCCGGTGCCGCTCGTCTGGCTGGTGCACCGCTGCCGCCTGGCGCTCACCCCGATGCACACCGGCGCCTTCCTGGAGAAGGCCGTCCTCGCCCCCGCGTTCGTGGTGGCCGCGGTGTGGTTCCTGTACGCCAACACCGGGCTGCGCGACGCCGTCGACCCGTTCGTCACCGAGCTGGTCGCGGGCGGCTGACCGCGCGGTGCGGTGGCCGGGTGCGCTCCACCCGGCCACCAGGCAGCACGCGACGAGGGGCCCGGAGGCCGAACGCCTCCGGGCCCCTCGTCGTGGTGGGCCGGGTCAGACGGTGACGTGCTGCCGGCGGGCGCAGGAGGCGACCGCGGCGGCGACCGCCTCGGCCACACGGCGGTCCAGCGGGCTCGGGACGATGTAGTCCGGCCGCAGGTCCTCCCCCACGACGTCGGCGATCGCCGTCGCCGCCGCCAGCTTCATCTCCTCGGTGATGTGCTTGGCGCCCGCGTCGATGGCGCCGCGGAAGACGCCCGGGAAGGCCAGCACGTTGTTGATCTGGTTGGGCTCGCCGCTGCGGCCGGTGGCGACGACCGCCGCGTACCGCGCCGCCATCACCGGGTCGACCTCGGGGATGGGGTTGGCGAGGGAGAAGACGATGCAGTTCGGCGCCATCGACGCGATGGCCGCCTCCGGCACCGAGCCGCCGGACAGCCCGAGGTAGACGTCGGCACCTGCGAGGGCGCCCACCATCGTCCCGGCGTAGCCGGCCCGGTTGGTGTTCTCCGCCACCCAGCGCTTGATGGGCGTCAGGTCCTCGCGGCCGGTGTGCAGCACGCCGCGGGAGTCGGCGACGGCGAGGTCACCGACGCCTGCCTCCAGCAGGATCTTCGTGCAGGCCACGCCCGCGGCGCCGGCCCCGGAGACCACCACCCGCAGGCTGCTCAGCTCCCGCCCCACCACCTTGGCGGCGTTGCGCAGCGCGGCGAGGACGACGATCGCCGTCCCGTGCTGGTCGTCGTGCATGACCGGGATGTCCAGCCGCTCGCGCAGCCGGTCCTCGACCTCGAAGCAGCGGGGGGCGCTGATGTCCTCGAGGTTGATGCCGCCGAAGGACGGCGCGATCGCCGCGACGGTCTCCACGATGGCGTCCACGTCGGTGGTGTCCAGCACGACCGGCACGGCCGACAGGCCGGCGAACTCGCTGAACAGGCAGGCCTTGCCCTCCATGACCGGCAGCGCCGCCGTGGGGCCGATGTCGCCCAGGCCGAGGACGGCGGTGCCGTCGGAGACGACCGCGACCGTGCGCGGCGCCCACGTGTAGTGGCGGGCCAGTTCCGGCTCGACCGCGATCGCGCTGCTGACCCGGGCGACGCCGGGCGTGTAGGTGAGCGCGAGGTCCGCGATCGAGTCGATCGACCGCGTCGACCGTACGACCAGCTTGCCGCCCTCGTGTACCGCGAACGCCGGGTCGTCGGCGAAGCGGTCGGAGAGGTGCGCGGGCTGGAAGTCGTCCATGGACACGGGAGCGTAATCGCCGCCCGCGCGGCCCCTCGCTACGGTGCGCTGCGTGGAGATCCGAGAGCTCGCCGTTCCCGACGCCTACGCCATCGACCTCGTGTCCCACGGCGACGCCCGCGGCCGCTTCACCGAGTGGTACCGCGCCGACCTGCTGGCCGAGGCGAGCGGCTCCGCGCTGCCGCTGGCGCAGGCCAACCACAGCGTCTCGGCCCGCGGGGTGCTGCGCGGGGTGCACTTCGCCCTGGTGCCGCCCGGCCAGGCCAAGTACGTCTACTGCCCGGCCGGCCGCGTGCTCGACGTCGTCGTCGACGTCCGGGTGGGCTCCCCCACCTTCGGGGTCTCCGACGCGGTGCTGCTGGACAGCGAGCAGCCGCGGGCGGTCTACCTCGCCGAGGGCCTGGGCCACGCGTTCGTCTCGCTGGCCGACGGCAGCTCGGTCACCTACCTGGTCTCCAGCGGCTACGACCCGGCCCGCGAGTTCGGCGTCCACCCCCTGGACCCGGAGCTGGACCTGCCCTGGCCCTCCGACGTCGAGTTCGAGCTGTCGGCCAAGGACCAGGCCGCCCCCACCCTCGCGCAGGCCCGCGACCAGGGCCTGCTGCCGACCCTGGAGGAGTGCGCCGCCCGCTACGCCGAGCGCCGCGGCGGCTGAGGCCGCCCGGGGCGCGGCCACAGGCGGGCCACCACCCGGCCGACGACGACGGCGACGCCGAAGGCGCGGCTGTCGTCGGTCACCAGCGGGTTGTCGCCCTGCACCCAGTGGCCGCCCGGCAGCGGGTGGACCACCCGCTTGACCACGAGCAGCTCCGGCCGCGAGGGGAACCGGGCGAGGACGACGTCCCCCGACCGGACCCGGCCACCGGGCCGCAGCCGGCGCGCCAGCAGCCGGTCACCGTGGCGGACCGTCGGCGACATCGACGGCCCGCTCACCCGGACCAGGACCCAGGGCGTGAGCAGGCCGGGGACCCGCTGCTCCCCTGCGTCGGCCGCGTTCACCGAGGGTAGGGTCGCAGACGACCCACCCCACGAGTCCCGGAGGCACGACCATGCGTCTGTCCCGCATGTTCTCCGCCGTGGAGGCCACCGCGCACTGCGACCTCCCCTGCGGCGTGTACGACCCGGCCCAGGCCCGCATCGAGGCGGAGTCCGTCAAGGCCATCCAGGAGAAGTACCAGGCCAACGAGGACCCGGCCTTCCGCACGCGCGCCATCCTGATCAAGGAGCAGCGGTCGGACCTGGTCAAGCACCACCTGTGGGTGCTGTGGACCGACTACTTCAAGCCGCCGCACTTCGAGAAGTACCCGCAGCTGCACGAGCTGTTCAACAAGGCCACCAAGCAGGCCGGTGCGGCCGGCGGCAAGGGCAGCATGGACCCCGCCGAGGGCCAGAAGCTGCTCGACTACATCGCCGAGATCGACAAGATCTTCTGGGAGACCAAGGCCGCGGCCTGAGGGAGGACCTCCCTGCCCCGCAGGGAGGCCCTTCCAGCATCTCGCACCGGCCGGTGCCCCCTCGGGGGCGCCGGCCGGTCGCGTTCGGCGGGCACCGATGAGTCCGGGGCCGGGCGGGCGTCTGCACTGCGACGTCCGCCCACCAGCCCAGGAGCGACCATGGCCATCCGGCTCACCCCGTACCTGCACTTCGCCGGCGACGCGCGCGCGGCGATGGAGTTCTACCGCTCCGTCCTGGGCGGTCACCTCGACGTGATGACGTTCGGTGACTCCGGCGGCGGGGGCGGCGAGTACCCCGACGACGGCGTGATGCACTCGTTCCTGCGCACCGACGCCGGCCTGGAGCTCATGGCCTCCGACGGCCACGACCCCGCCGCGGGCGGGCCGGACAAGGTCTCCTGCTCGCTCTCCGGCGACGACGTGGACACCCTCACCCGGTACTTCGAGGGGCTGGCCCAGGGCGGCACCGTCGACGTGCCGTTCGAGAAGCAGATGTGGGGCGACACCTTCGGGCAGGTCACCGACCGCTTCGGCATCCGCTGGCTGGTGAACGCCGCCACACCCGCCTCCTGAGCACCGCGGGTCGTCGCCGGGGCGCACCGGACCGGCGACGACCCCGACCTCGCCCGGCCGCCCCCGGTAGCGTGGGGGCACCATGCGCATCGACCCCGCCGGCTGGCCCTTCATCGCCGGCCCGCTGGCCCCTGCGGCCCTCCTCTCCACCGCCGGGACGCTGTCCGGCCGCCGTTGGCCCCGCCGCCTGGCGTGGCCGCTCGTCGGCCTGTCGGCCTACATGGCGCTGTTCTTCCGCGACCCGGACCGCCGCTGCGACCGGGAGCCCCCGGCCGCGGACGACGTCCTCTCCCCCGCCGACGGCGTGGTGATGGTGGCCGGCGAGCCGCAGGAGGGCGTCGCCCCGCCCGGGGACTGGCAGCAGGTCAGCGTCTTCCTGTCCGTCGTCGACGTGCACGTCAACCGCTCGCCGTACTCCGGCGAGGTGGTGGAGAGCTCCTACCGCAAGGGCAGCTTCCTGGCCGCCTACCGCAAGGAGTCCGCGCACCGCAACGAGCGCAGCGAGCTGTGGCTGCGCGAGGGCGACCGGACGGTCGTCTTCCGCCAGATCGTCGGCGTGCTGGCCCGGCGCATCGTGACCCGGACCGGCGTGGGCCGGCGGCTGGCGACCGGCGAGCGGATGGGCCTGATGAAGTTCGGGTCGCGGATGGACGTCTTCGTCCCGCCGGAGTGCGAGGTCCTCGTCCGCACCGGCCAGCGCGTGCGCGGCGGCGAGACCGTCATCGCCCGCTGGCCCGCCGGCTAGGAGCCGCCGGCATGCCCAGTTCCGCGTCGGGGGCCCGACCGCCGCAGACGCGGCGGACGGCGACGGTGGAGTTCGTCCGCGGCTCGGTCCGCGGCACCCGCCGGCGGGCGCTGGCGACCCTGCCCAGCCTGTTCACGCTCGCCAACATGATGTGCGGCTTCGTCGCCATCCTGGTGTCCATCCGCGGCGACCACACGCTGGCCGCCGTCCTCGTCGGGCTGTCGGTGGTCTTCGACATCACCGACGGCGCGGTCGCCCGGCTGGTCGGCGCCGTGACCCCGTTCGGCCTGCAGTTCGACTCGCTGGCCGACCTGGTCTCCTTCGGCATGGCGCCGGCGCTGCTGGCGTTCACGCTGTTCTCCGAGGGCCGCGACGGCTGGGACCCGCTCGGCTGGGTCGTCTGCGGGCTGTGGGTGGCGTGCGCGGCGATCCGGCTGGCCCGCTTCAACACCACGATCGACCCGACCGCGGACAAGCGGTACTTCACCGGCATGCCGAGCCCGGGCGCCGCGGGCGTCGTCCTCGCGTCGGTGTTCGCGTTCGGCGACCAGATGCAGGGCCGCGACCGGCTGTGGGTGCTGCTGATCGTCGCGGTCCCGGCGCTGCTGATGGTGAGCACCGTGCGCTTCCGGTCCTTCCGCTCGCTGGTCAGCCCGAAGAGCGGCCGGCCGTACGGGCTGATCGCCGCCGCCGTCGTCATGGTCATCGGCTTCGTCACCGTGCCCGTGGTCACCGGCTGCGTGCTCGCCTACGGCTACCTGTTCGCCCCCGTCCTGGTGCCGGCGCTGTCGCCGCTGGCCAAGCTGGTGCCCGGCCGCGTCAAGGAGCTGCTCACGTGAGTGTCCGGGTGATCCGGCAGACCGACGTCCCCGCCGTGGTCGGCCTGGTCCGGGAGCTGGCCGAGTACGAGAAGGCGTTGCACGAGGTCCGGCTGACCGAGGAGCAGCTCACCGCCGCCCTGTTCGGCGACTCCCCCGCGCTGTTCGGCCACGTCGCCGTGACCGGCGACGGGGCCGTCGTCGGCGTCGCGCTGTGGTTCCTCAACTTCTCCACCTGGCGCGGCACCCACGGCGTCTACCTCGAGGACCTCTACGTGCAGCCGCAGCACCGCGGCGCGGGCCTGGGGCGGGAGCTGCTGCGCACCCTGGCGGCCACCTGCGTGGAGCGCGGCTACGACCGGCTGGAGTGGTCCGTGCTGGACTGGAACGCGCCGGCGATCGACTTCTACCGGGCGGCGGGTGCGCTGCCCATGGACGAGTGGACCGTCTTCCGGCTGACCGACGAGGCCCTGGCCGGCTTCGCCGCGGACCGGCGCGCATGAGCACCGGACGCCAGCCGGCCGAGTGCTGGCTCACCGACATGGACGGCGTCCTGGTGCACGAGGGCCAGGCGCTGCCCGGGGCCGCGGAGTTCCTCGCGCGCCTGGTCGAGCGGCGCCGCCGGTTCCTCGTGCTGACCAACAACTCGATCTTCACGCCCCGGGACCTCGCCGCGCGGCTGGCCCGCTCGGGCCTGCAGGTGCCCGAGGAGTCGATCTGGACCTCGGCGCTCGCGACGGCGGACTTCCTGTCCACCCAGCAGCCCGGCGGGTCGGCGTACGTCATCGGCGAGGCCGGCCTGACCACCGCGCTGTACGAGGCCGGTTACACGCTCACCGACACCGACCCGGACTACGTCGTCCTCGGCGAGACGCGCACCTACTCGTTCGAGGCGATCACCCGCGCCGTCCGGCTGGTGGGGTCCGGCGCCCGGTTCATCGCCACCAACCCCGACGTCACCGGCCCCTCGGCGGAGGGCCCGCTGCCCGCCACCGGCGCCGTCGCCGCGATGATCACCAAGGCGACGGGGGCGGAGCCCTACTTCGTCGGCAAGCCCAACCCGATGATGTTCCGCAGCGCGATGAACCGGATCGAGGCGCACTCGGAGAGCACCGTCATGATCGGCGACCGGATGGACACCGACGTCGTCGCCGGCATCGAGGCCGGCCTCGACACGATCCTGGTGCTGACCGGCTCGACCCGGGCCGCCGACGTCGCGCGCTTCCCGTTCCGCCCGAGCCGCGTGCTGGACTCGATCGCCGACGTCGTCGACCTCGTCTAGGGACCGGCCGGTCAGTCCTCGCCGCGGCGGAAGTACGCCAGCCGGGCCTCGGGCGTGGCCAGCAGGTACAGCTCCACGACCACGAGCACCAGCACGGGGATGCCGAACTGCGGGCGGTCGGCGGTGAACGCCGTCGTGTACCCCAGGGCGGCGAGCAGCAGCTGCAGGACCACGACCGGCCCCCGCGCCCACGGGGAGACCCGCCAGAGGCCGACGGCGGCGGCCGCCATGGCGACCCCGAAGATGCCGACGTAGACGACCTCGGCGAGGGCGTTGCTGACGCTGGCGGGGTCGCCGGTCACGGTCAGGTACAGCAGGACGAGCGCGCCGCCGATCAGCAGGGCCGCCTCGAGGGCGACGACGAGCGCGGCCCGGCGGACGGCGACGGGCGCCTCCGGGCGGTCGGCGGCCGGCCGCGGCGCCCCGGGGTCGGCGGCACCGCCGAGCAGGCGGTCGACCCGGCTGCCGCGCCGCTGCGCACCGCCGTGCCCGTCCCCATGCCCGGGCGCACCGCTCTCCTGCGTCACAGCAGCGAGGCTACGCGTCAGCGGCCACACGGTTGACACGCTGCTGGTCGGGGAGAGTGCAGGTCGTGGCTAGCCTGGACCGCATGCGCGCGCTCGTGGTGGCCAACCCCGCGGCGACCTCCACCAACACCAAGGTGCGCGACGTGCTCGTCGGCGCCCTGGGCAGCGAGCTGAAGGTCGACCTGGCGGAGACGACGCACCGCGGGCACGCCCGCGAGCTCGGCCAGCAGGCCCGCGCCGACGGCGTGGACGTCGTGGTGGCCCTGGGCGGCGACGGCACCGTCAACGAGGTGGTCAACGGGCTGCTGCAGGACGGCCCCGGCGCGGAGGTGCCGACGCTGGCCGTCGTCCCCGGCGGCTCGACCAACGTCTTCTCCCGGGCGCTGGGCCGCTCCCGCGACCCGGTGGAGGCGACCGCGGAGATCCTGGACAGCCTGCGCGCCGGGCGGACCCGCCGGGTCGCGCTCGGCACGGCGAGCGCCTCGGGCACCAGCACCGCGCCGGCCGAGCCCGTCGACCCCGCGGTCGCTCCCGCCCGGGCCGCCCGCGACGCCGCCGCGCACCCCGGCTGGAACGAGCCGCGCTGGTTCGTCTTCACCGCAGGGTTCGGCTTCGACGCCGAGGTCATCGCCCGCGTCGAGGCGCAGCGGGCCCGCGGCCGCCGCTCCACCGGCCTGCTGTACGTCCGGGAGGCGACGACGGCGTTCCTGCTCGGCCGCGAGCGCCGCCGTCCCGCCGTCACCGTCGAGGTGCCCGGCGAGCCCGCGCGCGACGGGGTCTTCCTCTGCCTGGTCTCCAACGTCAGCCCGTGGACCTACCTGGGGGCGCGCCCGGTCAACCCCAGCCCCGAGGCCTCCTTCGACGCCCACCTCGACGTCTTCGCCCTCGGCCGGGTGGGCTCGGTCGGCATGCTCCGCGCGGTGCGCCAGGTGATGGGCCCCCAGCCCGACGTCCGCGGCCGGCGGGTGCACCGCTGGCACGACCTGCCCGAGCTGACCCTCACCGCCACCCGCCCGCAGGGGTGGCAGCTGGACGGCGACCACCTGGGCACGGCCACCGCCCTGCGCCTGCGCTCGGTCCCCGCCGCCCTGCGCGTCGTCGCCTGAGGCGAGGACCCCGCCCTCCGCGCGCTCGGTGCGGGCCCGCCGGACGGGGCCGCGCGAGCGGTTGCCGGAAGGGCACGTCCGGGTCGGCCTGTCAACCGTCCACCCCCGCCGAGTGGCGCCCCTATCACGGGCGTGGTGAGCTTGCTCACGAGGGGTCCCACCGGGCCCTCGATGCGCTTGACAGGCGTCTGAGCCGTGAAAACATCGCGACCAGGAACGCAACCTGCCCGTAACAAAGCGCAGGCGGTCGCTGGTAGACGGCACGACGTCGTGTCGCCCGCGCAGACGCCCGGAGACAGCGACCCGACCAGCACCGTAGACGACTTCGAGGAGCACACCACCATGGACTGGCGCCACCGCGCCCTCTGTCGCGACGAGGACCCGGAGCTGTTCTTCCCGATCGGCACCACGGGCCCCGCCACCGTCCAGGTCGAGCAGGCGAAGGCGGTGTGCCGGCGCTGCCCGGTCGTCGAGTCGTGCCTGGACTGGGCGCTGCGCTCGGGTCAGGACTCCGGCGTCTGGGGCGGCCTCTCCGAGGACGAGCGCCGCGCGCTCAAGCGCCGGCAGTCCCGGACCCGCGTCCGCGCCTGACGGCCGCACCAGCACAGCACCACCACGCGAGAGGCCGGCCCGGAGCACCGGGCCGGCCTCTCGCGTCTCCCGGGCCGGTCAGCGACCCACGCCGCCCAGGCCCGAGCGCTGCGCGAGCTCCGCGGCGGTGGCCCGGTCGGCCACCTGCAGCTTGGCGAACACGTTGGACACGTGGTTGCGCACGGTCTTGCTGCTGACCCCCAGCGCGTCGGCGATCTGCGGGTTGGTCCGGTGGCGGGCGACCAGGTCGAGGACCTCCCGCTCGCGGGCGGTGAGCTCGGGGAACGGCGGCCGGGAGGGCTCCGTCGGCGGGGTGGCGAAGAACGCCGCCAGGCGCAGCGCGATGCTCGGCCCGAAGATGGCCTCCCCCTCGGCCACGGCGCGCACCGACCGCAGGATCTCCGCCCGGCCGGCGCCCTTGAGCAGGTAGCCACGGGCTCCGGCCCGCAGCGCGGCGAACACCGAGTCGTCGTCGTCGGACATGCTCAGCACCAGCACGCGGGCGTGCGGGCTGGCCGCCACCAGCCGCTCCGTCGCCGCCACGCCGCCCATGCCCGGCATGCCCAGGTCGAGCAGCACCACATCGGGCGCGGTCCGGCCGACGACGGCCAGCGCCTCCTCGCCGCTGGCCGCCTCCCCGCACACCTCGAGGTCCGGCGCGGTCGCCAGCAGCGACCGCAGCCCCGCCCGGAAGTGCGCGTGGTCGTCAACCAGCAGGACGCGGATCGGCTCCACGGTGACCTCCCTCCCCCGGCTCCAGCGGCAGCTCGGCGCGGACGACGGTGCCGCCACCCACGCGGCGGGTGACGGTACAGCTCCCACCGAGCTCCGCGGCCCGCTCCCGCATCGAGGCCAGCCCGACCCCGCCGCCCGGCGTCCCGTCACAGCCGCGGCCGTCGTCGGTGACCTCCACCCGCAGCCGGCCTCCGCCGGCGACCAGCCGGACCCCGGCGGCCGAGGCGCCGGCGTGCCGGTCGACGTTCGCCACGGCCTCGACCGCGATCCGGTAGGCGGCGACCTCGACGGCGGCCGGCAGCGGCCCGAGCGGCTCGGGCACGTCCAGCGCCACGGGCGTGCCCGAGCGCGGGCGGCCGGTCAGGGTGGCCGCCAGCGCGCCGGCCAGGCCGAGGTGGTCCAGCGCGGGCGGGCGGAGCCCGTCGACCAGGCGCCGGACGTCCGACAGCGCCGTTCGCGCGTCCTCGGCGACCTCGTCGAGCAGCTGCCGGACCACCGCGGGGTCGTCCACCTCACGCGCGGTCTCCGCGCGCATCGCCAGGCCGGCCAGCACCGGCCCCAGCCCGTCGTGGAAGTCGCGTCGCAGCCGGCGCCGCTCCTCCTCCCGGGCCAGGACCAGGCGCTCGCGGGAGCGCTGCAGGTCCGCGGCGAGCCGGCCGGCCCGCTCGCTCTCGCGCAGCGCGCGCACCGCCCCGGCGATCCCCGGCGCGACGTCGCGCAGCAGCCGCAGGTCCCGGCGTCCCAGGGTCGCCTCGCCGGGCCGCGGGGCCAGCAGCAGCCGGCCCACCTGCTCGCCGCCGGAGACCAGGGGCAGCGCCACCGGGTCCGGCGGCAGCACGCCCGCGGTCACCCGCTCGCCGGGCACCTCGACGCCGGCGGCGGGCAGCTGCAGGGCGTCGCGGACGGTGCGCGCGGCGGCGGGCAGCGAGACCGCGCCCGGCGCGGACTCCAGCTCGCGCCCCAACCGGGCGAGGACGGCGTAGGGGTCGCCGCGCTCGCCGTAGAGCAGCCGGTCGACCCGGCGCTGCAGCCGGGTGCGCACCGGCGCGAGCAGCACGGCGGCGACCACGGCCGCCCCCAGCGACGCCGGCAGCTCGACCGTGCCCCCGAAGAGCCCGGCCGCGGCCGTCACCCCCGCCAGGTAGAGGACCGCGACGGCCGCGGAGAGCGCGACCAGAACCAGCGTGCGGCTGATCAGCCGGTCGATGTCGAGCAGCCGGTGGCGGACGACGGCGACGCCCAGCCCGGCCGGCAGCAGGCACGCCGCGAGCGTGCCCACCACCTCCCACGCCAGGCCGTGCGGGAACAGCCCGCGCGGGTCGTCGTCGGCCAGCCCGGCCGCCAGGCGGACGGCCACCAGCAGCGCGGCCAGCCCCGCGGCGTAGGCCAGCCACTCCCCCTGCTGTCGCAGCCGCGAGCCGGCCGGCGCGCGCAGCACCCGGCGGACGACGTCCAGCCCCGCACCCGCCAGCACCGCCGCGGCGACGACCGTGCACATCCCGCCCACCGCGTCGGCCACCGGACCCAGCCCCGGCACGCCCAGCGGGTTGGGCCGCCCGGGCACGCCGAGCTGCTCGTCGGGTCCCGGGCGCAGGGCCGACAGGACCGCGGCGGCGGTGGTCACCGCGACGAAGACCAGCAGCGGCCGGCGCCAGGCCGCCGCCACCCGGCCGTCGGGGAAGAACACCGGCGTGACGGTGAGCAACGCGTTCGCCGGCACCCACAGCCAGGTCTGCGGCCAGCCCAGGACGGCGGCGACCACCGACCCCTCCGGGGCACGCAGCGCCAGCTGGCCGCAGGCCTCCAGCAGCGCGAACGCCGCCGCGCTGCCCAGCAGCAGGTGGCCCAGCGCGTTGTCCGGGCGCGACCGGGCGACCAGCCCACCGGTCGCCGCGCAGACCGCGACGGGGACCAGGTGCAGCGAGTCCGACAGCGGCCGGCCGGCGGTCAGCGACAGCGCCGCCCCGGCCGCGGCGAGGAGCAGGACGGCGGCCGCGGTCGGCAGGGCGCCCGCCCGCAGCGACGACGTCCACCGGCCCGGCACGCCCGGCCGCGGACCGCCCGCCGCGGCCCCGGCGGGGGCGCGGCCGGCGGCCGTGGACGTCGACACGGCGCGCACGGTAGCGGCCGGCGCGCCCGGGTCAGGCCCGCCGCCGTCCCAGCGCGGCGGTCAGCGCCGTGACCGCGACCCACAGCCCCCCGGGCAGGACGGCGACGTACTGGACCGGCATCGCCTGCGACGCGGCGACGGCGAGGGCGGCGAGCAGGCCGACGACGGCGGTCGGGCGACCCACCGAGCCGTGCCGGAAGCCGCCGACCGCGACGGCCGCCGCCGAGACGCCCAACCCGGCCCACAGCCACGGGAGGGTGTTGTAGAGCGCCAGGTGAGCGCCGACGGTGTCCGGGTCGAACGGCTGGTCGCCGGTCAGCGCCCAGTACAGCTCGGTGCTGATCCCCCCGCCGACGAGGACCGCCGCCGCCGTCACGACGACGCCCGCGGCGGCGACGCCGGGCACGAGGCTGTCGGCCGGCTCCTGCCGGGCCAGCGAGCGGCGCAGCCCGGCGGCGAAGACGAGGAAGCAGGCGGCCACGACCGCGCAGACGACCTGCTGCGCCCAGACCAGCCCGGCGCTGTCGGTCACCGCCGCCAGCAGCGCCGGGTTGTCGGCCACCACGCCGGTCGACGCGTCGTAGGTGTTCCCGGTCAGCATCAGGCCCGGCACGCCCACGACGGCTCCGGCCAGGCCGGTCCAGGCCCAGGCGCGGCCGGGCGGCCGGACCGGGACGGGTGCCGCCGGGGCGGTGGGCAGCGGCGCGGGGACTGGGTGGGCGGTGGTCACGGGGGCCTCCTCGGGATCGGTGCGGGGAGGCGACCCTCGCGCGGGCCGGGCCCGGCCACATGGGGCAGCGCGTCCCGGGCACGCGGGACACCCCCGGGACGGCCGGCGGGGCGGTCAGCGGCGCGGGCGGGCGGCCCCCGGCAGGTCCAGCACGACCTCGGTGCCCCGGCCGCCGTCGCCCGGCGGCCCCATGGTCAGCGCGCCGCCGAGCTCGCTGGTGACCAGCGTGCGCACGATCTGCAGCCCGAGGCCGTCGCTGGCGGCGACGTCGAAGCCCGCCGGCAGCCCGCGGCCGTCGTCCCGCACCCGGACGACGAGGTCGTCGCCGTGCCGGTCCGCCTGCAGCTCGATGCTGCCGGTCTCGCCGTCGGGGAAGGCGTGCTCGGCGGCGTTGTGCAGCAGCTCGGTGACCGCGAGGACGAGCGGGGTGGCGGCGGCGGCCGGGAGCTCGCCGAACGCGCCGATGCGGCAGGTGCGGGCGGCCGGGCCGATCGAGGTGAGGTCGCCCAGCATCGGCAGCACCTGGTCGAGGACGTCGTCGACGTCCACGACGTCCTCGCGGCTGCCGGCCAGCGTCTCGTGCACCACGGCGATGGACGCCACGCGGCGCACGGACTCCTCGAGCGCCGCGCGGGCGGCGGGCTCGGTCATCCGCCGCGCCTGGAGCCGCAGCAGCGCCGCCACCGTCTGCAGGTTGTTCTTCACGCGGTGGTGGATCTCGCGGATCGTGGCGTCCTTGGTGAGCAGCGCGCGGTCGCGGCGGCGGACGTCGGTGACGTCGCGGACCAGCAGCAGGGCCCCCTCCTCCCCGCCGGGCGCCTGCAGCGGCAGCGCGCGGACCAGCAGCGTGGCGCCCGCGCCCTCCAGGTCCATCGGCTCGGGGAAGCGGCCGGCGACGGCGGCGCGGATGGCGGCGGCCACGGTCTCCCCGGCGACCCGGTCGACGGCCACCTCCCGGCTCAGCGGCGCCAGGTCGGCACCGACGACGTCGCCGGTCACGCCGATGCGGCGGAAGGCCGACAGCGCGTTGGGGCTGGCGTAGGCGGCGCGCCCGTCGCCGTCCAGCCGGACCAGCCCGTCGCCGACGCGGGGGCTCAGCTCCGCGTCGAGGACCTGCTCCGGGGGGAAGGTGCCGGCCGAGACCATCAGGCACAGGTCCGCGGCGATGTCGAGGTAGGTCAGCTCCAGCGTCGACGGGGACCGGGTCACCGCCAGGTTGGTGTCGCGCGCGAGGACGGCGACGACGACGCCGTCGTGCCGCACGGGGATGACCTCCCGCCGCCGCGGGGTGGCGCCCGACCAGTCCGGCTCCCCCTCGGTGACCGGCCGGCCCTCGCGGTGGGCGACGACGAACGGCTCGGCGTCCTCCCCGGTCACCTCGCTGCCCACGAGGTCCTCCGGCTGGCTGGTCGGCGCGGTCAGCGGGCGCACCTGCGCCACGCACCACCACGCTCCGGTCCGCAGGGGCACCCAGAGGGTGAGGTCGGCGAAGGAGAGGTCGGCCAGCAACTGCCAGTCGGCCACCAGCCGGCGGGCGTGGTCGGCCTGCGACGGCGAGGTGGCCGAGCCCCGCGTGAGGCGGTCGGAGAGCGTGTTCATCGTGCCCCCGAGCGTAGGAGTGCCGCCGCCGGCGCCGGCCGGTCCGCAGCGGCGTCCGGTGGTGGGGCCGGTCAGCTCTCCACGGTGGCGATCAGGTCGCCCTCCTGGAGCACCTCGCCCTCGACAACGTGCAGCTCGGCGACCGTGCCGGCGCGCTCGGTGAGCACCGGGATCTCCATCTTCATGGACTCGAGGATGACCAGGGTGTCGCCCGCGGCGACCGTCGCACCGGGCGTCACCAGGACCTTCCACACGCTGGACACCATCTCGGCGTGGATCTCCTCGACCGCCACCGGCACCTCCCGCACGTCGACGCTGCCGGTGGTCATCCAACCACCCGGGGAGGCCGGCTACCCGGCTCGCCCGCCGGGCACGGGCTCGCCGGTGGCCAGGCGCTCGAGGACGGCGCACACCTCGGCGCCGTCGTGCGGCACCCCGGTCTCGCCCAGGCCGGTGAGGGCGTCGCTGACCGCCCGCGCGGCCGTCGGGACGTCCGCGGCACCGGAGCTCACCGTGGCCAGCAGCGCGTCGTACCAGCCGTCCAGCCGGTCCCCCGGCTCGTACCCGCGCGTGGCCACGACGTCCGGGGACCGCCGCCGGCCGCGCAGCCGGCCCGGTCCCGGCAGCCCGCCGGTGACCCGCCCGGCCCGCCCGGGCGGGAGCGTCGAGCGCAGCTGCACGGCCACCGCGGCACGGGGCGGGTCGGCCGGCGCGAGCGGGCGGGCCGCGGTCCCCGAGACGCTGCGCAGCGCCAGGTCGACGGCGTCCACGCCGTGGGCCCGCTCCAGCACCGCCATGTCCAGGGAGAACCCGGCGGCGACCTCGGCCAGCTCCCCGTCGGGGTCCACGCCCACGGTGACCAGCCCGCGCCACCCGACGTCGACCAGCCGGCGGGCGGCGGCCGGGAGGGGCGGCGGCTCCTCGGGCGTCCAGGACACGCGGGCGATGCCGGCGGCGCGGTCGCGGGTGACGGGCGTCGCGCAGCGCAGGCCCTCGTCGGTGACCCACGCGAGCAGCCCCCGCTCGCTGGCCGGCTCGACGCCGTCGCCCCCGAGCCGCTCGAGGACGGCGGCCTCGGGACCGACCCAGGTCAGGCCGGAGGCCACCACCGCCCCGGCCAGCCGGGCGTTGCCGGCCAGGGCCGGCGGAACCGGGAGGACGGCGGAGACCCCGCTGCGCCGCGCGGCCTCGACGATCCGGTCGACGGCGAGGTAGGACTCCGCGGCGGGTGCGGGGCCCAGCAGGACGGCGTCGTCGGCCATCCGGACGTGCAGGGCGTGCCGCTCGGCCTCGGAGTGGACGGCGACGGCCTTGATCTCCAGCCGCGTGCAGGCGGCGATCACCGCGCAGGCCGCCGGGCCGCGCCCGGCCACGAGCACGCTCTCGATCCCCGACTGCCCCACCGGCCGTGACCCTCCCCGTGTCGCGTCCCCGCCCTCCGCCCGGCGCGGTCCCCGGCGCCGGGCGTGAGAGGCTTGCCCGGTCAGCTTGGCGGGTCCGCCAGGAGCCCGCACACCCGGGCCCCGGCCGGTCCCGCCGTTCCGAGGTGCCCGGCCGGGCGCCTCCCGCACGATCCGAGGAAGGAGGGCAGCGATGTCCAAGCGTGGACGCAAGCGTCGCTCCCGCAAGGGGAACAAGGCCAACCACGGCAAGCGGCCCAACGCCTGAGGCGGGGCCCCGGCCCCCACGCACCCGGCGCGAGCCCCCGAGCAGGGCCCGGGCCGGGTGACCGGGTGGCGCGGCCGGTGCGGGCGCCCCGCCGCTCAGGCGGTGGGGCGCTCGCCGGTCCGCTCGGTGACGACCTCGGTCGTGATCCGCTCCACGCTGACCGTGGTGCCGTCCTCCTCGAAGGAGACGCTGGTCAGCTGCATCTTGATCCGGTCGCGCAGGCCGACCGGTGGCTGGTCGCCCCCGCAGCGGCGGCGGACCAGCGCCTTGAACTCCTGCTCGATGCCGAACTCGCGCAGGCAGGGCGAACAGTCCTCGAGGTGCTCGGCGATGACCGCCCGCCGCGCGTCGTCGGTCTCGTGGTCGAGGAACTCGAAGACGTGCGACAGGACGTCGTCGCAGGAGTTGATCTCGACGTGCCCGTCGGGGTGCTCGCTCACGACGCCTCCTCCCCGGCGCCCGCGCGGACGAATCCGCGCTCGCGGGCGTAATCGGCCAGCAGCTTCTGCAGTCCTCGCCGGCCGCGGTGCAGCCGCGACATCACGGTGCCGATCGGCGTGCCCATGATCTCGGCGATCTCCTTGTAGGCGAAGCCCTCGACGTCGGCCAGGTAGACCGCGAGCCGGAAGTCCTCGGGCAGCTGCTGCAGGGCCTCCTTGATGTCGGAGTCCGGCAGGTGGTCCAGCGCCTCGATCTCGGCCGACCGCAGGCCGTTGGAGGTGTGCTCCTCGGCCGCGTACAGCTGCCAGTCCTGCACCTGGTCGGTGGGGTACTGCTGCGGCTGCCGCTGCTTCTTGCGGTAGCTGTTGATGTAGGTGTTGGTCAGGATCCGGTACAGCCACGCCTTGAGGTTCGTGCCCTCGGCGAACTGGTGGAAGGCCGAGTAGGCCTTGACGAAGGTCTCCTGGACCAGGTCCTCGGCGTCGGCGGGGTTGCGGGTCATCCGCAACGCGGCCGGGTAGAGCTGGTCGAGGTAGGGCAGCGCGTCCCGCTCGAAGCGGGCGTCGCGCTCGGCCCGCGTCTCGGCGACCTCCGCGCGGCTGCCGCCCTCACGGGCCTCCGGCACCTCGACGGGTGCGCCGACCGTCGCCTCGTCCGTGCTCGTGGGCTCCTCGGGCACCGACCGTCCTCTCTGCGCACCCCGGACGCGGGGTGCCACCTCGGACGATCCTAGTCGTGCGGAATCGGGGCGGCCCGGCGGACGGCGGCGCACGGCGGGACCGGCGCCGGCCCGCGCGCGGGCGGTCGAGGGGGTGCTGGTCACGCCGGGTCCAACCGCCCGGGTCCGGCGCCGATTCCCCGGACGGCGCCTCGCTAGGCTGCCGCGCCGTGGCGGCCACCCCCGCGGTCCGGGTCCTGGAGAGGGCACGGGTCGCGCACACCCTGCACTCCTACGACCCCGAGCACCCGTCCGGCCAGGGGCACGGGGAGGCGGCGGTCGCGGCGCTGGGCTCCGATCCCCGCCAGGTGTTCAAGACGCTGGTCACCCGGGTGGACGGCGCGCTCACCGTCGCCGTCGTCCCCGTGGCGACCACGCTGGACCTCAAGGCGCTGGCCGCCGCGACCGGCGGGCGGAAGGCGGCGATGGCCGATCCCGCGGACGCCGAGCGCACCACCGGCTACGTGCGCGGCGGGATCAGCCCGCTGGGCCAGCGCAAGGCGCTGGCGACGGTGGTGGACGACTCCGCGCTGGGGTTCGCGACGGTGATGGTGAGCGCCGGCCGCCGGGGGCTGCAGGTCGAGCTGGCCCCCGCCGACCTGGTGCGGCTCACCCGCGCCCGCACCGCGCCGATCGGCCGCTGACCGCCGGCGGGTCAGCCGGGGGCGCCGTAGGGGGTGAGCAGCTGGTCCACCGGCGCGTGGTCGTCGGTGAGCACCGGCGCGTCCCCGACGAAGCGGTCGAGCTCCGCCCCGCCGGCGACCTGCCAGGCGAGGTCCCGCCCGGGCAGCGCCGCGGTGAGGGCGGCGACGGGCAGCGGCCGGCGCGCGGCCACCGCGACGACGTTGCCGCCGTCCTCCCCCGCGAGCACCGGCGCCCGCGCGAGCAGCAGGACGTGCGGGAACACCGCGCGCAGGGTCGCGAGCTCGGCGCGGACGAAGTCCAGCGGCGGGTGGTCGATGAGGTTGACGACGTAGGCGCCGGCGTCGGCCAGCGCCGCGTCCACCTCCTCCAGCGCCTCGCGGGTGGTCAGCTGCCACGGCACCGACAGCCCGCCGAAGGCGTCCCCGACGACGAGGTCGCGACCACCGGCCGGCTCGTCGCCCAGCCCGATGCGCGCGTCGACGACCCGCACGCGCAGGTCCTCGGAGGTCCGCAGCCCCAGCCGCGCCCGGTCGACGGCCACGACGCCGGGGTCGACCTCCAGCACCAGGCTCTCGGTGCCCGGCCGCACCCGGGCCAGGTAGCGCGGGACCGTGAGCCCGCCCCCGCCCAGGTGGAGGGCCGACACCGGCCGCCCCGCGGGGGCGAGCACGTCGGTGACCGTCGCGATGGCGCGGACGTACTCGAACTCCAGGTGGGTGGGGTCGGCCAGGTCGACGTAGGAGTGGCGCAGCGTGTCCAGCAGGAGCAGGCGCCCGGCCGGCCGATCGGGGTCGGTCGCCACCCGCGCGCAGTGGTAGGAGGTCTCCTCCTCGCAGGGGCTGGGCGCGAGCGCCGCCAGCAGCGTGACGCCCACGGCCAGGACCAGCAGCCCGGCCGTCCACCGCCGGGTGGCCGCCGCCGGGCGGCGCAGCACCACCGCGGCGACGACGCCCGCCAGCACCGTGAGCAGCCCGGTACCGACCAGGATGCCGCTGGTCGGGAAGAGCGCCACCAGCACGAAGCCGGTGAGGAAGGTGGCCGCGATGCCGCCGAGGGTCCCGATGCCCGACAGCCGGCCGACGACGGCGCCGGTCTCGGCGAGGCTCGCCAGCTGCAGCTTCACGACCATCGGCGGGACGGCCGACAGCAGGGCCGCGGGCACCACGATCGCCACGAAGGCCAGCAGCAGCACGCTGCCGGCGTCCCCGCCGCCGAACGCCTCGCCGGTGAACCGGACCAGCGGCAGCACCGCCACGACCAGCGCCCCGCCGGCCACCACCAGCGGCGGGATCAGCCGCCGGGGGTCGGTGCGGTCGGCGAGGCCGCCCCCGGCCCAGGCGCCGACGGCGATGGCGGCCAGCGCGAAGCCGATCACCGCCGTGTTGGTCTCCAGCGTGATCCCGACGTAGGGCGCGATCAGCCGCAGTCCGGCGATCTCCAGGACCAGCACCGCACCGGAGGTGAGGAAGGTCAGGCCGGCGGCCAGCCAGCGGGGCAGCGGCCCCGCGGCCGGGGGCGGGTCGTCGGCCGGGGGCGGGTCGTCGGCCGGGGTCATCTCAGAACAGCGCCGGCTGCTCGGCCGGCTCGGCGACCGACTCCGACCGCTCGGTCAGCTGGGGCCCGTTGTTCTTCACGCTGTTCACCAGGGCGCTGACCGGTCGCAGCTCCAGGCCCTCGACGACCTCGGGCGGCGTCGGCTCGGCGAGGGCGGCCACGTCCTGCCGGGTGGGGTCGAGCCAGTCCGCCCACCGGTCGGGCGGCAGCACCAGCGGCATCCGGTCGTGCACCTCGGCCAGCGCACCGACGGCCGGGGAGGTGATGACGGTGCAGGTGTACAGCCGGTCCTCGCCCTCGCCCCAGACCTCCCACAGCCCGGCCATGGCCAGCACCGACCCGTCGGCCGGGGTCATGTAGTACGGCTGCTTGCCGGGCCGGTCCAGGCGCCTGGCCCACTCGTACCAGCCGTCGGCCGGCACCAGGCAGCGGCGGGAGGCCGCCGCCCGGCGGAACGCCGGCTTCTCCGCCAGCGACTCCACGCGGGCGTTGAGCATCCGGCTGCCGATCGAGGCGTCCTTGGCCCAGGAGGGCACCAGCCCCCACCGGACGGCGCGCAGCTCCCGGTGGCCGCCGCCGGTCAGCGCCCCCTCGGCGTCCCGCTCGCGCTTGTGCCGGACCACGTAGACGTCCTTGGTCGGCGCGACGTTGTAGTCGGCCGGCAACGGCGCCTGCCCCTCGACGGGGACGGCCTCGAACTCGACCACCAGGTCCTCCGGGCGGCGGCTGGCGGCGTACCGACCGCACATCGGCGGCTCCTCCCTGCAGGCGCGTTGGCTGCCGCCGAGCCTAGGGGCGCCCACCGACGTGTGGCCCGTGCGCGCGTGGCGGGCACCCGTGGGGGTAGGGGTGCCCTGGGCAACGGACGAGGACGAGACGAGGATCGACGCGTGACCGCGACAGAACAGTCAGACACCCAGCACGCCACGGCCGCCGGCGACTCCGGCAGCCGGAGGTACGCCACGGTCAACCCCTTCACCGGCGAGACGGAGAAGGAGTTCGACTTCACCCCCACCGAGGCCATCGACGGGATCATCGGGACGGCGCACGCCGCATACCAGGAGTGGCAGCGCCGCCCGGTCGAGGAGCGGGCCGCCGTCGTCCGCCGGGCCGCCGAGCTGATGGACGAGCGCCGCGACGACCTCGCGAAGCTCATCACCACCGAGATGGGCAAGCGGTTCGAGGAGGCGACCGGCGAGCTGTACCTGTGCTCGATGATCCTCAACTACTACGCCGACAACGGCCCCGGCTTCCTCGAGCCGACGTCCATCACCCCGATGATGGGCCGCGGCGAGGCGGTCGTGGAGACCCGGCCGATCGGCGTCCTGCTGGCCATCGAGCCGTGGAACTACCCCTTCTACCAGGTGGTCCGCGTGGCCGGGCCGAACCTGGTGCTGGGCAACACCGTCATCCTCAAGCACGCCGAGATCACCCCGCAGTGCGCCGAGGCCATCGAGGCGCTGTTCACCGACGCCGGCGCCCCCGAGGGCGTGTTCACCAACACCTTCCTGCGCATCGAGGACGTCGAGCAGGTCATCGCCGACCCGCGCATCCAGGGCGTGACGCTGACCGGCAGCGAGCGGGCGGGCAGCTCCGTGGGCGCCCTCGCCGGCAAGTACCTGAAGAAGTCCGTGCTCGAGCTCGGCGGCAGCGACCCGTTCATCGTGCTCGACGCCGACGACATGGCCGCGACCGTCAAGGCCGCCACCACGGGCCGCATGCAGAACACCGGCCAGGCGTGCACGGCGTCCAAGCGGCTGATCGTCACCGAGGAGCTCTACGAGCCCTTCGTCGAGGGCCTGCGGCAGGCCTTCTCGACCTTCTCCCCCGGTGACCCGGCCGACCCGGCGACGTCCCTGGCCCCGCTGTCCAGCGAGCGCGCGGCGCAGGACCTGCACGCCCAGATCCAGGACGCGATCGACAAGGGCGCGACCGTCGTGGCCGGCGGCAAGCGGCCCGACCGGCCCGGCGCCTTCGTCGAGGCGACGATCCTCACCGACGTCACCCCGGAGATGCGGGCCTTCCGCGAGGAGCTGTTCGGGCCCGCCGCCGTCGTCTACAAGGTGAAGGACGACGAGGAGGCGGTCGCCCTGGCCAACGACAGCGACTTCGGCCTGGGCGCCACGGTCATGAGCAGCGACCTCGACCGGGCCCGCGCGGTCGCCGAGCGGCTGGAGGCCGGGATGGTGTGGATCAACCAGCCCACCGGCTCCTCCCCCGAGCTGCCCTTCGGCGGCGTGAAGCGGTCCGGTTACGGCCGCGAGCTGTCGGAGCTGGCGATGTTCGAGTTCGCCAACCGCCGCCTGGTGCGCACGGTCCCGGCGAGGAAGGCGTCCAAGCCCGTCGCCGGCTGAGGAAGGACCCCGGGTCCAGCGAGACGGCGCCGGGCAGACTGAGCGCGTGAGCGAGGTCTGGCCGGCGCCGCACGCGCCCTCCCCCGTGGACGCCGTCGTCCCCCTGCCCGGGTCGAAGTCCATCACCGCCCGGGCGCTGGTGCTGGCCGCGCTGGCGGACGGCCCCAGCCGGCTCGTCCGCCCGCTGCGCGCCCGCGACACCGACCTCATGGCGGGCGCGCTGCGTGCCCTGGGCGTGCGGATCGACGAGGACGGCGGGGACCTGCTCGTCACGCCGGCGCCGCTGCGCGGCCCCGCCGAGGTCGACGCGGGCCTGGCCGGCACGGTGCTGCGCTTCCTGCCCCCGGTGGCCGCGCTGGCCGACGGTGCGGTCCGGGTGGACGGTGACCCGCGGCTGCACGAGCGGCCCAACGCCGGTCTCGTCGCGGCGCTGCGCGACCTGGGCGTCGAGGTGGACGACGGCGGCCGCGGCCGGGCCCCGTTCACCGTGCACGGCCGGGGCGGCGTCCGCGGCGGGCCGGTCACGGTGGACGCGAGCGAGTCCTCCCAGATCGTCTCCGGGCTGCTGCTGGCCGCGGCCCGGTTCGACGAGGGCCTGGACCTCGCGCCGGCCGGCGGTCTGCCGTCGATGCCGCACGTCGAGATGACGGTGACCACGCTGCGCGAGCACGGGGTCGAGGTGACCGCGACCGGCCGCGGCTGGCGGGTCGCCCCCGGACCGGTCCGTGCCGTCGACCGCGCCGTCGAGCCCGACCTGTCCAACGCCGCCCCCTTCCTGGCCGCGGCGCTGGTCACCGGCGGGCGGGTGACCGTCCCCGACTGGCCGGAGCAGACCACGCAGCCCGGCGCGCACCTCGGGCCGCTGTTCACCGCGATGGGCGCGACCGTCGAGCGCACCGCCGCCGGGCTGACCGTGACCGGCACGGGGGCCATCGGCCCGCTCACCGCCGACCTCGGCGAGGTCGGTGAGCTGACCCCGGTGCTCGCCGCCCTGTGCGCCCTGGCCGACGGCCCCTCCCGGCTCACCGGGATCGGGCACCTGCGCGGCCACGAGACCGACCGGCTGCAGGCCCTGGACGAGGTGCTGTCGGCCGTCGGCGCCCGGGTGCAGCAGCTGCCCGACGGCCTGGTCATCGAGCCGGGCCGGCTCCGGGCGGCGGAGGTCGACTCCTACGCCGACCACCGGATGGTGCACGCCGCGGCGGTGCTCGGGCTGGCCGTCGACGGCGTCCGCGTCACCGGCCCGGGCGCGGTCACCAAGACCCTGCCGGACTTCCGCGAGCGCTGGGCGGCGATGCTGGGGAGCGCGTCCTGAGCCCCCGGCGGCTGGACAGCCGCTCCGACGAGGACGACGTCCGCTCGCGCCCCAGCCGGCGCGGCTCGCGGCCCCGCACGCGGACCCGGCCGGCGCACGAGGACGCCGTCCCGGGGCTCGTGGTCGCCGTCGACCGCGGGCGGATGCAGGTGCGCGTCGCGGGCCCCGGCGGCGCCCCGCTCGAGGTCACCGCGATGCGCGCCCGGGAGCTCGGCCGCCACGGCGTCGTGGTCGGTGACCGGGTGCGGGTGGTCGGCGACACCAGCGGCCGGCCGGACACCCTGGCCCGGATCGTGGTGATCGAGGACCGGGTGACGTCGCTGCGGCGCACCGCCGACGACACCGACCCGACCGAGCGGGTCGTCGTCGCCAACGCCGACCTGCTGGTGATCGTCACGTCGGTGACCGACCCGGAGCCGGCGCTCGGCTTCCTGGACCGCTGCCTGGTCGCCGCCTACGCCGGCGGGCTGGAGCCGCTGCTGTGCCTGACCAAGACCGACCTGGCCAGCCCGCAGCCGCTGCTGGACCGGTACGCCGGCCTGGACGTCGACGCCGTCCCGATGTCGCGGGAGGCCTCCCTGGAGGACCTCCTGGCGCGGCTCGGGAGACGGATGAGCGTGCTCGTCGGCCAGTCCGGTGTCGGCAAGTCGACACTGGTGAACCGGCTCGTGCCCGACGCGTTCCGGGCCACCGGCGACGTCAGCAAGATCGGCAAGGGCCGGCACACGTCGTCGTCGGCGGTGCTGCTGGACCTGCCGGCCGGGGGTGAGGTCATCGACACCCCGGGCATCCGCTCGTTCGGCCTCGCGCACGTGACCGCCGGCGACGTGCTGGCGGCGTTCGACGAGATCGCCGGAGCCGCCGAGGAGTGCCCACCCGGCTGCGGGCACACCGCCGCGGACCCCGACTGCGCGCTCGACGCCTGGGCGGCGACGGGTCCACCGCACCGGCAGGACCAGCTGCGGGCGGTGCGGGTGCTGCTGGGCGCCGTCGGCCAGGTCGGCCCCGGCTACTGACGCCCGCACCAGCCACCGCACCGCCACCGGCACCGGCACCGGCACCGCGATGCGCATCGCGGCGGTCACCCCGGCCCGGGTGACCGCCGCCATGCGCATGCGGGCGCGCACGCCGGCGGGGCGCGGGCGCGGCTCCTACACGTCCACCCAGCCGCCGCTGCGCCAGTACAGCCCCGCCTCGCGGGTGAGCAGCCCCTCGTCGACCAGGTACCGCCGCAGCGCCGCCGTGTCGGGGTGCCAGACCGCCAACAGCGCGTTGACCTCCCGCTCGAGGTAGCGGACGCCGACGTCGAACACCCGCACCAGGTGCTCCAGCACCACCCGCCGCTTGGTGGCCTGCGCCGGGATCGACACCAGCCGCCCGTCGCGGACGAACGCGGAGAGGACGGCGTCCTCCGCCGGGTCGTCCGACAGCGGCTCGGGGCGCGGCGCGGCCTGCGCGGCGGCGCGGGCGGCGGCGCCGAACCGGTCGGTCAGCAGCTCGAGCGCGTGCCGGTCGCGGCGCACCAGGCCGGCGCGGGCCAGCCGGCGGGCGGCGAGCGCGACGTCCTTCAGCGACAGCCCGGCCGCCGCGGCGACCTCCTCGATCGTGCCCGCACCGAGCGCCAGCGCGGCCACCACCCGCAGCCGCGTGGGGTCGGCGAGCAGCCCCGCGATCGTCGTCGCGTCGGGTCTCGCGTCCACGCCTGCGACGGTAACCAGACCGCGCCCGCTAGGTTCGGTGCCCATGACGTCGGGCCGCGACCACACCGGGGACATGCACCTGGCGCACGTGCTGGCCGACCAGGCCGACAGCATCAGCATGGACCGCTTCCGCGCGCAGGACCTCCAGGTCGACACGAAGCCCGACCTGACGCCGGTCACCGACGCCGACCGGGCGGTCGAGGAGCAGCTGCGCATCACCCTGGCGCGGGCGCGCACCCGCGACGCCGTCCTCGGCGAGGAGATGGGGACGACGGGCCACGGGCCGCGCCGCTGGGTGCTGGACCCGATCGACGGGACGAAGAACTTCGTCCGCGGCGTGCCCGTCTGGGGGACGCTCATCGCGCTGTTCGACGGGGACGAGCCGGTCGTCGGGCTGGTGTCCGCGCCGGCGCTGAACCGCCGCTGGTGGGCGGCCAAGGGCGTCGGAGCCTGGACCGGGCGGCGGCTGGAGTCCGCGACGCGCTGCCGGGTGTCGGGCGTGCGCGACCTGGCCGACGCCAGCCTGAGCTACTCGTCGCTGTCGGGCTGGGAGGAGCGCGGCGCCCTCGACGGCTTCCTCGACCTGACCCGCAGCGTGTGGCGGACCCGCGCCTACGGCGACTTCTGGAGCTACGTGCTGCTCGCCGAGGGCGCCGTCGACATCGCCTGCGAGCCCGAGGTGTCGGTGTGGGACCTCGCCGCCCTGGACGTGATCGTCCGCGAGGCCGGGGGCACGTTCACCGACGTCTCCGGCGCCCCCGGCCCGGCCGGCGGCAGCGCGCTGGCGACCAACGGCCACCTGCACGACGCCGCGCTGGCGCACCTGCGGGGAACCGCTCAGGCCTGAACGGCTCCCGCGCGGGCGTGCGCGGGACCACCGGACCGGCCGTTGCGGTCGGCCAGCAGCCCGGCCAGCGTGCTCAGCGCGATCTCGGCGGGCGCGCGCGACCCGATGTCGAGCCCGATGGGCCGGTGCACCCGCGCGATGTCGGCCGCCGGGACGCCGAGGGCGGTCAGCGCCGCGACGTGCGGCCCCTCGTGCCGCGGGTTGCCCATCACGCCCACCCAGCGCACCGGCCGGGCCAGCGCGTCGCGCAGCACCTCCCCGAGCTCGGGCCGGTGGTGGTCGGTGACCACGACGTCGGCGTCGGCCATCGGCAGGTCCGCCCCGTCGAACCGCGTCACCGGTGCGCCCCGTGCCGGGTCCGGGTCCAGCAGCACGGCGCGGTAGCCGAGCTCGGGCGCCCAGCGCAGCAGCCCTCGGCCACCGGGGAGGCGAACACGGCCACCAGGACGCGGCCGGTCACCTCGGGGGCGGGCGCGCCGTGCGCCACGCCGCAGGTCGGGTCCACGGTCTCGGTCACCGGTCGATCCTCGCCCGCGCCGGCGTCCCGCCGCCAGGGGCCGGGCACCGGAGGGACGCCGGCTGTGAGCTCCCTGGCAGCAGCGGCGGTGCCCGGCACGCGCCGGTCTGCTGGGATGGACGGGTCGGCCCCGCGCCCGTGGTGCCGCCGAGGAGGTCCCCGTGCAGTACGCCGAGTCCGTCGTCGACCTGGTCGGGGGCACTCCCCTGGTCCGCCTCCGGTCGGTCACCCGGGACCTGGGCCCCGACGCGCCCCTGGTGCTGGCCAAGGTGGAGTACCTCAACCCGGGCGGGTCGGTGAAGGACCGCATCGCCGTGCGCATGGTCGACGCCGCGGAGGCCAGCGGCGCGCTGCGGCCGGGCGGCACGATCGTCGAGCCGACGAGCGGCAACACCGGCATCGGCCTGGCCCTGGTCGCGCAGCAGCGCGGCTACCGGTGCGTCTTCATCTGCCCCGACAAGGTCGGCCAGGAGAAGATCAACGTGCTGCGGGCCTACGGCGCCGAGGTCGTCGTCTGCCCCACCGCCGTCGACCCGGCGGACCCGCGCTCCTACTACTCGGTCTCCGACCGGCTGGCCCGTGAGACCCCCGGCGGCTGGAAGCCCGACCAGTACTCCAACCCCGCCAACCCGCAGTCGCACTACGAGACCACCGGCCCGGAGATCTGGGAGCAGACCGAGGGGCGGGTCACGACCTTCGTCACCGGCATGGGCACCGGCGGCACGATCAGCGGCACCGGCCGCTACCTCAAGGAGGTCTCCGGCGGCCGCGTGCGCGTCGTCGGCGCCGACCCCGAGGGCTCGGTCTACTCCGGCGGCACCGGCCGGCCCTACCTGGTCGAGGGCGTGGGCGAGGACTTCTGGCCCGCCACCTACGACCGCGAGATCGCCGACGAGATCGTCCCCGTCTCCGACGCCGAGTCGTTCGCGATGACCCGGCGGCTGGCCCGCGAGGAGGGGCTGCTGGTCGGCGGGTCGTGCGGCATGGCCGTCGTCGCCGCCCTGCGCACCGCCCGGTCGCTGACGAGGGACGACGTCGTGGTCGTGCTGCTGCCCGACGGCGGCCGCGGCTACCTCAACAAGATCTTCAACGACGCGTGGATGGCCGACTACGGCTTCCTGGACTCGACCTCCGGGGAGACCGTCGGCGAGCTGCTGCAGGCCAAGTCCGGCCAGACGCCGACGCTGGTGCACACCCACCCGAACGAGACCGTGCGCGAGGCGATCGACATCCTCCGCGAGTACGGCGTCAGCCAGTTGCCGGTGGTCCGCGCCGAGCCGCCGGTGACCGCCGGCGAGGTCGTCGGGTCGGTCGACGAGAAGGTGCTGCTGGACGCCCTGTTCGCCGGCCGGGCCTCGCTGTCGGACCGGGTGGAGAAGCACATGTCGCAGCCCCTGCCGATCATCGGCTCGGGCGAGCCGGTGACCGAGGCCGTCGCCGCCCTGGGCTCCGCCGACGCCCTGCTGGTGCACGTCGACGGCAAGCCCGCCGGTGTCGTCACCCGGCAGGACGTGCTGGGTCACCTCGCCGGCCACGCCCGCCGGCCCGGCGCCTAGCGTGGCGCCATGACCGGCTTCTCCACCCGCGCCATCCACGCGGGCCAGGACCCCGACCCGGCGACCGGGGCCGTCGTCCCGCCGCTGCACCTGACCACGACGTTCAAGCAGGACGGCGTCGGCGGGCTGCGCCAGGGCTACGAGTACAGCCGCAGCAGCAACCCGACCCGCGACACCCTGCACGCCGCGCTGGCCGCGCTCGAGGAGGGCACGACGGCCCTGGCGTTCGCCTCCGGCCTGGCCGCCGAGGACACCCTGCTGCGCACCGTGTGCCGGTCGGGTGACCACGTCGTCCTGGGTGGCGACGCGTACGGCGGCACCTTCCGGCTGATCTCCCGGGTGCTGTCGGAGTGGGGCCTGGAGCACACGCCGGTCGCCCTCGACGACCACGACGCGTTGCGCGCCGCGATCCGCCCCACCACCCGGGTCGTCTGGTGCGAGACGCCGAGCAACCCGTTGCTGAACATCACCGACATCGAGGCGACGGCGGCGATCGCGCACGAGGCCGGGGCGCTGCTGGTCGTCGACAACACCTTCGCCTCCCCCTACCTGCAGCGACCGCTGACGCTGGGCGCCGACGTCGTCGTCCACTCCACGACCAAGTACCTGGGCGGGCACTCCGACGTCGTCGGCGGGGCGCTCGTCACCCGCGACGCCGAGCTGGGCGAACGGCTGGCCTACAACCACAACGCGATGGGCGCGGTCGCCGGACCGTTCGACTCGTGGCTCGTGTTGCGCAGCCTCAAGACCCTCGGCGTGCGGATGGACCGGCACTGCGCCAACGCCGCGCGGGTCGTGGACTTCCTCACGAGCCGGTCGGAGGTGTCGTCGGTCCTCTACCCGGGGCTGCCCGACCACCCGGGCCACGCGATCGCGGCGCGCCAGATGTCCGGCTTCGGCGGGATGGTCTCGGTCCGGCTGGCCGGCGGCGAGGACGCGGCGCTGCGGCTGTGCGAGCGCACGCGGCTGTTCACGCTCGCCGAGTCCCTGGGCGGCGTCGAGTCGCTGGTGGAGCACCCGCACCGGATGACGCACGCCAGCGCCGCCGGGTCGCCCCTGGAGGTACCGGCGGACCTGGTGCGGCTGTCGGTCGGCATCGAGGACGTGCAGGATCTCGTCGCCGACCTGGAACAGGCGCTCGCGTGAGCCGGCCGGCCCGTCGCGGAGAGGGAGGTGTCGGGGTGCTCCGGCTGATCGGACTGCTGCTGGTCCTGTGGCTCGTCATCACGGTGGTCGGAGCGGTGGTGAAGGCGCTGTTCTGGCTGGCCGTGGTGGGCGCGCTGCTGTTCGTGGCCACCGCCGCCGTCGGCTGGCGGCGGCGCGACACCCGGCTGTGAGCCGCCGTCCGGCGCGCGCCGCGGCGACGGCGGGCGCCGGGACGGCCGCTCGCGGGATGATCGCGGCATGAGCAGCACCACCGGCACGCCGGACCCCGCCACCGCCGAGACCGAGCGCGCCCGCATCCGCGCCGCCCACCTGCGCCCCGCCGGTGAGCGGCCGCCCTCCACCGCCCGCGGCCTGCACCACACCGCGCTGATCAGCTCCGACGTCGAGCGGACCGTCCGCTTCTACCAGGACGTGCTCGGCTTCCCGCTGACCGAGCTGATCGAGAACCGGGACTACCCGGGGTCGTCGCACTTCTTCTTCGACATCGGCAACGGCAACCTGATCGCCTTCTTCGACTTCCCCGGGCTGGACGTGGGCCCCTACGCCGAGGTGCTCGGCGGCCTGCACCACGTGGCGATCAGCGTCGAACCCGAGCGCTGGGCCGAGCTCGTGCAGCGGCTGGACGGCGCCGGCGTGCCGCACGAGGTGCACAGCGGGGTGTCGGTCTACTTCCGCGACCCCGACGGCGCCCGCCTCGAGCTGATCGCCGACCCGCTGGGCGAGATGTACGGGCAGCACGTCCTCTGACCCGGGGGCGCCCCGCCCGGCCCGCGGGTCAGGCCGGTGCGACGAGGTCGGCGTAGTCGGCGTGCCGGTCGATCCAGCCGCGGACGAAGGAGCACTGCGGCACCGCGCGCTCGCCGCGTGACCGCACGTCGTCCAGCGCGCCGCGGACGAGCGTGCCGCCGAGGCCGGAACCCTCGGTGTCGGGGTCGATCTCGGTGTGGGTGAACACCACCCGCCCGCTCTCGCGGCGGTAGGCGGCGTGCCCGAGCAGGCGGTCCCCGTCGCGGATCTCGTAGCGGGAGGACTCGGGGACGTCGCGCACGGTGGGCTCCATGCCCGGCCCAACCGGAGGCGCGGGCGGGCTGTTCCCCGCATGACGAGGGCCCGGCCACCTGGTGGTGACCGGGCCCTCGTGCCAGTAGCGGGGACAGGATTCGAACCTGTGACCTCTGGGTTATGAGCCCAGCGAGCTACCGAGCTGCTCCACCCCGCGTCGGTAGGACCACCATACACGGGCCTCGGGACCGCCCTCCGGGGCCCTCGCGCGCCTCCCGGAGCGTGACTATCCGGCCACCTAGAGTCGTCGCCGTGGGTGCGGAGTCGACGGTGGCCTTCCTCGCGCGCCCCAAGCCGGTCGAGGTCCTGCACGGCGGCCGCTGGTACATCGGGGCGCTGCTGGGCTGGCGGCACGACGCCGACGGCACCTGCTGGCTGCGGGTCAGCGCGCGGGTCGACGGCCTGAAGCAGACGGCCTGGGTCCCGCTCGACACCGTGCGCCTGCCCCGCCCCCCGGCTCGTCCCGGCCGCGCCCCCGCCGCCCCGGCGGTCGGCCACGTCCCGGCACCCCGCGCGGACGCCCCGCCGGCGTGGCGTGCCGACGACGCCCCCACCCAGCGGCTGCCGCGGCACGACGACCGGGGCAACCGCCTGCCCGCGCCCGCCCTGCCCCACCCGCGCGCCCGGGCGGACCGGCGGCTGCAGCCGCTGCACCCGACCGGGGCCTGACCGCGCGACCGGAGCCGCACCCGGCCGCCGGGGACGGCCGCGGTCAGGCGGCGATCTCCCGCACGACCGCCCGGGCGGCGGCCCGCCCCTCGGGGGCCGGCACCAGCGGGTAGACGTGCACGGCGCCCTCGCACACCGTCAGCCGCACGGCCGCCCCCTCGGCCCGGGCACGGTCGCGCAGGTCGAGCGCGTCGGGCAGGCACAGCTCGCGGGTCCCGACGTACACGTGCACCGGGGCCAGGCCCGCCAGCGGGCCGTTGCCGGGGCTGAGCCGGGGCCCGGCCGGGTCCTCCCCACCCGCCCAGGCGGCGGCCGCGACCCGCAGCCCGGCGGTGGCCAGCCACGGGTCCCGGCGCTCGGCGGCCGGCAGGTCCGGGTGGCTCAGCGTGAGGTCCAGCCACGGGGACAGCAGCACCAGCCGGCGGGGCTGCGGCAGCCCCGCGCCGAGCAGGGCCTGCCCGAGCCCGAGGGCCAGCCCGCCGCCGGCGGAGTCACCGGCCAGCGTCACCGCATCGGCGTCCACCTCGTCCAGCAGCTGCCGGTACACCGCGGTGACGAACGGATACGCGTCCCGGGCCGTGTGCTGCGGCGCCAGCCCGTAGTGCGGGACCTCCACGCGCACCCCGGCGTCGGCCAGCCGGGAGACCAGCGCCCAGTGCTGCGGTGCGACGGCGCTGACGTAGGCGCCGCCGTGCAGGTAGAGGGCGGCCCGCCGTGCCGGCCGGCCGCGGGGGCCACGGTGGTGCAGGGGAACCCGCCGACGTCGCGGTGGTCGACGTCGTGCCGCCGGGCGAGGCGGGCCGGCGGCTCGGCCGGGCCCTTGGCGGCCGCGAGGCGGCGCCGCCCCGCCTCGGCGGTCGCCATCGCGCGCCTGCGGGTGAGCCGGAGGACGGCCGCGACCGCCCTCATCTGCAGGCTGGTCACCGCACGCCCTCCCTCACCCCGCCCGGCCGGACGGCCCCACCGCCCGCATCCTCCCCCGGGCCGGGGACGGCGGCGGTCACACGGTGACGACGACCTTGCCGGTCACCCGGCCGTCGACCAGGTGCTGGACCGCCGCCGCGGTCTCGGCGAGGGGGAACACGCGGTCGACCAGCGGGGTGATCGAGCCGGCCTCGGCCATCGTGCTGAGCGTCCGGAGGTCCTCGCCGCGCTCCCGGTTGACGAAGAACCCCAGGGTCTGGCCGACGAACGGCGACAGCAGCGCGGCGCGGAACTGCCGGCCCAGCCCGTCGAGCAGCCGGCCGCCGGTCTCCCCGCCGACGATGACCAGCCGGCCGTGCGGGGTGAGCGCCCGCCGCAGCTGCGCGAGGGGACGCCGTCCGGCGATGTCGACGACCACGTCGAAGCGGCCCGGCGGGATCTCGTCCCGGGACCGGTCCAGGACGGCGTCGGCCCCCAGCGCGCGGACCGCGTCGAGCTTGGGGCCGCTGGCCAGGCCGGTCACCCGGGCCCCCAGGGCCGCGGCGATCTGGACGGCGAAGCTGCCGACGCCCCCGGAGGCGCCGATGACGAGCACCTCGTCCCCCGGCTGCACCGCCCCGTGGTCGCGGACGGCCTCCAGCGCGGTGCCGGCGGACACCGGCAGGGTCGCCGCCTGCTCGAAGGAGAGCCCCGCCGGCTTGCGGTCGAGCTTGTCGGCCCGCGCGACGACGTACTCCGCGAACGCGCCGTTCCCGGAGGCGATGCCGTACACCTCGTCGCCGGGCCGGAGGTCCGCCACGCCCGCGCCGGCGGCCTCGACCACCCCCGCCAGGGTGCGGCCGGGGTTGAGGAACCGGGGCCGGCGCAGCCCGGTGACCAGGCGCACCGGGTACGGGCGCCCGGCCATCAGGTGCCAGGTGCCGCGGTCGACGCTCGCCGCCCGCACCCGGACGAGGACCTCCCCGTCCCCCGGCGCCGGGCGCGCGGCCCGGCCCGGCGCGAGGACGTTCCCCGCGGTGGCTCCGTATTCGGCCTGCGTCACCGCCGCCATCGTGCCGGCGGCACTGCTGCGGTCGGCCGGGGTCGTGCTGGTCTCGTCCATCGTCCTCACCTCACGTCGGCGACCTTACGCCGTAAGGCTGCACCTTACGACGTAAGGTGTCAACGCCCGTCAGGAGGTGTCCGTGGCCACGTCCCCCCGCGAACCGCGCCGGCCGCTCTCGCGCGCCCGCGTGCTCGAGGTCGCCGTCGACCTCGCCGACCGCTCCGGCCTCGAGGCGCTGAGCATGCGCAAGCTCGGCGAGGCGCTGGGCGTCGAGGCCATGTCCCTGTACGGCCACGTCGCCAGCAAGGACGACCTGCTCGACGGCATGGTCGACGCCGTCTTCGCCGAGGTCGACCTGCCGTCGGCCGACGAGGGGTGGCGCCCGGCGATGCGGCGGCGGGCGGACTCCGTGCGCGCCGTCCTGCGCCGCCACCGGTGGGCGATCGGCCTCATGGAGTCCCGCACCTCGCCGGGCCCGGCGACCCTCGCCCACCACGACGCGGTGATCGGCGTCCTGCGGGCCGGCGGCTTCACGGTGTCGCAGACCGCGCACGCCTTCTCGCTGCTGGACAGCTACGTCTACGGCTTCGCGCTGCAGGAGAAGAGCCTGCCGTTCCAGGACGCCGCCGAGGCCGCCGAGGTCGCCCGGGAGATGTTCGCCCGGATCCCCCTGGACCGGTACCCGCACTTCGTCGAGCTCGCCACGCAGCACGCCCTGCAGCCCGGCTACGACCACGGCGCGGAGTTCGCGTTCGGCCTGGAGCTCGTGCTCGACGGGCTCGAACGGTTGCTGTCCTCTCCGGGGCGCTGACGGGACCGTCCGCCGGCGACCCGGGTCGAGGGCAGGGGACGCCGCGCGGGCCTCCGGCTACGGTCCTCCGGATGCCGCCCCCTCCCCCGTCCCGCCGACCCCACGAGGACCCTGCCGCCCGGGGCCGGAGCGGACGCGCGCCCGCGACCACCTGGACGCGCGGGCTGCTCGGCCTGATGGACTTCGCTGTCTCCCGCGGCGCGCCCGGAGCGGACGTCGACCGCGCGGTCGGGACCGCTCGCGCACAGCTGCGGTCCGCGACGGGACGGATCCCGGTCAGCCGCTACTACGACGGGATCGAGGCGATCGCCGAGTTGCTCGGCGACCCCCACCTGGGCCTGGAGTACATCGCGTCGGTGCAGCCGGACGCGCTGGACGTCCTCGGGTTCCTCGCCGCCGCCGGCGACACCGTCGGCGACGCCGTCGACCGGATCCTGCGGTTCCACCGGCTCATGACCACCGGCGACACGTTCTCCGTCGAGCGCAACCGGGACACCGCGACCTTCCGGGTCACGACCTGGGGACCGCCCCGGCCGGCCCACGCCCACGTGGTCGAGATGTACGTCGCCGACACCACGCTGCTCGTGCAGCGGATGACCGGCGCACCCGTCCCGGTGCTCGACATGGAGCTGCGGCACCGGCCCGCCGACCCCGAGCGCTTCGAGCGCCTGGTCGGCTGCGCCCCGCGTACCGGCGCCGCCACCGACCGCTGGACCGTCGAGGGCGGCGTCCTCGACCGCCCCATGCCGCGGGCCGACCCGGTGCTGTCCCGCTTCCTGGAGGGCCTGCTGGTCCCCCGGGCGGCGCCCTACCTGCACGCCGACCAGACCACCCGCCGGGTCCGGGAACTGCTCGACGCGCGGCTGCCCGGAGTGGCTCCGACGCTCGCGGAGGCCGCGCGCGCCCTGACGATCAGCGCCCGGACCCTGCAGCGCCGGCTCGCGGCGGAGGGCACCACCTTCGAGGACGAACTCGACGCCCTGCGCCGGGCGGTGTCCGAGGCGAGCGAGCGCAGCGGCCTGGCGATCGAGGAGACCGCCGTCCTGTGCGGGTACTCGGAGCTCTCATCCCTGCACCGGGCCCGCCGCCGCTGGCGGGCCGAGCACGGCTGACGGCGTCTCCGGCGGCTCCGGCCACGCGGGTGCCCGTCCCGGCCGGACGACGACCGCGCAGCCCTCGACCTCGGCGACGAACCGAGGACCGAAGGCCTCGGACGGCGTCAGCACGCCCCGACGAGCCACCTCGCCGGCCAGCACCCGGCGGACCGCCTCGACGGCGGACCGCGCGGTCAGCACGTACCCCTCGGGACCTCCCAGGGTCCCGGTGACCACCTCGTCCCCCCGCCGGGCCTGCACGTGGAACCAGGACCGGCCCGAGGCCAGCACGTCGGCGTCCGGACCGGTCACCGACCGGCGCAGCACGGCGTCGACGAGGCGCGCCACCGGGCGGCGTCGCAGGACCGGCAGCAGGTGCGCCGCGACGCGCATGCCACGGATCTCGGCACGCGACATGGCCGCCCAGGTCCACACCTCCGGGACCCCGGGGGCGGTGTGCGCCGACGTCACGAGGTCCCCCCAGGGGACGGTGACGACCGTGCGGTCCCCGGTCGGGAAGTCCAGCGGTCGGGTCTCGGCGGCGATCGGCACGCGCACGAGCTGTCCGCCCCGGCGCGCCAGGCCGCCGCGCGGGAACGCCTCGGCCATCGACCGGGCCGTGCCGCGGCTCGGCTCGAACGCCCCACCCCAGGCGATGTCCAGCCGCTCCGCCCCGGGCAGCTCGCGCAGGACCAGCGCGGTGAGGCAGTCCGACGGGGCGACGTCGAAACCGACCGCGGGCACGGCCAGGGCGCCCCGGTCGGCGAGCTCGTCGCGCCGGGCGAAGGTCTCGGCCAGGCTGCCGACGTCCCCGTCGACGTCCAGGTAGGCCGTGCCGGTGCGCGCGCAGGCGTCGAGCAGCGACGCCGCGGTCGACGAGAACGGACCGGCCGTCACGAGCAGCACGTCGACGTCCGCCAGCGCACGCTCGGCGCGGTCCACGTCGAAGCACCGCCACGGCAGACCCGCCGCCTCGGCCAGCGGGCGGATCGCCTCCGCGCGCCGGCCGGCGAGCACCGGCGACAGCCCGCGTCGCCTCGCCTCGGCGACGACCAGCCGCCCGGTGTAGCCGTTCGCCCCGTAGATCATCCAACGCCTGTCCGACATGCCGACCACCCTCGCGCCGGCAGGCTGCGGGGGCAGTGACCGGACGCGACAGCTCTCGGGCCGTTCGCGCCACGCGGCCGGTCGGGACCGCCGACGGGACGCCGGAGATCCACCCGGACATGCGACCGGGGCCCTCACAGTGACTGTGAGGGCCCCGGTTCGTGAGTAGCGGGGGCAGGATTCGAACCTGCGACCTCTGGGTTATGAGCCCAGCGAGCTACCGAGCTGCTCCACCCCGCGTCGGTGGAGACCACTGTACACACCCGGAGGCGACCGGGGGCGGGGGGTGCCGACACCCCCCGCCCCCGCCCGGCTCAGCCGCCCGGTGTGGCCGAGGCCGCGGCCTGCGCCGCCTGGTAGGCCTCGACGGCGCGCTGGAGGTCGGCCAGCGCCTGTCCCTGCGCGGCGAAGTCGCCGCTGCGCTGCGCGTCGGCCAGGGCCTGCAGCGCCGCGTCCAGCTGGGTCACCGCCTGGTCCAGGCCCGGGGTCGACCCGCCGCCGCCGTCGGCCGGCGGGGCGGACGGGGGCGCCGAGGACGGCGGCGGGGTCGGCGAGGGAGACGTGGGCGGCGTCCCGCTGTCGGGCGGGGTGCCGGTCCCGCCGTCGGTGGCGATGTCGCCGGCGCCCGCGCCGAAGACCTGGTCCAGGGCCTCGGAGAGGGTGTTGGCGTAGCCCACCCGGTCGCCGTAGTTGACCAGGACCTTCCGCAGCAGCGGGAAGGAGTTCTGGCCGGTGCCCCGCACGTACAGGGGCTGCACGTACAGCAGGCCGTCCTCGCCGATGGGCAGGGTCAGCAGGTTGCCGAACACCGCCTGGGAGTCCTGGCTGTTGAACAGCGTCAGGTCACGGGCGACCTGGTCGTTGGTGTTGAACGACTGCTGCACCTGGGAGGGCCCGCGGAAGGGCGTGTTGCCCGGCAGGCGCAGCACCTGGATCTTCCCGTAGTTGTCCGGGTCGGCCGACGCCGAGATGAACGACGACAGGTTCTCCCGCCGGTAGGCGTTCAGCGCGCTCGTGAGCTGGAACGTCGCGCCGTCGTCCCCCGGCCGCTGGGCGAGGATGTAGTACGCCGGCTGGGCCTCGTCGGTGTCCCGGGTCGGGTCGGCCGGCACCTGCCAGCGGTCGCTCTGGTTGTAGAAGTCCGTCGGGTCGTCCACGTGGTAGCGGGTCAGGATGTCCCGCTGCAGCTTGAACAGGTCCTCGGGGTACCGGACGTGGTCCACCAGATCCGCGGGCATGTCGTCCTTGGGCTTGATGACGCCCGGGAAGGCCTTCATGAACGTCGCGAGCACCGGGTCCTCGGTGTCCCAGGCGTAGAGGGTCACGGTGCCGTCGTAGGCGTCGACGGTCGCCTTGACCGAGTTGCGGATGTAGTTGAACTGCTCGTCGGGCAGCGCCGTCGTCCCCTGGCCGGTGAGCGCGTCCGACGCCGCCTCGCCCAGCTCCATCGACTCGGCGTAGGGGTAGGAGTCCGACGTCGTGTAGCCGTCGAGGATCCAGGTGATCCGCCCGTCGACGACCGCGGGGTACGGGTCGCCGTCCACCTCGAGGAACGGCGCGGCCTTCTCCACGCGGTCGCGCGGGTCGCGGACGTAGAGGACGCGGGAGGCGTCGTTGACCGCGCCCGACAGCAGGAAGTTGCGCTCGCGGTAGTAGATGGCGAACGTCAGCTGCCGGAAGAAGCTGCCGATCGACACCCCGCCCTCGCCGTCGTAGGTGTTGTTGACCTGGCCCTCGTCCGAGCCGTCCTCGGGCCGGTCGAACTCGCGCGGCGCGTCGCCCTCGCGGGCACCGACGACGGAGTAGACGTCCTCACCCTGGTCCTGGATCAGCTCGCCGTAGTAGATCCGCGACTGCTCGACGTCGATGTTCCCGGTGGTCGGCAGGTCCCGGGTGGTGAAGTTGGGCTCGCCGCCCTCCTGCCCCGCGACGACCTCGTTGGCCGGCGCGGCCACGAAGCCGTTGCCGTGCGTGTAGACGGTGTGCCGGTTGATCCAGCTCGACTGGTTCTCCGACAGGCTCTCGCTGTCCAGCTCCCGGACCGCCACCACGTAGTCGCGGGTGACCGGCTGGCCGGTCTGCGGGTCCGGCAGCGTGTACCGGTCGATGTCCAGCTTCTCCGGGAAGCCGTAGACGTTGCGGATCTGCTGGCGCGCGGTGAACGTCGCCGACAGGACGTTGGGGTCCAGCAGCCGGGCGTTCGGGATGGTCTGCGTGTCGTTGCGCAGCTCGGCCTGGGCGGCGTCGGTGTCGACCTCGTCGCCCGTGGCGCTCTGCGCGTAGTCGACGTAGCTGACGTCGTCGTCGGTCAGGCCGTAGGCGTCCCGCGTGGCCGCGATCGCCCGGTCGATGTAGGCGGCCTCGCGCTGGTCGGCGCTGGGCTTGACGACGAACTGCTGCACGATCGCCGGGTACGCCACGCCGATGACCAGGCTCGACAGCAGCAGCAGCACCAGCGCCGCGGCCGGCAGCCGCAGGTTGCGGACGACGACGTTGGCGAAGAACGCCAGGGCGCAGAAGGCGGCGGCGAAGACGAGGATCGTCTTGGCCGGCAGCAGCGCGTTCACGTCGGTGTAGCTCGCGCCGGTGAACAGCCCACCGCGGTCGGAGTAGACGAGCCCGTAGCGGTCCAGCCAGTAGGCCACCGCCTTGAGCAGGACGAACAGGCCCAGCAGCACCGACAGCTGCACCATCGCCGCCGAGGTCAGCTTCTGCCCCGGCGTCTGCAGGCGCAGGCCGCCGAACAGGTAGTGCGTGAGCGCCGAGCCGACGATCGCCAGCAGCACGATCGCGAACGCGAAGCCCAGCAGCAGCCGGTAGAAGGGGTAGTCGAAGACGAAGAACGACAGGTCGAGCCCGAACTGCGGGTCGGACCGGCCGAAGTCGGTGGAGTTGCGGAAGGTCAGCCAGGTCTGCCAGCTGCCCTGCGCGGTGAACCCGGCGAACGCGCCGACGACGACGGCGACCAGGGAGAGCACCAGCGACCGGCGCGGCTCCAGCGACTGGCGGTAACGCTCGAGGTTCTGCTGCTCCAGCGACATCGGGCGGAACGTCGGCCGGAAGCGGTACGCGAGGTAGATCGCCAGCGCCGTCAGCCCACCGGTGGCCACGCCGGCCACCGCGAACAGCAGGGCCCGGGTCTGGATCTCGGTCCAGAACACCTCGGTGTAGCCGGTCTCGTCGAACCACAGGTAGTCGACGTAGACGTTCGTCAGCGTCCCGATGGCGGTGAACAGCACCAGCAGGACGGCGATGGCCCCGATGACGATCTTGGCGCGTCGCGACAGCGTCGGCACGGACACGGGGGGCCGCATGGCCACGAGCGGTCTCCTTCAGTTGCGGTGGTGCGCGGGGCCTCCGGCGGCGGTGCCACCGGTTGCCCCTCAGTCAGGCGGTCGACCGCGGGCGGTCGGGACGGCGGGGCGACAGGGTGCGGCCCCCCGGCGCCGTCCCGGTCAACCCAGGACAACGCACGGGCGGGCCCGGGGTTCCCCGCCGCGGCCCAGCTTCCCCCACCAGGGGAGACGGGAGGCGCGCGGCGGGCCGGGACATCCTCAGCAGCCCTGCGGGGTGCGGCCCGCGCGCTGGTCGGCGAGGGCGTCCAGCGCGTCGTCGAGATCCGCGACGCGGGCAAGCGTCAGGCCCGGCTGCGGGGCCCGCAGCGCCTCCGCGCAGTTGTCCGCCGGCACGAGGAAGAGCTCGGCGCCGAGGTCCCGGGCGGCGACCATCTTGAGCTGGATGCCGCCGATCGGCCCGACGGTGCCGGCCGGGTCGATGGTGCCGGTCCCGGCGAACACCGCGCCCTCGGTCAGGTCCGTGTCCCCGACCAGGTCGAGGATCCCCAGCGTCAGCATCAGCCCCGCGGAGGGACCGCCGACGTCGGCCACCTGGATGTCGACGTCGAACGGCGCCGACGGCCGGTCGGCCACCAGGACGCCGAGCAGCGCCCCCTCCCCCTCCTCCGCCGCGCCGGTCGTGACCTGGGCGGTGCCCGGCTGACCGAGTCGCGTGTAGGCCACGGTGACCGTGCTGCCGGGCTCGATGCCGGCCAGGACGTCGTCCAGCGCCGCGGTGTCCGGCGTCGGGGCGCCGTCGACGGACTCGATCGCGTCGTTCTCCTCGAGCAGCCCCGCCGAGGGCGAGTCCTCGGCGGACAGCCCGCGGACGACGACCTTGTCCGGGTAGCCCAGCCGGCCCAGCGCCGCGGCCTCGGCACGCTCCTCGGAGGAGAGGAAGGCCTGGCGGTTGGCCCGCTGCGTCTCCTCCCGGCTCACGCCCGAGGGGTAGACCGACTCCTCGGGCACGACGCTGACCTCGTCGTCGAACCAGCCCTGCACCGCCTCCACGAGGGTGAGGCCGGCGCGGCTGACCCCGACGGTGGTCAGGTTGAGGTTGCCGCTGACGTCGTTGCGCTCGCGTCCCTCGATGGCGATGACCGGCTCGCCGTCGACCTCGCCCAGGGTGTTCAGCGTCGGCCCGGGGACCTGCGCGACGTAGGGCACCGGGAACACCGTGCCGAGGACGCCCAGGACCACGAGCAGCACCACGCCGGTTCCGAGCACGGCGATGCGACGGGTCACGAGCGGCGAGCTTAGGGGAAGGACCTGGGTGCCCCCCGCCGCTCGCGGGCCCGCGACGGCCCCTGCACCGGGCCGCTGCGCTGTCGGCGGAAGGGGCCGGCGATCCGGACCTCCCGGAGATCATCGCGTCTACCGTGGGGTCATGAGTGACGTGCCGTTCGGCTTCGGACTGCCCGACCGCGACCCCGAGCGCCGGGACCAGCCGGGGGGCGGCAACGACCCCTTCGGCTTCGGCGCGCTCTTCGGCGGCGGCGCGGGCGCCGGCACCCCGCAGGAGTTCCTCGCCAAGATGCCGCTGTTCGCCGAGCTGCAGAAGCTCATGAACTGGTCCGGCGGGCCGGTGAACTGGGACCTGGCCCGGCAGGGCGCGATCAGCGGCCTGGCCGCCGGCACCCAGCCGGTGTCCGACGGCGAGCGGGCGGCGGTCGCCGAGTCGCTGCGGCTGGCCGACCTCTGGCTGGACCAGGTCACCGACCTGCCCTCGGGCGTGGAGCGGACGCTGGCCTGGTCCCGCGTCGAGTGGGTCGAGCAGACCCTGCCGCAGTGGAGCCGCCTGATCGACCCGCTGGCCGAGCGGGTCGTCGCCGCGATGACCGGCGCGCTCCCCGCGGACGCGATGGCCATGGCCGGCCCGCTCGCCGGGATGATGGGCCAGGTCGGCGGCCTGATGTTCGGCGCCCAGGTCGGGCAGGCCTTCGGCCGGCTGGCCGGCGAGGTGCTCACCGGCACCGAGGTGGGCCTGCCGCTGGCGCCCGCCGGGGCCGCCGTCCTCGTGCCGCAGAACGTCGCCGAGTTCGCCTCCGGCCTGGACCGGCCGGCCGACGAGGTCCGCCTGTTCCTCGCGCTGCGCGAGGCCGCCTCGCTGCGGCTGTTCGCGCACGTGCCGTGGCTGCGCCAGCAGCTGCACGACGCCGTCCACGCCTACGCCCGCGGGATCACCGTCGACCCGGAGGCGCTCGAGCGCGGGGTCAGCGAGGCGATGAGCTCCGGCGGCATCGACCCCAACGACCCGGAGAGCCTGCAGCGGCTGCTGCCCATGCTCGAGCCCGAGGAGACGCCCGAGCAGCAGATGGCGCTGCGCCGCCTGGAGACGCTGCTGGCGCTGGTCGAGGGCTGGGTGGACGCCGTCGTCGCGGCCGCAGCGGGCGACCGCCTGCCCGGGCACGGGGCACTCGCCGAGACCATGCGCCGCCGCCGGGCCTCCGGCGGGCCGGCCGAGCAGACCTTCGCCACCCTCGTCGGCCTGCAGCTGCGCCCGCGCCGGCTGCGCGACGCCGCGACGGTGTGGGGCGCGATGGCGCAGCGGCACGGCACCGAGGCGCGCGACCGGCTGTGGTCGCACCCGGACCTGCTGCCGACGTCGGAGGACCTCGACGAGCCGCTGGACTTCGTCGCCCGCCAGGGGCTGGACGACGAGCTGCGCGCCCTCACCGACGACGACCCGCCGGCCCAGGAGGACTGACCGCCGGTCAGACCAGGTCGACGTCGTCCTCGCCCGGTGCCGCCGAGTGGTGCCGGGCGAGCTCGACGCCCTCGAGGAACCCCCGGGCGCGCTCGGCGCGGGGGAAGCGCGCGACCAGCGCCCAGAAGCGATCGTCGTGGCCGGGTTCGATCAGGTGCGCCAGCTCGTGCACGAGCACGTAGTCGACGACGTACTCCGGCATGCCGCGCAGCCGGCTGGACAGCCGGATGGTGCGGTCCGCGGGCGTGCACGACCCCCAGCGGCGCTGCTGGTTGTCCACCCAGCGGACGCTCGCCGGCTGCGGGACGCCGTCCAGGTGGGCCGCGGACAGCTCCCGCGCGCGGGACATGAGCTGCTCGTCGCCGCCCAGCGACCGGCGCCGCCGCTCCTCGCGGGTCTGCAGCTTGGCCACCATCTGCGCCACCCAGCGGCGCTCCTCGGCCGGCGTGAAGGCGGCGGGGATGAGCACCACGGTGCGGCCGGACTCGCGGTAGGCCGTGACGGTGCGCCGGCGGCGGGCGCTGCGCCGGACCTCGACCGGACCCGTGCCACCGCGCGCCAGGTCGGCCCCGGCGGTCAGGGTGCCGCCTGGGCGCCCCGCCGGCGGTCGGTCCGCCGGTCCGGGGCTGTCGGGGGTCTCAGGAGTCCTGCCACGCACGGGGAGCACGGTAGTCACGCCCTCCGGCACCTGCCGCCCCGCGACACCCGCTCGGGCGCAGGTACGCACGGACGGTGGACAGCGGGCGCGCCGGGACCGGCGGCGTGCCCCGCCGGCCGGCCGTGACCACGCCGGCCGGTGTCCGCGCAGGTGGGCGCGGCGGCGCCGGCGGACCGGCCCGCCGCCGGCCGCGCGCCGTCCACCGGCGGCCCACAGGACCGGCCGACGGCTCCCCAGGCTCTCCACAGCCGCGTCCACAGGACGGGGACCGCCGGCCCCGGCTCCCGGCTCCCGGTCCCCCCGCCGCCCGCCCGGGCCGCCCGGGCCGGACGGGTAGCGTTCCCGCCCAGCGGCACCCCGCGACCGGGGAGGCCGGGACCAGCCCAGCAGGAGGAGGAGCACCGTGGCGGAGAGCTACAACGGCTACTGCGTGAAGTGCAAGGAGAAGCGCGACTTCGACGGCGAGGTCAAGGTCAGCGAGTCCGGCCGCCGGATGGCCCAGGGCACCTGCCCCGTCTGCGGCACCAAGATGAACCGGATCCTCGGCAAGGCCTGAGGCACGGCCCCGCCCCCGCACGAGGGGCGGTCGACGGCGGCGTCCCGCACGGCGGGCGCCGCCGTCGGCGTTCCGGCGCCCCTGTGGACGGCGCCCGCGGGATCTCCCCGGCACTGCGAGGCTGCCCGGCGTGTCCGAGACCGCGCACCCGCTCCTGCCGCCGGCGACCCCGCTGCTGCGCCACCCCGCCGAGGCGCTGCAGGTGGGCGGCGTCGACAGCGGCACCGGGCTGCTCGTCCGGCCGGAGGACGGCGGGCTGACCGCCCTGCTGCGGGGGCTGGACGGCCGGCGCCCCCAGCGGGCGGTCCTGGCCGAGGCCGCCGCGGCCGGCTACGACCCGGCCGCCGTCGACGACCTCTTGGACGGGCTGCGGACGGCGGGCCTGCTGGTCGACCTCGCACCGGCCGACCTCCTCGCCGCCGACACCGGGCCCGCCGCCGCGGCGCGGGCCGGCGCCGAGCTGCCGGCCGTACGGCGGCTGCCCGACGGCCGGGCGCGCTGGGCGGCCCGGCGCCGCGCCACCGTGGTCGTCGAGGGCGCCACCCGGGTCGGGGTCCCGCTGGCCGCGGTGCTCGCCGCGAGCGGGCTCGGCCGGGTGAGCGTCCGCGACAGCGGCGTCACGCTGGCCGCCGACGCCGTGGTCGGCGGCCTGTCGGCCGGCGACGAGGGCCGGCCGCGGGCGCTGGCCGCCGCCGACGCCGTCCGCCGGGCCAGCCCGCTGGCCGACGTCCGGCCGCTGCCGGAGGGAACGGCGCCCGACCTCGTGGTGCTGGCCAGACCCTGGGCCGCCGTCGACCCGCTGGTCACCGGCTGGCAGCGGTCGGGCACCCCGCACCTGGTCGCGACGGTCCGCGGCCAGACCGGCGTCGTGGGCCCGCTCGTCGTCCCCGGGCGCACCAGTTGCCTGTCCTGCGCCGACCAGCACCGCCGGGACGCCGACCCGTCGTGGCCCGCCCTGGCGGCGCAGCTGACCGCCGGCGAGGCGCCGCCCAGCGGGGCGACCGTCACCTGCCTGCTCACCGCCGTCACCGCCGCCCAGCAGGTGCTCGCCTACCTGGACGGCAGCGGAGCCCCGGCGACGCTGGGGGCCACCGTGGAACTGCGGCCACCGGACCTGGTCCCGGTCCGGCGCCGGTGGGCGGCGCACCCCGACTGCCGGTGCGGCGCGCCGACCGCCCCCACCCGGGCGGCGGCGGGCACCCGGTCGGAGGACCTCCCCGACCCCGCACCCGGCGCCGTCCACCCCGGGCGGGGACAATGGCAGCCGGAGCGGCGCGCCCGAGGCCCCGCCCGGGACGGCGACCAGCGCCCGCCGTGACCGACGAGCGCCCGCGAGGAGGACACGTGGCCGACACCGAGCGACCGATCCCCAGGGGCTCGGTGGCCCGCACCGCACGCCTGGCCTCCCTCCCGCTCGGCGCCGCCGGCCGGGCCACGCTCGGCATCGGCAAGCGGCTGTCCGGCCGGCCGGCCGATGCGGTCTCCGCCGAGCTCCAGCAGCGCACCGCCGAGCAGCTGTTCGCCGTGCTGGGCCAGCTCAAGGGCGGGGCGATGAAGCTCGGCCAGACCCTGTCGGTGTTCGAGGCGGCGGTGCCCGAGGAGGTCGCCGCCCCCTACCGCGAGGCCCTGGTCAAGCTGCAGGAGGAGGCCCCGCCGATGCCGGTGCGCACCGTGCACGCGGTGCTCGCCCAGCAGCTGGGCGGGAAGTGGCGGGAGCGGTTCCGGCACTTCGACGACGCCCCGGCGGCGGCCGCCAGCATCGGCCAGGTGCACCGGGCGACCTGGCGCGACGGCCGCGACGTCGCCGTCAAGATCCAGTATCCGGGCGCGGCGACGGCGCTGATGGCCGACCTCAACCAGCTGGCCCGGTTCGCCCGCCTGTTCGCCGCGATGTTCCCCGGCATGGACGTCAAGCCGCTGATCGCCGAGCTCAAGGCCCGCGTGATCGAGGAGCTGGACTACGGGCTGGAGGCCGACGCGCAGCGGCAGTTCTCCGCCGCCTACGTCGGGGACCCGCGCATCGTCGTCCCGCGGGTGGTGGCGAGCGCGCCCAAGGTGATCGTCTCCGAGTGGCTGGAGGGCGTGCCGCTGTCGCGGATCATCGCCGACGGGTCCCGCGAGCAGCGCGACAGCGCCGGGCTGCTGATGGCCGAGCTGCACTTCTCCGCGCCGCAGCGGGCCGGTCTGCTGCACGCCGATCCGCACCCGGGCAACTTCCGGCTGCTCGAGGACGGCCGGCTGGGCGTCATCGACTTCGGCGCCACCGCGCGGCTGCCCGACGGCCATCCCGAGCCGATCGGGCGGCTGCTGCGCTGGGCGCTGGCCGGCCGGGCCGAGGACGTGCTGGTCGACCTGCGGGCAGAGGGCTTCGTCCGCGCCGGCGTCGAGGTGGACGCCCGCGGGGTGCTGGACTACCTGCGCCCGCTGCTCGCGCCGATCGAGAACCACCACTTCCACTTCACCCGGGCGTGGATGCAGGAGCAGGCCGGGCGCGTGGCCGACCCGCGCAACGAGGCCAGCCGGCTGGGCCGCCAGCTCAACCTGCCGCCGGCCTACCTGCTGATCCACCGGGTGACGATCGGCTCGATCGGCGTGCTGTGCCAGCTGGACGCCGCCGGGGACTTCCGCGCGGTCCTGGAGGAGTGGCTGCCCGGCTTCACCGGCTGAGCGCGGCCGGCGCTCAGCCGCGGGCGGGCTCCAGCAGGCCGTGCCGCTCCAGCGCGGCACGGACGACGGCCGTCTCCTCCTCGTCGGCCTCCACCAGCGGCAGGCGCAGGGCCGGCGAGCACAGCCCGACCAGGGCGAGCGCCCGCTTCACGCCGATCGGGTTGGTCGTCACCGACAGCGCCGCGTACAGGTCGCGCAGGGAGGCGTCGATCTCCGCCCGCCGCTCCGGCTCGGTCACCATGCGCCGCATCTGCTGCCCGACCAGGTGGCTCGCGACGAGGATGCCGCCGACCGCTCCCAGGTCCAGCGCCCGGGCGAAGGTGTCGTCGTTGCCCGCGTAGAGGTCCAGCCCCTCGACCGGCGCGAGGTTCGCGTCGTTGGCCTGCTTGACCCCGACGATGTTGTCGGCGCTCGCGCCGATCTCGGCCAGCAGGTCGTTGGGGACGTCGATCACCGAGCGGGAGGGGATGTTGTACAGCAGCACCGGCCGGTCGGTGCTGCCGGCGACCGCGCGGTAGTGCGCGAGCAGCCCCCGGCGGTTGGGCTTGTTGTAGTACGGCGTCACCGACAGGACGCCGTCGACACCGAGGTCGGTGGCGCGGGCGGTCATCTCGCAGGCGTGGTGGGTGTCGTTGGACCCGGTGCCGGCGACGACCTGCGTCCCCTCGGGGCGCTGGGACACCGCCAGCTCGACCAGCCGCAGGTGCTCCTCGTCGCTGAGGGTGGGGGCCTCGCCGGTGCTGCCGCACACCACGACGCCGTCCGACCCGGTGGCGCACACGTGGCGGTGGAGGGCGACGAACGCCTCCTCGTCGACGCGCCCGGCGTCGTCGAAGGGCGTCACGATCGCCGTCAGGACGGGGCCGAAGCGGGACATGCGGTCAGGCTATCCGGCGGCGGGCGGGTGCTCCCCGGCTGTCGGGTGGGACCGGCCCCGGACGCACCGGGGGGCGTCCGGGACCGGCCCCGGGCGGATGCCCGCGCACCGTCAGCGCACCAGCGCGCTGGCCCGCGCCGCACGGAGCCGGGCGTGCTCGGCCCGCCGCGTCCAGCGGCGGACCGCGCGCAGCCGGCGCAGCCGCGTGGCGGTGTCGGCCTGCACCCGCAGCTCGGCGAGCCGGTCACAGGCCAGGTCGTACTCGTAGCCGTACATCTGGATCGCCTCGTTCCGGAGGGCGACCTCGCGCGACAGGGTCCGTCGCGGGGGCCGGGTGGGGTGGACGTCGGGTGCGCTCATGCCGCGACGACCTTGCGGGGGCGTCCCCGCGGCCGCTTGCGGGCGATGACCGCGCCGCGCTCGAAGATCTCGCCGCCCCACACACCCCACGGCTCGCCGCGGGAGAGGGCACCGGCCAGGCAGGCGTCGCGCACCGGGCAGTCCGCGCACAGCGCCTTGGCCATCTCCAGCTGCTCGGGCCGCTCGGCGAACCACAGGTCGCGGTCGTCCTCGCGGCAGGGCAGCGGGCGCCGCACGGGCGCGGGCGCCAGCGGGGTCTGCGGCGACCGGGTGGTGGGGCCACCGGTCCGGGGGAGCCCGGGTCGGCGGTGGGACGTCGGGCGGGCCAGGGTCGGCAACACTGCCGCTCCTCCTCGTACTCGTCGTCTGCGGCCGGCGTCGTCGCCGACCGGGGATCGGGCCGGGGCCGCAGAAAGACGGAGGCCGCGGATCCCGGGGTTCGGGTTCCGCGGCCTCGAGGAGGTCCGGTGAGCGCTAGCTCAGCGGCCTGCCCGGGGAGTGGATCCCGAGGGTGGACGTGTTCTTCTTCGCGATGTCATCGACGTGCTGCTCGGTGGCCGTGCCGGCGCCGAACGCCATGCCGCCGATCAGGGCGCGCAGGCGGGTCGAGGGCACACGGGTGCCGTGGCGCGGAGCGGCGGCGACAGCCACCGGCGTCGCGCTCGGGGCGGCCCAGGCGCCGGCGGCGGAGGCCGGGCGCACGTCGAGGACCCCGGCCACGAGGGCGGGGGTGCACGGGAACGTCGTGCTGATCATCAGTGCCACCCCTCCTCCCGGGGACGCGGTGCGGCCGTGGTCGGCGGCACCGGGGCTGGTGCGGCCCGAGGTCGTCCCCGGGCGCGATCAGGACAGTAGGGGGCCCCGCGGAGGCGGGTCAACGCATTTACCGGCCGTGTCCTCCGGGGGCGGGAACCCCCGCCACCCGGCCGACCTGCCGTGACGGTGCGTCGAGGGTCACTCGCTGACGGTCGCCAGCACGTCCTCGCCGTACAGCTCGAGCTTGCGCGCCCCGATGCCGGGCAGGCCGGCCAGCTCGCGCAGCGTGGCCGGCCGGGTCTCGGCGATGGCCTGCAGCGTCGCGTCGGGGAACACCACGTAGGCCGGCACGGACGCCGCCTGCGCCGCGGTGCTGCGCCAGGCGCGGAGCCGCTCGAACAGCTCCCCCGCCTCGCCCTCGAGCACGACCTTCGCCCGCTTGGGCTTCCGGCTGGGGACGGCGGCGGCCGAGTCGGGCGCGAGGCCGTCGAGGAACCGGCTGCGCGGCCGGGCCCGGCGCGCGCCCGGGTTGCGGGCCAGCGACCAGGACAGGGTCAGCTGCTCGCGCGCGCGGGTGACCGCCACGTACAGCAGCCGGCGTTCCTCCTCCACCGCGTCGGGGCGGGCCAGGGACTGCGAGATCGGCACCACGCCGTCGACCAGGCCGACGACGAACACCGCGTCCCACTCCAGCCCCTTGGCCGCGTGCATGGACGCCAGCGTGACGCCCTGGACCGTCGGCGCGTGCTGGGCGTCGGCGCGCTGGGCCAGGTGCGCCACGAAGCCCGGCAGGTCCAGCGCCGGGTTCTCCGCCACCAGGTCCACGGCGAGGTCCACCAGCGCCGACAGCGACTGCCAGCGGTCCCGCGCGGCCCCGCCGGCCGGCGGCCGGTGCTCGACCCAGCCGGTGGAGGCCAGCACGTCGCGGACCGTGGGGACCAGCGCGCCCGGTTCGCTGCCGCCGGCCGCGGCACCGCGCAGCAGCAGGAGCGCCTCCCGGACCTCGGGCCGCTCGAAGAAGCGCTCCCCGCCCTTGAGGACGTAGGGCACGCCCTGGTCGGTCAGCGCGTTCTCGTACACCTCCGACTGGGCGTTGATCCGGAAGAGGATCGCGATCTCGGCCGCCGGGGTCCCGGCGTCGACCAGCGCCCGGCACGCCGCGGCGACGGCGGCGGCCTCGGCCGGCTCGTCCGGGTGCTCGACGAAGCGCGGCGCCGGCCCCTCGGCGCGCTGGCCGAGCAGGCGCAGGCCCGGCAGCCCCTTGCGCCGGGGAGCCTGGCCGATGAGCTTGTTCGCCAGTCCCACGACCTGCGGCGTCGAGCGGTAGTCCCGCTCCAGCTTGACGACCGCGGCGTCGGGGTAGCGGTCGGCGAACCCGAGCAGGTAGTCCGGGTCGGCACCGGTGAACGAGTAGATCGTCTGGTTCGGGTCGCCGACGACGCAGACGTCGGCGCGCCCGCCCAGCCAGGCGTCGAGCAGCCGCTGCTGCAGCGGGTTGACGTCCTGGTACTCGTCGACGACGAAGTGCCGGTACTGGGCGCGCACCTGGCGGGCGACCTGCTGGTGCTCCTCCAGCGCGTAGGCGGTGACGAGCAGCAGGTCCTCGAAGTCCAGCGCGCCGTCGCGCTGCTTGGCCGCCTCGTAGGACGCGTAGACCTGGGCGACGGCGGCCGCCTCGAAGGGGGGCTCGCGGCCGGCCGCGGCCGCCCGCGCCGGGTAGTCCTCGGGGGTGGCCAGCGTCGTCTTGGCCCACTCGATCTCGCTGGCCAGGTCGCGCAGGCTGGTGCGGTCGGTGGTCAGGCGGGCACGCGCCGCGGCACTGGCGACCACCCGCAGCTTGTTCTCGATCAGCGGCGGCATCGGCCCGCCGAGCACCTGCGGGGCGAAGTAGCGCAGCTGGCGCATGGCGGCGGCGTGGAAGGTGCGCGCCTGCACGCCCCCCACGCCGAGAGAGGACAGCCGGGTGCGCAGCTCCCCCGCCGCCCGCGCGGTGAAGGTCACCGCCAGCACCGTCTCGGGCGCGAACGCCCCGACGTGCACGCCGTAGGCGATGCGGTGGGTGATCGTGCGGGTCTTGCCCGTGCCGGCACCGGCCAGGATGCAGACCGGCCCGCTGACCGCCGACGCCGCGGCCCGCTGCTCGTCGTCCAGGCCGGCGAGCACCGCCTCCCCGCCCTGCTGTCCCTCGCTCACCCCCCGATCCTCCCAGCCGGGTCCGACGGGGGCGGGGAAGGATCCACAGCCGGCCGGCGTTGCGCAGTCGGGACAACGGAACCGTCCCGGACACGAACACCGCACCCCCTCGGAGGAGAACCTCGATGAGCGCTGCCACCGCCGCCGTGACCATGTACAGCACCACGTGGTGCGGCTACTGCAACCGGCTGAAGAAGCTGATGCAGCGCGAGGGCATCGAGTTCGCCGAGGTCGACATCGAGGTGACCGAGGGCGCGGCCGAGGTCGTCATGGCCGCCAACGGCGGCAACCGCACCGTGCCGACCCTGGTGTTCGCCGACGGCGTCGCGCTGACCAACCCCACGCTCGACCAGGTGAAGGCGCAGCTCGCGCAGCTGCCGGGCGCCTGACCGCGGGCGACCCGCCCGGCGCGGGGACCCGCTCGGTCTCCCGATCGGGCGCCCGGACAGTGCATGATCGGTCCCCGGGGCCGCGCCCGGCGGCCCGCGCCCGGCCGCGGCCGGGGACAGCCGTGTCGGAGGTCCGCACGTGAGCAACCGCCTCGAGGACGTCGGTCGCGCGACGGGCCGCCCGGAGGCCGAGCGGTCCGGCGTCGCGCCGTCGGTGATGGTGGTGCGCTCCGCGCGCGGGTGGTCGGTGGTCTCGCAGGAGGGGGCCGCGGACGTGGCCGACCTCCTCGAGGGGCTGTCCCTGGCCGACCTCCTGGCCGAGGCCGCCGGCGCCGCGTACGAGCCCGACCGCTCGGCCCGTCGCGCGGCCCGCGGCCCCGCGGCGACCGAGGACGGCGGCGACCCGCGCGACGCCCGGCTCGCCGCGCTCGAGCGCACCGTCGCCCAGCTCGAGCACGCCCTGGCCGCCCGCGTCGCGACCGAGCGGGCGATCGGGGTGCTGGCCGAGCGCCACCGGACGACGCCGCGGTCGGCGTTCGAGCTGCTCCGCGGGGAGGCCCGCAGCACCGGCCGGCCGGTGCACGAGCTCGCCCGGACCCTGCTCGCCCCGCTCGAGGAGCAGCCCGCCGTCCCGCTGACGGCCCCCGCCGCGGCCGATCGACGTGTCGACGTGTCGACACCCGAGGGCGCCCCGACCGCCGGGCCGGCCGCCGCGGCGCTCCCGCCGGCCCCCCGCGCCCCGCGCCGGGCCCGGACCCGCGCCGGGGCGGTCGTCGGCGCGGACGGCCACAGCTGACCCGACCCGAACCGCTCAGCCCGGCAGGTCTCGCCGACCGGCTGGCCGCGCTGCTGGCCGCCGCCGCACCTGAACCGGGCGCCACCGCGCTGCGGGTCGCCGTCGACGGGCCGGACGTCGCCGGGCCGGCCGCGCTGGCGGAGGCGGTCGCCGAGCGGCTGCCCGTGCTCGGCCGCCCCGCCGTCGTCGTCGACGCCGCGGGCTTCTACCGGCCGGCCTCGCTGCGGCTGGAGCACGGCCGCACCGACCCGGACGCCCGCTACACCGACTGGCTGGACGCCGGCGCGCTGGCGCGCGAGGTGCTGGACCCGCTGGGTCCCGGCGGCAGCGGCGAGTACCTGCCGGTGCTGTGGGACCTCGCGCGGGACCGGGCCGCCCGCGCGCCGCGGGTGCCGCTGCCGGCGGGCGGGGTGCTGCTCGTCGCCGGGGCGCTGCTGCAGGGGGTCGGGCTCGCGTTCGACGCCGTCGTCCACCTGCGGGTGGCCCCGGCCGCGCGGCGCCGGCGCACCCCGGCCGCGGACGCCTGGCAACTGCCCGCCTTCGACCGGTACGACGACGAGGTGGACCCGGCGGCGCTGGCCGACGCCGTCGTGCTGGCCGACTCCGCCGACCACCCCGCGCTCGTGCTGCAGGGCCGCTTCACCTGAGTCGCGAGCGCACGAGTGGCGGGGGTCGCTCTCTAGACCTCGCCGGCGATCCAGCGGTCGATGATGTTCCGCGCGATCGACACCGGCGGCGGCAGCGCCTTCGGGCCCTCGCCCGCGCGCAGCTCGTCGCGGGTGAACCAGCGGGCCTCCTCGATCTCCGTCGGGTCCAGCCGCAGGGTCGGGTCGCCGTCGACGCGGGCCACGAAGCCCAGCATCAGCGACTGCGGGAACGGCCACGGCTGGCTGGCGACGTAGCGCACGTCGGTGACGGCGAGGCCGACCTCCTCGGACACCTCGCGCGCGACGGCCGCCTCGGCGGACTCCCCCGGCTCGACGAACCCGGCGAGGATCGAGAACCGGCCGGGCGGCCAGACGGCCTGCCGGCCGAGCACGCAGCGGTCGCCGCCGTCGTGCACGAGCATGATCACGGCCGGGTCCGTCCGCGGGAACAGCTCGGCGCCGGTGACCGGGTCGCGGCGCACCCAGCCGGCCCTCTCGATGGTGGTGGGGGCGCCCGACAGCGGGCTGAACCGGGCGCGGTCGTGCCACTCCAGGACGCCGATGGCCTGGGCCAGCAGGCCGGCGTCGAGGTCGGCGAGGTCGGCGCCCAGCTCGCGCAGGTCGTGCCAGCCGTCGACGTCGCCCGCCGGCACCGCCGCGCGTTCCCCCCGCACGGCGGCGTAGGGCACGTCGTCGGCCTCGCCGAGGTAGATCGCCCCCTCGGGCAGGGCCTCCCGCTCCTGCCAGACCAGCTCGGGGCCACCGGGTGCGCGGCGCACCGGGACGGCGCCGCGCGGGTCGACGGTCAGCACGCGCACCGGCCGCCCGCCCGCCGGGTCGGGCAGCGCCCGCGCCAGGTGCCCGCGGTCGTGAGCCGAGCGGGACAGCACGGGCACCATGCCGGTGGTGGGCCGGTCGTCGGCGCCCCAGGCGTCGACCGGTGTGGCATCCGGCTCCGGGGCGTCGGGCGGCGGGTTGTCGGCGGCGGTGCTGCCGCCGTCGGGGACGCTCATCCCTCCCCCGCGGCCGCCTCGCCGGTGGGCTCGGCGGCCTCGGTGACCTCGACCGCGCCCAGCGTGCGCAGCGGCGCGGCCACCACCCCGGCGTCGCCCACCACCACCGCGGTCAGCGCGTCGGGCGCCAGGTACCGGCGGGCGGCCTCCTGGACCTCGTCGACGGTGACGGCGGCCAGGGCCCGCTGGTGCTCGCCCAGCCAGTCCGGTGTCAGGCCGGCACCGAGCAGCGCCGAGACGGTGCTGGCCAGGCCCGCGTGGGTGGCCGTCGCCAGCGCCATCGAGCCCAGCACGTACCGGCGGGCGCCGTCGAGCTCGGCCTCGGTGACCGGGAGCAGCGCCATCCGGCCCAGCTCGTAGACCGTCTCCAGCAGCGCCGGGCCGGTCACCTCGGTGGCGACGTCGGCCTCGACGAGGAACGACGACGCGGCCGCGAGGTGGTCCACGGAGCTGCGCGGGCTGTAGGTGTAACCGCGCCGCTCGCGGATGTTCTCGACCAGCCGCGAGGAGAAGTAGCCACCGAAGACCATGTTCGCCAGCCGGACGGCGGGCAGGTCGGGATCGGTGCGGCGGGGGGCCGGCCCGCCCAGGCGCAGGTTGGACTGCACGGCCCCGGGCCGGTCGACCAGCTGCAGGGCGCCCTGCGGCTGCTCGGTGACCGGGGGCGCGACGACGGCGCTGCCCTCACCGGTCCACCCCGCGAGGGCGGTCGCGGCGGCGTCCACGGCGGCGTCCGGGTCGAGGTCGCCGACGAGGACCAGGGTGCTGCCGGTGGGCACGATGCGGTCGCGGTGCAGCTTGCGCAGCGCGCCGGGCCGGACCAGCCCCACCTGCTCGGCGGCCGGCAGCTGAAGCGCGTACGGGTGGCTGCCGTAGCGCCGCTCCGCGAGCGCCGTCCGGGCGATGACGCCGGGCTGGGAGCGGGCGATGGCGATCCGCTCGGCGACCCGCGCGCGCTCCCCCTCGACCTGGGCCTTGGGGTAGGTCGCCGAGGTGAGCAGCTCGGCGAGCACGCCGAGCACCGGCGTCAGCCCGTCGGTGAGCAGCGTGGTGGCGAACAGGACCCGGTCCGGGTCGGTGGAGACCGACAGCTCCCCGCCGTGCGCCTGGACCAGCTGCGCGATCTGGGTCTGGTCGTGCTGCTCGGTGCCCAGCAGCACGGCGCCGGACAACACCGAGGCACGCGCGGCGTGCTGGGCGGCGGCCCGGGCCGTGCCGGCCGCGAACGGCACCCGCAGGCGCAGCTCGACGAGCGGGACACCGGGCCGGGGCACGACGACGACGCGCAGCCCGCTGGGCAGCGTCCGGTCGGTGACCGCGAGCTCCGGCTGCGGCCGCGGTTCGCCCAGCGGGGGCACGAGGTCCAGGTCGAGCACCGGCGCGCTCATCGTCGTCCTCCCGTGGCCTTGAGCTCGAGCACCGCGACCGTGCCGGGGTCCAGGCCCCGCGCGGCGGTCTGCACCTGGTCGGGGGTGACCGCGGCGAGGCGGGCCGCGAGCTCGCCGGCGAGTTCCGCCCGGCCGTGGACCAGCTCCGCGGCGGCGAAGCCGAGCGTGCGCCCGAGGACGCTGTCGGCCTGGTGCAGCAGCTGCGCCTCGGCGCGGGCCTGCACGCGGGCCAGCTCGGCCTCCTCCACGCCCCGCTGGGCGACCTCGGCGATCTCCTCGTGCACCGCGGCCATCACGTCCTCGGCGGGGACGGTGGCCGGGTGGTGCACCTGCGTGGTGAGCAGCGTGGCGTCGCGGACGTCGAAGGGGTCGCCGAACAGGCCGACGAAGCTGCTCTGCGCGACGGCGAGGGAGTCCTCGTGCACCAGCCGGCGCTCCAGCCGGGAGGCGTCCCCCTCGCTCAGCAGCTCGGCCAACAGCACCGTGCCGAGGTAGGTGTCCAGGTCGCCGACGGGGTCGGGCACCCGCCAGCCGAGGGCGACGGCGGGCGCGGGGGCCAGCCGGTCCTCCACGACGGCCGAGCGCACCGTGGTCGGCGACGGCTCACCGGTGGGCGGGGTCGGCGGGACGTCGCGGGCCTCGACGGCGCCGAACCAGCGCTGCACGAGCCGCTCGGTCTCGGTGACGTCCAGGTCCCCGCCGATGCACAGCACCGCGTTGCCCGGCGCGTAGTACTTGTGGAAGAAGTCGGTGGCGTCCTCGACGGTGGAGGACTCCAGGTCGACGAACGAGCCGTAGCCGTCGTGGGTGTTGGCGAAGCTCTCGAACGCGACCGGCGGGAGCTGCAGCCAGGGGAAGGCGCCGTAGGGCCGGTTGAGCACGTTGACCCGGATCTCCTCCTTGACCACGTCGATCTGGTTGCGGAGGTTCTCGGCGGTGATCGCCGGCGCGGCCATGCGGTCGGCCTCGAGGAACAGGGCCCGCTCCAGCGCCTCGGCGGGCAGCGCCTGGTAGTAGTTCGTGTAGTCCTGGTGCGTCGACCCGTTGAAGGTGCCGCCGGCGGCCTGCACCAGCCGGGCGTGCTCCATCTTCGGGACGTGCGCGGAGCCCTGGAACATCAGGTGCTCGAAGAGGTGGGCGAACCCGGTGCGGCCCTGGGGCTCGTTGCGCATCCCGACGTCGTAGAAGACGGTCACGGCCACGACCGGCACGCTGCGGTCGGGCGCCAGGACGACCCGCAGGCCGTTGTCGAGGCGGAAGCGCTGCACCGGGTGCCGGATGGTCAGGTCGGCCCCAGCTGCTGTCACGACCCGACCCTATGCCTCTGCGGTCCTCCGGACCGCACCGCGGCCGGGTGCCGTCCCCCTGGTGCGGGGAGTCCCGCCGTCGCACCGGGCGGGGACCCTCCGCGCCCGCCACCGCGCACGACCGCCCGCGGCGCGGCTCCCGTCAGCCGGGTGGACGTCCCCCGGCTCTCACAGCACGTCCACGGAGGCGATCACCTGGTCGATGACGCCGTACAGCTCGGCGTGGGTGTTGGGGATGGACAGGTAGAGCAGCGCCGGCTGGGCCCGGCCGACGTCGATGAGCAGCAGGGCGGCGCGTTCGCCGGTGGCGTCGTAGCCGTCGAGGTCCCAGCTGAGCTGGAACTCGATCAGGTGGGCGGGCGCGCCGTCGACGGTGAGGGCCTCGTCGCGGCGGATCTCCTGCTGGTTGGGCGCCGGGTAGTAGTTGTTGCGCGCGCTGTCCGCGACCTGCTGCAGGGTGGCGGCGAGGCTGCCGGGACCGGCGTAGCCGAACTCGGGCACCAGCGGCCCGGAGGTGCACTGGGCGATGAAGATCCCGACGGGCGTCTGCTCCTGGGTGGTGAAGTACTGCCCGGCCGTCTCGGTCGTCTCCTGCATCGGGCCGAGGTCGTACTCGTACCAGCCGTCGCCGAGGTAGGGGTAGGCGATTCCGGCGGCCTGGTCGACGATCCGCACCGTGCCCGGCGGGAAGGCGGGACCGGAGGAGACCGGCGGCTCGTCGGTCACCGGCGCCGCCCCGACCGACCCGCTCCCGCCCCGGCCGACGAGCACCGCGATGACGACGACGACCACCAGCGCGAGCGCCCCGAGGCCGAGACCCCACGCCAGGCCCCCGCGGCGCGGAGCGGGTGCCTGCGCACCGGCCGGCGGGGAGGTGGGCGGTGGCGCCACCGTCGTCGTCGGCAGCGACTGCACGGCCACGCCGGGGCCGGCGGGGGTGGTCACGTCCGACCAGCCGACGCCGTTCCACCACCGGACCATGCCGGGGGCGCCGTCGGGGTCGGGGTACCAGCCCGCGGGCGCGGAGGGCTCGCCGGGTCCGGTCACGCCGTCAGGGTAGGAGATCAGCCGCGCCGGACGGCGGTGCTGTTCCACCAGGAGGCGAGGTCGCCGACCCCGTCGACACCACCGTCGCGGACGGCGACCCGGCCGCGGACGTCGAGGTCGTCCCACGACCAGACGAGCACCGCGTCGCCGGTCGACTCGTCGACGAAGCAGGCCAGCCGGCCGAGCACCTCGTCGTCGGAGCCGGTCAGCTCCACCACGCCCTCGGGCCCGGGGCCGGAGTCGTCGTAGTCGTCGCCGCAGTCGCTGACGTCCTCGAGCTCCGGCAGGCCCTCCCGGTCTGCGGCGCCCGCCGGCCCCTGCGCGGCCGCGCCGTCCCGGTGCACCGTGTAGGTCCCCTCGGGCAGCGACGCGTCCGGGGAGCCGTCGGGGCAGACCAGTCGCCGCACCTCGCCGTCGGCGGGGTCGGCGACGGTGCAGTCGGCCGCCGTGAGGTCCCCGGGCAGCGCCTGGCCGAGGAGGGAGTCGGCGACCCGGGCCACGTCGTCGTCGGCCGTGCCGCCGCGCTGCCACTGGACGACGGCCAGCACGCCGAGGCCCACGACGGCCGCGGTCAGCGCCGCGACGAGGGCCCACGGCGCGCGACTGCGACGCGGTCCCGGCCCGGCGGGGGCCACGGCGCCGACCACGGTGGGCGGGGCACCGGGGAGGGCCTGGTGCAGGGTCGGCGGGCGGGTGGGGTCCCCGCCGGTCGGGGCGACGGCGGTGCGGCCGCCGTCCGGGGGCGGGACGGGCACGCCGCTGCCGGCCAGCGCCTCCCGGGCGGCCGCGGCCAGGGCGCCGGCGGTCGGCCAGCGCTGCCCGCGGTCCTTGGCCAGCCCGCGCAGCACGACCGCGTCCAACGCCGGGGGCAGGCCCGGGCGGACGGCGGAGGGGACCGGCGGTGGCTCGTGCAGGTGGGCGTACATCAGCCCCACCGGGTCGCCCGGCGCGAAGGGACGGCGACCGGTCAGCAGCTCGAACAGGACGCAGGCCAGCGAGTACACGTCGGCGCGGCCGTCGAGGGCGTCGCGGCCGAAGCGCTCGGGGGCCATGTAGTCGGTGCTGCCGATGGCCAGGCCCGAGCCGGTGAGGCCGGCGTCGTCGTCGGCCACGCGGGCGATGCCGAAGTCGGCCAGGTAGGCGAAGTCCTCCCCCGCCGCGGAGCCGGCGAGGTCGGCGCCGTCCGCGCGGGCGACCAGCAGCACGTTGGACGGCTTGACGTCGCGGTGGACCAGGCCCATGGCGTGGGCGGCGTCCAGCGCCCGGGCGACCTGGCCGACCACGTCGACGGCGCGGGGCGGCGCCAGCGGACCGGACCGGGCCAGCAGCGAGCCGAGGTCCTCGCCCTCGACCAGGCGCATGTCGAGGAACAGCTGCCCGTCGATCTCGCCGTAGCGGTGGATGGGGACGACGTGCGGCTCGGTGAGCCGGGCGGCGATCTGCGCCTCCCGCCGGAAGCGCTCGCGGTAGTGCTCGTCGGCGGCCCACTGCGCGGGCAGCAGCTTGAGCGCGACGTCGCGCCGGTGCTCGGCGTCGTGCGCGCGCAGCACCTGCCCCATGCCGCCGCGGCCGAGCACGCCGAGGACGCGGTAGGGCCCGAACGACCAGCCCTCCTCCGGGCTCACGGGCGCGGCACCGCCGCCAGCTCCCGCCACAGGTGCGCGGCGGCCTCCGCGCCGCGGTGCAGCATCGACAGCAGGACGCGCTCGTTGGGCGAGTGGATGCGGTCGGTGGGCAGGCCGGCACCGAGGAACAGCAGCGGCGCGCCGAGGACGTCGACCAGGTCGGCCTCGGGTCCGCTGCCGCCCTCGCGGGTGAACAGCACCTCGGCGGGGTCCCGGTCGAACGCCTGCCCGATCGCCGTCAGCAGCGCGGCCATGGCGGGCGAGTCGAGGTCGCTGGCGCACGGCGAGACACCGCCGGGCGGGGTGTGCACCTCGGCCTCGATGCCCGCGGGGAGGTGCTGGTCGACCCAGGCGCGGACCTGCGCGGCGACGTCCTCCGGGCGCTGGTCGGCGACCAGGCGGAAGGTCAGCTTGGCGTGCGCCTGCGCCGGGATGATCGTCTTGTGGCCGGGGCCGGTGTAGCCGCCCCACATCCCGTTGACCTCGGCGGTGGGCCGGGCGCCGATCCGCTCCAGGGTGCTGAAGCCGGCCTCGCCGGTGGCCGCGCGGGAGGCGGCGGGCCCGGCCAGCCAGGCCTCCTCGTCGAACGGGACGCGTGTCATCAGCTCACGCTCGCGGTCGGACAGCGGGCGGACGGCGTCGTAGAAGCCGGGGAGGGTGACCCGGCCCTGGTCGTCGTGGAGGGACGCGATCAGGGTGGCCAGGGCGTGCAGCGGGTTGGGCACGCCGCCGCCGAAGGAGCCCGAGTGCAGGTCCACGGCCGGGCCGCGCAGGGTGATCTCGGCGTCGGCCAGGCCGCGCATGCCGACGACGGCGCTGGGCACGTCGGGGGCGACCATGCCGGTGTCGCTGACGACGACGACGTCGCAGGCCAGCCGGTCCGCCCGCGCGCGCAGCAGGTCGGCGAAGTGCGGGGAACCGGACTCCTCCTCGCCCTCCACCAGCAGCTTCACGGTGACGGCGGGGGTGTCGCGGCCGGTGGCGGCCAGGTGCGCGCGGATGCCGAGCAGGTGGAAGGCGACGTTGCCCTTGTCGTCGATCGCGCCGCGGGCGTGCAGCTCGGGGCCGTCGGCGCCCTCGACGACGGTCGGCTCGAACGGCGGGTGCTCCCACAGCTCGACCGGGTCGACGGGCTGCACGTCGTGGTGGCCGTAGACGAGCGCGACGGGAGCGTCGTCGTCGGCCGAGGGCCACTCGGCGTAGACGGCGGGCGCGCCGGCGGTCGGCCAGACCTCGACGACCGGGAAGCCGGTGCGGCGCAGCGCCTGCGCCAGCCACTCGGCGCTCCGGGCCACGTCGGGGGCGTGCGCCGGGTCGGCGGAGATGGAGGGGATGCGCAGCCAGGCGTCGAGGTCGGCGTGCAGCTCGTCGAGGTGGGCGTGCACGAACGCACGTTCGGGGCTCGTCACGCGTGCGACGGTAACGGGGGGCCGCGGCTAGCGTTCGGGCATGACCGCCAGCCTGGAGCGCGTGGACGTCGGCGACCTCACCTTCGACGTGCGGGCCGACGGCCCCGAGGACGGCCGGCCGGTGCTGCTGCTGCACGGGTTCCCCGAGACGTCGCTGTCGTGGGCGGCGGTCACGCCGCTGCTGACCTCGGCGGGGCTGCGCACCTACGCCGTCGACCAGCTGGGCTACTCCCCCGGCGCGCGGCCGGCCGAGGTCGAGGCCTACGCGATGACGAACCTCGCGCAGGTCACCGCCGACCTGATGACCGCGCTGGACGCGCCGGTCGCCGACGTCGTCGGGCACGACTGGGGCGCCAATGCCGCCTGGGCGCTGGCCGCCTGGCACCCCGACCGGGTGCGGTCGCTGACCGCGGTCTCGGTGCCGCACCCGACGGCGTTCACCACCGCGTGGCGCAGCGACCCGGAGCAGCAGGAGCGGTCGTCCTACATCCGGCTGTTCTGGCAGCAGGGCAAGGCCGAGGAGGTGCTGCTGGCCGACGACGCGCGCCGGCTGCGCCGCATGTTCGGCGGGGCGGTGCCCGAGGAGGCGGTCGCTGAGTACGTGGCGGTGCTGTCCGCGCCGGGTGCGCTCACCGCGGCGCTGAACTGGTACCGGGCGATGAGCTCCTCGACGCCGGTGGACGACGTGACCGTGCCGACGACGTACGTGTGGAGCGACGCCGACACCGCGATCGGGCGGATCGCCGCCGAGGGCTGCGGGGAGTACGTGACCGGGGACTACCGCTTCGTCGAGCTGGCCGGGGTGAGCCACTGGATCCCGGAGGAGGCGCCGGAGGCCCTGGCGCGGGCGATCCTGGACCGCGTCGCCTCGACGTGAACGGCGGCGGGTCGCGGCGGCGGGTCGAGAGCGTGTGCGCCCACGCCGCAGGATCCCCTCCGGAACGCCGCGTCGGCGCACACGCTCAGCCTGCCGCGAGCCGCTCGGCGAGCCAGGCGTCGCGGTCGGCCAGCGCGGCCCGGGCCATGGCGGTCGGGTGGCCGGTGAAGCCGTGCGGCGACTCCGGGTAGACGCGCAGGTCGACCTCGACCCCCGCATCCGACAGCCGCTGCGCCATGGCCAGGTTGTCCGCGAGCAGGACGTCCCGCGCCCCGACGAGCACCAGGGTCGGGGGCAGGCCGCGCAGGTCGCCGAACACGGGTGAGACGTCGGGGGCGGTCCGGTCGGTGCCGGGCGCGAGGTAGGCCTCGAGGAAGTACTCCCCCGCGATGAGCCGGCCGGCCGGTGTCTGCCCGCTGAGGTCGTAGGTGCCGAACTGCAGGACGGCGGCGCGGACGGCGTCCGCGTGCCCGGTGTCGCGCAGCCGCAGGAGCGTGGTGACGGCGAGGGTGGCCCCCGCGGAGCTGCCGCCGATCGCCAGCGTCGTGGTGCCGAAGCGGGTCACCGTGGCGTCGAGCACCCAGCGGGCGGCGGTCTCGCAGTCGTCGGGCGCGGCGGGCCACGGGTGGTCCGGTGCCAGGCGGTGGCCGACGCCGACCACGACCAGCCCGAGCGTGTCGGCCAGAACGCCGTTGCGAGCGTGCTCGCCCGCGGTCGGCCCGAGGTGGAAGCCGCCCCCGGGGATGCTCAGGAAGACCCCGCGCACCGGCCCGGTCCGCGGCGGCCGGACGTACAGGGTGGCCTCGCGCCCGGCCGGGCCCGTGACCCGCTCGACGGTGACCCCGGCGGGCACGGCGGCGTGCTCGTTCGCGGCCTGCAGCGCCCGCAGCTCGGCGAGGGAGGCGGGGCCGCGGCGTTCCCCGCGCGCCGCGTAGAAGGCCCGGGACCCGGCGGCGAGCCCCGCGAGGTGGGCCGGCACCGGCGGGTCCCCGCCGGCCGGCCGCGCGCTCCCGGTCACGCGGTGCCGGACACCAGCGCGAGCAGGCCGGCCTCGTCGAGCAGGTCGACCGGGCGCACGGTGAGGTTCGCCGCGACGTGGTGGAAGCCGGCACTGACCCGCTCCACCGGGACGCCGGTCAGCCGCGACCAGCCGAGCCGGTAGGCGGCCAGCTGCACGCCGGCCGCGGCGAGCTCGGCGCCCCGCGGTGGTGGCCCGGTCTTCCAGTCGATGACCTCGTAGGCGCCGGCCTCGTCGGCGAAGACGGCGTCGATCCGGCCACGCAGGGTCAGCGGGCCCAGCGGCGTCTCGAACGGCACCTCGACCTCGACCGGCTGCCGGTCGGCCCACTCGCTGGCGAGGAACGCCTCCTGCAGGTCGGCGAGCGCGCTGTCGGGCACGGCCAGCTCGTCGCCGGAGCCGGGCAGCTCGTCGAGGTCGAGCAGCCGGGAGGCGCCGAACCGCTCCTCCAGCCAGGCGTGGAAGGCGGTGCCGCGGCGGGCCTGGGGCGCCGGGGCGGCCGGCATCGGCCGGCGCAGCCGGCGGGCGAGCTCCGCCGGGTCGCGGCGCAGGGTGACCAGCGCGGAGACGGACAGGTGCGAGGGCAGCGGCACGTCGACCTGGGGGCGGTCGGTGCGGGCCCGTTCCCGCAGCAGCAGGTCCGCGTCGCGCACCCAGGCGTCGACCAGCTCGTCGTCGGCACCGAGCCGCTCCGTGTCCAGCGGGTGCGGCGCCGAGCCGGCGACCAGCTCCGCGGCCGCCGTCAGCGCGCGGCGCCGCGGCTCGGACAGCGGGTCGGCCGGCCAGACGCCCACCGGCCAGGCCTCCAGCGCCGGGTTGGTCGCGCCGTCGGCGGGCGGCTCGGCCCAGTGGACGACGACGCCCGCGCCGGCGGTGCAGGCGCGGCGGGCGGTGTCGAGCAGCACCGACGGGCCACACGGCTTGACGCCGTCGCGCCACCAGCTGCCCGAGCACAGCAGCAGGTGCCGGGCCCGGGTGACGGCGACGTAGCCGATCCGGATCTCCTCGGCGAGGCCGAACTCCTTCCACTCGGCCACGTAGTCCTCCAGGGCCGCGCGCACGACGGCCTGGTCCCCGGAGCCGGGCACGGGCAGCCGCAGCCGGGGCAGCTCCTCGCGGTCGGTGAGCCGCAGGTCGACCGGCAGCGACCCCGGGTCCCGGATCCAGGAGTCGCTGCTGTCGGTGCGGGCCGGGAACTGGTCGGCGGTCATGCCGGGGACGGCGACGACGTCCCACTCCAGGCCCTTGGCCGAGTGGCCGGTGAGCAGCTGGACGGCCTCGGGGTTGACCGCGACCTCGCCGGGCTCCAGGCCGCGCTCGCGCTCCTCGGCGTCGCGCAGGTAGCCCAGGAACGCCGGCAGCGAGGGCAGCTCGGCCAGCTCGGTGAACTCCGCGGCGACGGTGTGCAGCGCGTCCAGGTGGGCGCGCGCCCCGGCCGGGCTGACGCCGGGGGCGCTGGCCAGCTCGGTCTCCAGGCCGAGGGTGCGGGCCACCTCGTCGACGAGGTCGGGCAGCGCGTCCCCGAGCCGGCCGCGGAGCCGGTCCAGCTCGGCGCCCAGCCGGCGCAGCCGCCGCCACGCGGCCGGCGAGTAGTCCGCCGCGTCGCCGAGGTCGTCGAGGGCCTCGACGATGCTGCCGCGCTCGGTCGGCGGCTCGGGGGCTGGGGGCCGGTCCGCGGCGCCGTCGGTCGCGGTCTCCTCGGCGGGGCGCGCGGGCCGGCGGGCGTGCACCAGCGTGCGGGCGCGGGCCTCGAGCGCGGCCAGGTCGCGGGGGCCGATCCGCCAGCGGGCGCCGGTGAGCAGCCGGCCCAGGGCGTCGCCGGCGGTGGGGTCGACGAGGACGGTGAGGGTGGCGACGACGTCGGACACCTCGGGCACCTCGAGCAACCCGCCCAGGCCGACGACCTCCACCGGGAGGTCGCGCTCGCGCAGGGCCGCGGCGATGGCGGCCAGCTGCTTGCGGGTGCGGACGAGGACGGCGATGGTCGGCCGCCGCCCGGGGGCGCCGTCCCCGCCGGGGGCGGCCGGGAACTGCGGGTCGGTGCCGTGCCAGCAGGCGGCGAGCCGGTCGGCGAGCGCCGCGTTCTCCTCGGCGACGGTCTCGTACAGCCCGACGGTGACCGCGCCGCGGCCGGCGGTCGGTGCGGGCGCCAGGTCGGGGAGCTCCTGGGGCGGCGGGGGCAGCAGGCCGGAGACGGCGTTGGCGACGGTCAGCACGGACTCGTCGTTGCGCCAGCTGGTGGCCAGGGTCAGCCGCTGCGCGGGCTTCCCGCGGGTGCCGGGGAAGGTGCGGGCGAACCGCTCGATGGTGCCGGCCGACGCGCCGCGCCAGCCGTAGATCGACTGCCGCGGGTCGCCGACGGCGAGGACCGGGTGGCCGGTGGTGCGGCCGAACAGTGCCTCGAGCATCCGCAGCTGGCCGACGCTGGTGTCCTGGTACTCGTCGAGCAGTACCACCTGCCAGCGGACCCGCTCCCGCCGGCCCACCTCGGGCGCGGCGACGGCGATGCGGGCGGCGTGGCTGACCTGGTCGGCGTAGTCGATGGCCCCGGCCGCGCGCTTGCGGGCCTCGAACGCCTCGACCAGCGGCAGCAGCGCCACCCGCGCGCGCTGCCGGGTGAGCATCTCCAGCACCGGCGCGTAGGGCCCCTTCTTCCGCGGGGCGTCGGGGTAGCCGCCGATCTGGTGCTCCAGCTTCGTCGTCCACGCGCGCAGGGCGGCGGGGCTGACGTCGTGCTCCCCCAGCTCGGCGGCCAGCGCGAGCACGTCCTCGACGGTGGACACCAGCCCGAGCGGGACGTCGTCCATGTCGCCGGTGTAGCCGGTGACGACGGTGGCGGCCTGGCCCCAGCACATCGCCGGCCCGAGGACGCCCGCGCCGGGTTCGACGCCGATGCGCAGGCCGTGCTCGGCGACCAGCGCGGCGGCGTAGCCGTGGTAGGTCGACACCGTGGGCATGGCGATGGCCAGCCGCTCGCGCAGCTCCGGCTCGGTCTCCGGGTGCCGGGCGAGTGCGCCCAGGCGCAGCCGGATGCGCTCGTTGAGCTCGCTGGCGGCCTTGCGGGTGAAGGTCAGCCCGAGGATCGCCTCCGGCTCGACGACCCGGTTGGCGACCAGCCAGGACACCCGCGCCGCCATGGTCTCGGTCTTGCCCGACCCGGCGCCGGCGACGACGACGAGCGGCCGGTCGGCCGGGGCGGCCACGACCCGGGCCTGCTCCGGCGACGGCGCGTAGGACAGCCCGCAGCGGGCGGCGACCTCCGCCGGGTCGAGGACCCGCCGCGGCGCGGGGGCCGGCTCGGGAGCGCCGCCGAGGAGGTCGTCGAAGCTGAGCTGGTCCTCGGCCGCGGTCTGGCGGGGACTCACGCGGTCACCTGCCGGCCGCGCTCGTGCAGCGGGCAGGTGCGGCGGGCCGGACACCGCGAGCAGTGCGACCCGGTGCGCACCTCGAAGGTGGCCGCGCCCATGCCGTCCGCGACCTCGGTGAGCAGCTCCCCGGCCCAGGTCTGCTCCACCGGCACGTCCGGCGGCAGCGGTGGCTGGTGCTGTTCCTTGGCCTTGGCGCCGGAGCCGACCTGCAGGAGGGCCGCCCCGCCGGGCGCGTCGCCGTGCTCCCCGAAGGCGCCCTGCGCGATCGCGACCTGGTAGGCGGCCAGCTGGCCGTGCGCGTCGATCTCCCGCGGCACGGTCTTGCCGGTCTTCAGGTCGACCACCACCAGCCGCCCCTCGGCGTCGCGCTCCAGCCGGTCGACCTGGCCGCGGATGCGGGCGCGGCCGAGGACGACGTCGAAGTCGGCCTCCGCCTCCAGCAGCTCCCGACCGTTGGCCGCGTGCCAGCGCAGGAACCGGCCGAGCATGTCGTGCGCCGCGACCCGCTGGCGCTGGTCGGACCACCCGGGGCCGAGGTCGAGCAGGTCGAGCTCCGCGGCCAGCGCCGCCGCGGCCTCCGTGGGCGGCAGGCCGTCGGCCACACGCTGGGCGACCGCGTGCACCGCCGTCCCCACCGTGCGGGTGGCGTCGGGCGAGGCCTCGGCCCCGACGGCGCCGAGCACCCAGCGCAGCGGGCACCGCTGGAAGGTCTCGATGGCCGAGGGGCGGACCCGCACCGTCAGCTCCTCGGGCACCAGCGGCGCGTCGTCGGACAGGGGGGCGAGCCCCCACCAGTCGTCCGGCGACGCCCCGGGCACCCCTTCACCGGCGAGCCGGCGCAGCACGGCGGCCGCGGCCGAGCGGCGGGCGGGCGGGGTCTGCGGGTCGCTGACGGCCCGGCGCAGCTCGGCGACCAGCGCGGGCAGGGTGAGCGAGCGCGGCAGCGGGGTCAGCGGCCGCCCGTCGTCGGGCGGCGCGGCCACGAGGTCGAGGAAGCGGGAGGCGGTCGCGCCCGCGTCGGCGCCGTCCAGCGCGCCCTCGACCGCGGTGACCACCAGCCGGCGGCGGGCGCGGGTGCAGGCGACGTAGAACAGCCGGCGCTCCTCGGCCAGGGCCAGCGTGCGCCGGTCGACGGCCGCGCCGTCGATGCCGGCGGCGCGCTCCACGAGCAGCTCGGTGCCCAGCAGCGACCCCCGGTCGCGCAGGTCGGGCCAGAGCCCCTCCTGGACGCCGGCGACGCACACCACGTCCCACTCCAGGCCCTTGCTGGCATGGGCGGTGAGCACCCGGACCGCCTCGGGGGTGGCGGCGCGGGCGGCGCCGGTGTCGCCGGGCAGCTCCTGCGCGGCCAGGTGCTCGACGAAGGCGCGCACGTCGGCCGAGGGCAGGCGGTCGACGAACCCGGCCGCGGCGTCGAACAGCGCGACGACGGCGTCGAGGTCGCGGTCGGCCGCGGCACCGGTCGCCCCGCCGACGGCGCTCGCCCGCGCCCACTTCGCGGCGAGGCCGCTGCGCTGCCACATCGCCCACAGCACGTCCTCGGCGGTGCCCCTCAAGGCCAGGGCCGCGCGACCGGCGGCCAGGACCCCGGCGACCCGGGCCGCGGGCCGGGCCACGTGCTCGGGGAGCTCGGCCAGCAGCTCCTCGTCGGTCAGCACGGTCGCCAGCGGCGCGCCGCGCTCGGCCGCGTCGATGCCGTGCTTCGCGAGGGCGATGCGCACCGCCCGCCGGAGCCGGCGGAGGTCCAGCACGGTCGCGCCGCCCAGCGGGGAGGCCAGCAGCGCCTCGGCGGCCGGCTCGTCGAGCGGCAGCGCGCCCTCGGGCACCCCCGGTCGCGGGAGCAGCACGGTGAGCGCCCCGAGCAGGGGCGCCACCGCGGGCTGCGCGTGCAGCGGCAGGTCGTCGGCGGAGACCGCGACCGGCACCCCGGCCGACGACAGCGCGCGCCGCAGCGGGCCCAGCGCGAGCGCCGTCCGGACGACGACGGCCATCTCCGACCACGGGACCCCGTCGAGCAGGTGCGCCCGGCGCAGGGTGTCGGCGACGTAGGCGGCCTCGACCGCGGTGGAGCCGAAGACGTGCACCTCCCCCGACCCCGCCGCGGTGCCCGCGCCCGGCTGCAGGCGACGGTGCTCCCACGGCCCCGGCAGTCCCTCGGCCACGCGCCGGCTGATGGCGAGCAGCTCGGCCCCCGAGCGGCGGCACACGCCCAGCGACAGCCGGGCGGCAGGCCGGCCGTCGGCGTGCCGGAAGCGCTCGGGGAACTCGACGATGCCGCGCGGCTCCGCGCCGCGGAACGCGTAGATGGCCTGGTCGGGGTCGCCGACGGCGACCAGGTCGCCGCCGCCCCCGGCGAGCAGCTCCAGCAGCTCGACCTGGGCGGGGTCGGTGTCCTGGTACTCGTCGACGAACAGCCAGCGGGCCCGGTCCCGCTCGGTGCGCAGCAGCTCGGGGTCGGCGGCCAGCTCCGCGATGGCGGCGCGGACCAGCTCCGCCGGGTCGTAGCCGGACGCGTCGCCGCGGCCGGCGGTGGAGAACGCGGTGACGGCCTCGTACTGCTCCTGGAACGCCGCCGCGTGCAGCCAGGCGTCGTGGCCGAGCTCGCGCCCCCAGGCGGCCAGCAGGTCGGCGCCCACGCCGCGCTCGGTGGCGCGCAGCAGCAGCTCGCGCAGCTCGGTGCGGAACCCGGCGGTGGTCAGCGCCGGGGTCAGCGACTCGGGCCAGCGGACCGCGCCCTCCTCGGCGAGGTCACCGCGCAGCAGCTCGGCCACGACGGCGTCCTGCTCGGCGGCGGTCAGCAGCCGCGGCGGCGCCTCCCCCCGCAGCAGCGCGGCGCGGCGCAGCACGCCGTAGGCGTAGGAGTGGAAGGTGCGGGCGAGCGGCTCGCGGATGGTGCGGGCCACGCGGGCGGTGATGCGGGTGCGCAGCTCGGCGGCGGCCTTGCGGCTGAACGTGAGGACCAGCATCTGCTCGGGGTCGACGCCCCGGTCGATGCGGGCGGCGACCGCCTCGACGATCGTCGTCGTCTTCCCCGTGCCGGGGCCCGCGAGGACGAGCAGCGGGCCGCCGGGGTGGTCGACAACCGCCTGCTGCGTCGGGTCCAGCACCGGCCGTGCCGCCGGCTCCGCTTGCTCCTGCTGGACGAGCCGGTAGACCGGCTCGACCTCCCCCCGCGCTGCCACGCACCGATGGAAGCACGCGCCACCGACACTCCTGGGGCGGCTGGGACGGGCGGGTCAGGCGACCAGGGAGGCCGCGAGCGCCGCTGCCGACGCCGTCCCCGCGAGGGTGCGCACCGTGTTCCACCGCGTCCACCGCCGGGAGTAGTCGGCCCAGACCGCGGCCTCCGCGGAGGTCCCCGGCGCGGCGGCCGCCAGCCGGTCGTTCAGCGGCACGTTGGCCAGGGCGGTGACGCCGACGACGCCGGCCAGGTACGCCCCGGCACCGGCCAGCACGAGCACCCCCGACCGGTCCACCGCGCCGCCGGCGAGCACCCCCACCGCGGCCGCGGCGTCGAGGACGGCCGTCCCGAACAGCGCCGTCATCAGCGGCGGCCGCACCGCCGTGACGTTGACCGCGCGCATCGCCGCGGCCCCGGCGGCCGGCGGCAGGCCGCTCAGTGCCCGCATCACGAAGCCCGAGAAGGCGGAGAAGACGCCGGCCACGAGCCCGCTGCCGACTGCGGCCGGCACGACCAGGGCCGCCGTCACGACGGCACCGCGTCCCAGGCCCCGGTGGCGACCGCCCGGGCCAGCGCGACCCGGACGTCGGTGGCCGGCCGGCCGAGCGCGGCCGCGACGCCGTCCCCGGGGACCGAGTTGCGACCGTCGAACACCGTGGTGAACAGGTACGCGAGGAGGTCGACCTCCTCTGCGGGGACGCCGGCCCCGCGCAGCTGCGCCGCCCACGCGGCAGCGGGCACGGGCTCGAACCGGACGGCGCGGCCGGCGGCGGTGACCTCGGCGGCCAGCTCGGCGAAGGTCAGCGATCGCGGCCCGGTCACCTCGTGGACGCGACCGGCGGGCGCCTCCCCGGTGAGCAGGGCCACCGCGACGTCCGCCACGTCGTCGACGTCGACGAACGGCTCGGCGACGTCCCCGGCCGGCAGCGCCAGCACGCCGTCGGCGACCGCGTCGCGGAAGGCACCCTCGGTGAGGTTCTGCACGAACCAGGAGGCGCGCACCACCGCCCACTCCGCGCCCGCCTCCTCGGCGGCGGCCCGGACGCGCCGCTCGGCCTCCTGCGCCTCGGGCTCCCCCCGGCCCGAGAGCAGCACCACCCGGCGGGCACCGGCCGCGACGGCCAGCCGGGTCACCTCCGCCACGTCCTCGTCGGCGCCCGGGACGGCGAGGTCGGGGGCGTGGCACAGGTAGACGGCGCCGGCACCCTCGGCCGCCGCGGGCCACGTGCTCCGGTCGGACCAGTCGAACGGGGGCCGGCCGGAGCGCGAGCCGAGCCGCACGGGGACGCCGCGGCCGGTGAGCCGGGCGGCGACGCGGCGGCCCGTCTTGCCGGTGCCGCCCAGGACGAGGACGGGGTGGCGTGGGGAGGTCATGCGGTCAGCCAAGCGTTGCGGGGCGAGACGCACCATGCTCGACAAGCCTCCCTCCATGCGCGATCGTCTCGCCATGGATCCGCTCGCCGGACTGCTGGACGGTCCCCGTGCCCGCGACGCCTTCGTGCTGCGCTCGGTGCTGTCGCCGCCGTGGGCGCTGCGGATCGAGGACCGCGCGCCGCTCACGCTCGTGGCCGTCGTCCGCGGCCGGGCCACGGTCCGGTGCGACGGCGGTGCGGCCGCCGACCTGGCCGCCGGGGACGTCGCCGTCCTGCGCGGCCCGGACGCCTACACCGTGGCCGACCGGCCGGGCACTCCCCCGCAGGTCGCGATCGGCCCCGGTCAGGTGTGCACCGCGGTCTCCGTCGACGCGCCGGGCATGACCGACCTCGGCGTCCGCACCTGGGGCAACGACCCGGCCGGCCGCGACGTCCTCCTGACCGGCACCTACTCGGGGGACGGCGAGGTGAGCCGGCGGCTGCTGGCCGCACTGCCGCCCCTGCTCGTCCAGCCGGCGGGCACCCTGGACGAGCCGCTGCTCGACTGGCTGGCGCGCGAGGTGGCGGCCGACGGCCCCGGCCAGGGCGCGGTCCTCGACCGGCTGCTGGACCTGGTCCTGGTGGCGACCGTCCGCGCCTGGTTCGCCCGGCCGGGCGGCGATCCCCCCGGCTGGTACCGGGCGTCGGGCGACCCGGTCGTCGGGCCGGCCCTGCGCGCGATGCAGGCCGACCCGGCCCGGCCGTGGACCGTCGCGGGCCTCGCCGCGCTCGCCGGCGTCTCGCGGGCCACCCTCGCCCGGCGCTTCACCGAGCTCGTCGGCGAACCCCCGATGGCCTTCCTGACCTCGGCCCGGCTCGCGCTGGCCGCCGACCTCCTGCGCGACCCGGGGACGACGGTCGGCGCGGTCGCCCGGCGGGTCGGCTACGGCAGCCCCTTCGCGCTGAGCGCCGCCTTCACCCGCGTGCACGGCGTCAGCCCGCGGCAGCACCGGGAGCGCGTCAGCCCGTGACGAGCTCCCAGGAGGCCACGGCCACGTCGCCGGCCTCGGCGCGGGTCAGCGCGCCGACGTCGACCAGCCGGTCCAGCACGTGCCCCTGCCGCTCCCGCGCACGGTCGGGGTGCTGCAGCGGGTCGTAGGCGCTGGGCGCCTGCAACAGCCCGGCCAGCAGGCTCGCCTGCGACCAGGACAGCTCGTCCGGGGCGAGGCCGAAGTAGCCCTCGCTGGCCGCGGTCACGCCCCAGAAGCCGTGCCCGAAGTAGGCCGCGTCCAGGTACATCCGCAGCAGCTCCTCCTTGCTCCAGCGCGCGTCGAGCTTCAGGGCCAGCACCACCGACTGCACGCGCGACAGCGGGTCGTCGGCGCCGTCGGCGTACAGGTTCTTCGCCAGCTGCTGGTCCAGCGTCGACCCGCCCAGGTCCTGCCCGGTCACCACACCCAGCGGGGCGCGCAGCGCGCCCCGCCAGTCCACCCCGGGGTGGTCGGCGAAGCGGCTGTCCTCCGTGGCCAGCACCGCGACGCTCAGCCGCTCCGGCAGCGGCCCGGTCAGCGCCGGGGCCCCGTGCTCGGCCAGCAGCGCGTCGACCCGGTCGCGGGCGTCGCCGACGCCCGGGGTCGCCAGCCACGCCGCCGCACCGAGCAGGAGGACCAGCAGCGTGCCGCCGAGCCCGGCCGCCACGAGCCGGCGGAGGAGCCGGCGCCCGCGCGAGCGACGGGGACGGACGGTGGGCGCGAGCAGGGTCGTGTCCATGCCGACAGTCCATCTCCGCAGGTCATCCCGGCGCGTCGCCCCGCGGGACGATCATGGCCGGCCGGACCGTCAGACCAGGGGACGACGGCGGGTCGGTCCGGCCGGCCCACCGATGGGTGCGACCGACGCCGGGCATCCGCCCGACCTGACCGGACGACTCGACCAGGAGCGATCGGCCGAGACCAGAGGAGTTCCTGGTCATCGACGTTCCCGAGAACCGTTGACAGGCCGATGTGAGGTGGGACACCATCCGGTCAGATGACCCAGTCATTTGAGCCGATCCGGTCTCGCGGCCGCTCCACGGCTCTGCGCGGCACCTACCCGGGAGGGCGTTCGTCGGTGGGGGAAGCACTCGTGAAGACCTGGCCCGGCCTCCACGGACGCCGACGAGGACCAGGCCCGGCCGGCCGGCGTCCGTCGGCACTCCTCGCAGGTCCCGCACCCGCCGTCGGCTGCCGCTGCGCCACCGGCGCACGACTGACGGCCCCGAGCCGGTGAGCCTGTCCCGAGCGCCCCTCGACGAAGCAGCACGTCCTCCGGCTCGCCGGCCTCCCGAGGCGACGACCCCGGGACCCCACCGGGGACCGGTGGACCGATCGCGCGGATGCCCGCCCTCCGCACCCCGGACGGCTTCCCGCCGCTCGTCACTGCCGAGGCCGTCGCCGTCCCGTCCCCGTCGCAACCGCATCGACGTCGGCCTCCCGACCGACGGCCGGCCACGACCGGCCCTCGGCTCCCGTCGTCGCTGATCGTGCCGCCCTCGTGCGGCACGGGGCCGTCGTCGAGGAGGGGACCCACCGATCCGGTGTCTCGGCCACCCAGGGTCCACAGCACTGCGTCTCCGACACCGGGCCGTTCCACAGCGCGACCACCACAGCGCGACCACCACAGAGCACCACCCACGAAGCGCCCCTGACTTCGTGACCACCATCGAACCGAGGAGCCACACGTGCCGCGCCGCACCAGCCTGCCGTCCTTCTCACGTCGCCAGTTCCTCGTCGGGGGAGGTGTGACACTCGGCCTCGGCGCGCTCGCCGCATGCAGCGGCGGCGGGGGCGGCGGCGACAAGCCCCCCAGTGGCCTCGCCAACAGCACCGCTGAGGCGAAGCCCGGGGGGACCCTGCGCTTCGGCTTCTCCCAGGGCACGACCACGGACCAGCTCGACGCCCAGTTCGCGATCGGCAGCTTCTCCATCGCCATGGGCGTCCAGCTCTACTCCAGCCTGCTCATCGGCACGAGCACCCCCCAGCCCGATGGCGGGTTCCTCGACGGATGGGCGCCGCGCCTCGCGGAGGACGTCGCCCTGGAGACCCCCACGTCGGTCATCGTGCGGCTGCGACCTGACATCGAGTTCCACAACGGCAGGCCGATCACCGCCGACGACGTCATGGCCAGCTTCGCCCGCATCCTCAACCCCGAGTCCCCCGGAGCCGCCGCTTCGTCACTCGCGCAGATCGACCTGCAGTCCAGCCGGGTCCTCGACCAGCGGACCGTGCGGTTCGCCCTCCACAGTCCGAATGCCTTCATCGTCGGCGCCTTCGCCAACAACCTGGCCACCATCTACCCCGACGGGGTGTTCGACCCGCAGAACGGTTCGGGCCCCTTCAAGCTCAAGCAGTTCTCCCCCGGCGAATCCGCTGAGTTCGTCCGCTTCGACAACTACTTCGAGCCCGTCCTGCTGGACGGTCTCGTCATGCAGAACTTCGTCGACGACTCCGCGAAGCTCAACGCACTGCGAAGTGGGGCCGTCGACCTCGTCGGCGAGATCCCACCGAACCTCGCGCAGACGCTCGGGGACGACTACGTGCTCTACAGCAGCAGGACCGGTGGCTACCCGAGCTTCGTCATGGACGCGAAGTCCGAGGTGTTCAAGGACGCACGAGTCCGACAGGCCTTCCGGCTGATCGCGGACCGGCCGGCCCTGATGGAGCAGCTGATGGCCGGCACGGGAGTGGTGGCCAACGACCTGAGCTCACCCTTCGACCCCGCCTACATCGGCGACGACCTCCCTCAGCGGAGCCAGGACATCGATCAGGCGAAGGCGCTGCTGAAGGCCGCCGGCGCCGAAGGGCTCACCATCGACATGGCGACCTCGTCGCAGATGCCCAATCTCGAGATCGCCTTCTCCCAGCAGGCGAAGGCGGCTGGGGTGACCATCAACGTCCGGCAGGTCGACGTGACGACCTTCTTCGCCCAGCACTACGCCCAGGACCCGTTCTACGCGACGGTGTGGCCGAGCGCGCCGGTCAACACCACGCTCGCGCTGCGCCATGCCCCCGGGGCGTTCTACCCGGAGGGGAACTGGGACAACCCCGAGTTCATCCCGCTCTGGGACGCCGCGGTCCAGGACCAGGACGAGGAGAGCCGCAACGACAAGCTCGCCGAGATCCAGCGGTTGTTCCACGAGGACGGCACCCACATCATCTTCGCGTTCAGCGACCAGTTCGACGCCGCCCACAAGAACGTCGGCGGCATCCAGCAGGACTCCTCCGGCTACCCCGTCGGGTTCTTCGACTTCAACGAGGTGGGGTTCGCGTGAGCCGACGACAGCCGGACGGAGCGAGGTCCTGGACGGGGGGACGTCCATGTGGTTGAGCCGGAACGACGCCGGTGTCCGACCCGGTTCTGCGCCGGCAGGCCCACCCAGGCGGTGCCCGGCAGGCCGTGGTGCGGCAGGAGCCCGCGGAGCGATCCGCGCTGACGACGGGAGGCTGCGATGACGATCACCACCGAGATCTCCTACTGCCGGATCTGCCCGGCGGTGTGCGGCACGCTGGTCGACATCGAGGACGACCGCGTGGTCCGGGTCCGTGGCGACCGCGAGGCGCCGCTGAGCGGTGGCTACACCTGCCCGAAGGGCCGGGCGGCACCGGAGCTCATGAACGGGCCGGACCGTCTCACCGAGACCATGGCCCGCGGGGCCGACGGGGTGCACCGACCGATCGCGGTCGCGGACGCGACCGCGGACATCGCCGCCCGGTTGAACGCGATCATCGAGGAGCACGGACCCGACGCGGTGGCGCTGTTCATGGGCACGCAGACCCTGGTGAACACCCTCAGCGCCTTCGTGGTCCACGCCTGGTTCGGCCAGCTCGGTTCGCACAAGCTGTTCTCCACGATGACGATCGACCAGTCGGCCAAGTGGCTGGTGCCCGCCCGGATGGGCGAGTACCAGGGCGGCCTGCAGTCGCTCGACGAGGCCGACGTGTGGCTCATCGCCGGCTCCAACCCGGTCATCACCTCCAACGGTGGCGACGGCGACGTCCCGTTCGTGATGAACCCCGCGAACGAGTTCAAGAAGGCGAAGGCGCGGGGCATGAAGCTCATCGTCATCGACCCTCGCCAGACCGAGACGTCCGCGCGTGCCGACATCCACCTGCGCCCCCGTCCGGGCACCGACGCCGTCGTCTTCGCCGGCCTGCTGCACGTCATCCTCGAGAACCGCTGGTACGACGAGGACTTCTGCGCCGAGTTCGTCGACGGACTCGAGGAGCTGCGGGCAGCCGTCGCACCAGCCACGCCCGAGTTCGTCGCGAGCCGTTGCGACATCGCCGTCGAGGACCTGCTGGAGGTGGCCCGCGTCTTCGGCACGGCGGAGCGCGGTCGCATCTCCACCGGCACCGGCACCAACTTCGGGCCCCACTCCAACGTCGCCGAGCACCTGGCCGACACCCTCAACATCATCTGCGGGCGCGTGCGCCGAGCCGGTGAGCCCGCGCAGGACGGTCACGCGCTGTTCGCGAGCTCGCCTCCCGTGGCCCGCGTCGTGCCGCCGGACCGCAGCTGGGAGACGGGCTTCCGCAGCCGGGTCGGCGGTCACGGTCAGATCCGGGGTGAGCTGCCGTCCTCGCTCCTGCCCGACGAGATCCTCACCCCCGGGCCGGACCGGGTGCGCGCCCTGGTGATCTCCGGCGCCAACCTGGTGCTCGCCCTGGCTGACGAGGAGAAGGCCCGCGCAGCGTTGGAGGCACTGGACCTGCTGGTCGTCGTCGACACCCGGATGACCGAGACCGCGCGACTGGCGGACTACGTCATCGCCGGGGCCATGCTCTACGAGCGACCCGACCACACGGCGCTCATGGAGTCCTTCATGCAGGCGCCGTTCGCCCACTACACCCCGGCGCTGGTCCCCCCGCCCGGTGGTGTGGTCGAGGACTGGCAGTTCTACCTCGACCTCGCCCACCGGATGGGGATGGAGCCGGAACTCGCCGGACAGCCGATCCCGGCCGGGACCGCGTTGAGCTCGGAGGAGCTGCTGACCTGGTTGATGGGCGGCGGACGCGTCGACCCCGACGAGCTGCGTGCGCACCGGCACGGGCTGCCGGTGCCCTCAGCCGGAATGGTGGTGGCACCTCGTCCCGAGGACGACACCGAGCGGTTGCAGCTCGTCCCCGACGACGTCCGTGCCGAGATCGCGGCTGCGCTCGAGGACGACTCACTGGTCCTCGGTGACGGACAGCTGCTCCTCATCAGCCGGCGGATGAAGAACGCGATGAACTCGCTGGGCACGAAGGTGCCCAGCCTGATGGGGACGACGTACAACCCCGCACTCATGCACCCGGACGACCTGGCTGCGCACGGCCTGGTGGAGGGCGCGGAGGTCGAGGTCGTCTCCCGCCACGGGAGGGTGCGCGCGGTGGTGGGGGCCGACCCCGGGTTGCGCGTCGGGACGGTCTCCCTGAGCCACATGTGGGGGACGCTCGACAAGGAGGCATCCGTCGCCGAGCACGGCTCGAACGTGAACCGGCTGACCAGCCTCGACGACGAGCTGCAGACCATCAACCGGATGCCACGGATGACCGCCCTCCCCGTCCGGATCGTCCCGGCCGGCTAGCGGCGATCACCGCCGTCTGCCCGGATCGACGACGGGGACATCTCGCCGGAGCACAGGACGGCCGGCAGCGGCACGACGGTGTGCCGTTGCCGGCCGCGACACACACGACCACGCCACGTAGGAGGACGACCATGCAGAGAACCGATGTGACCGTGCTGGGTACCGGGCTGATGGGCGCTGCGTTCGCCCGCGCGCTGCTCCGGTCAGGGCGCAGCGTGACCGTCTGGAACCGCACGCCGGACCGGGCGTCGGCGCTCGAGGAAGCCGGTGCGCAGGTCGCGCCGACGGCGACCGCGGCGATGCAGGCCAGCCCACTGACCCTCGTGATCATCAAGTCCTACGAGGCGGTGCACGAGATCCTGCGCGAGGCGAGTGCGGCAGGCGGGATCGGCGACGTCGTCAACCTGGTCACCGGCGAGCCCGCAGAGGCGGAGAGCTACGCCTCGTGGGTCGATGACCTCGGACTCGAGGCGCTGGACGGAGCGATCATGGGGTTCCCGGGGCAGGTCGAGTCCGGCTCCGGTGAGATCGCCATCTTCCTCGCCGGCAGCGAAGCCGCGTGGGGGCGCTCGGCGGCCCTGCTGCAGGAGCTCGCGCCCGGTGCGATGTACCTGGGCGCGGAGATGGCGATGCCCAACGCGCTCGACTCGATGATCCTGTCCTTCCTGGCCTCGGCCGAGGTGGCTGCCCTGGAGGCGATGGACTACGGCCTGGCGCTGGGGCTCCCCCTCGAGCTCGTGACCCAGTTCCTGGTGCACGTGCCCCACACGGTCTCGGCGTTCATCCAGCACGCGGGGAACAGGCTCGGCACGGGCGACCTCTCGACGACGCAGGCCTCGATCGACACATGGGCGGCCAGCAGCAGCATGGCGGCGGAGGCGGCTCGAGGTCTCGGCCTCCCGGACGGTCAGGTCGCCCACGCCGCTGCCACGATCCGGGCCAAGCAGGCAGCGGGTCTCGGCCAGCTCGATCTGGTCGCTCTGAGCGCCCACGTCGCGAAGGTGGGTGCCGACAGCCGGTGAGGTCCGCCGGAGCCCTCGCCCGCGACCGGTGTCGGTCACGGGCGAGGGCTCCGGCACGTGCTCGGTCGGGGCGACCGCGGGTCAGTCCGGCCAGCCCACCGCGGAGAGGTCGACCCGCCCGCCGCGCACGGGCACGCCCTCGCCCGCGAGCAGCTGCAGCTGGCGGGCCCGCACCGGCTCGGCCGCCGTCCCGTCGGCGCGGACCACCCGGAACCAGGGCACCGCTCCCCCGCCCTGGCTCAGCGCCCGGGCGACCCGCCGCGGCCCGACGCCGACCAGCCGGCCGATCGCGCCGTAGGTGCTGACCCGACCGGGCGGGATCGCCTCGACCGCGTCGTACACCGCCTCGTCGACGTCGGCGGGATCGGCGGGACCCCTCACCGGGCGCGGCGGCCGAACCGGGCCAGGACGCGCGCCTGCTCCGGGGCGCCGGCCGGCACCTCCAGCGGCGGGTCGAAGAAGCCGGGCAGCCCGTCGTCGGGCAGCCGGTCGGCGAGCACCGCCGCGGCGCGGAGGAGGGCCGGGTCGATCCGCTCGTCGCCGCCGGTCGCCCGCGCCAGGTCCCAGCCGTGGACGACGAGGTCGGCGGTCAGCTCCTCGACGTACTCGCGCACCGGCGTCGGCCCGCGGGACAGCTGCACCGTCCCCGCCAGGTCGGCGGTGGCGACGGCGGCCAGCGCCTCGTCCGCGACGGTCTCCCACGCCGACAGCGGGTCGTCACCGAGCAGCGGACCGGTGCCCGAGGGCACGCGCGCCGCGACGTCGTCCAGGGGGTCACCGGCCAGCAGGCCCGGCACCCAGTGCGCCTCGGCCACGAGGTGGGCGACTAGGTCCGCGACGGTCCAGCCGGGCAGCGCCTCGTCGTCCCACCGCCCGGCCTCGACGGCGTCGACCCGGTCGGTGAAGGCGTTCTGCGCGCGCTGGAACAGCTCGAGGAGGGCGGCGTCGTCCGGAGTGGGCACGCGCCCAGTCAACCGCGTGCCGCCGACACGACGAGGGCCCGGACCCCCCTCGCGGGGAGCCCGGGCCCTCGTGGTGGCTCAGTAGGTGGGCAGCGCCTTGTCGATGCGCGTCGCCCAGGCGGTCACGCCGCCCTGCACGTGGACGGCGTCCTTGAAGCCGGCGTTCTTGACCGCGGCCAGCACCTCGGCCGAGCGGACACCGGTCTTGCAGTGCAGCACGATCGGCCTGTCCTGCGGCAGCTGCGACAGCGCCCGGCCCGAGAGCAGCTCGTCCTTGGGGATGAGCGTCGCGCCGGGGATCGACACGATCTCGTACTCGTTGGGCTCCCGGACGTCGATCAGCTCGAAGTCCTTGCCGGCGTCCATCATGTCCTTGAGCTCGTCGACGGTGATCGTCGCGCCGGCCGCGGCCTCCTGGGCCTCGGTGGACACGACGCCGCAGAACGTCTCGTAGTCGATGAGGCCGGTGATCGGCTCGCCCTCGGGGTCCTTGCGCACCTTGATCGTGCGGAAGGTCATCTCCAGGGCGTCGTAGACCATCAGCCGGCCCAGCAGCGTCTCGCCGATGCCGGTGATGAGCTTGACCGCCTCGGTGGCCTGGATGGCGCCGATGGTCGCGCAGAGCACGCCGAGCACGCCGCCCTCGGCGCAGCTGGGGACCATGCCGGGCGGCGGCGGCACCGGGTAGAGGTCGCGGTAGTTGGGCCCGTGCTCGTTCCAGAACACCGAGACCTGACCGTCGAAGCGGTAGATCGAGCCCCAGACGTAGGGCTTGCCCAGCAGCACGCAGGCGTCGTTGACCAGGTAGCGCGTGGCGAAGTTGTCCGTGCCGTCGACGATGAGGTCGTACTCGCTGAAGATCTCCATCACGTTGTCGCTGTCCAGCCGCGTCTCGTGCAGGCGGACGTCGACGTACGGGTTGATCTCCTTGATGGAGTCCCGCGCGCTCTCGGCCTTGGACCGGCCGACGTCGGACGCGCCGTGGATGATCTGGCGCTGCAGGTTGGACTCGTCGACGACGTCGAACTCGACGATGCCGAGCGTGCCGACGCCGGCGGCGGCCAGGTACATGAGCACCGGCGAGCCGAGGCCGCCGGCGCCGACGGCCAGCACCTTGGCGTTCTTCAGCCGCTTCTGTCCCTCCATCCCGACGTCGGGGATGATCAGGTGCCGGCTGTAGCGGCGGACCTCGTCGATCGTCAGCTCGGCGGCGGGCTCCACCAGCGGTGGCAGGGACACGCTTGCTCCTCGGGTCGCGGACAGCGGCCCCACCCGGGGACCGGCGTTCGTTCGGACAACAGCGTCCCAGAGGCACTTCTTCCCACCCCGGGCAGGCACCGGCAGCGGCCGGGCGCGGAGCCGGGCTAGGGGTGGGGCCAGGCGTTCTTCGCGCAGCCCTGCAGGCCCAGCGTCTGCTGCTGCATGACCGGGGCGGGCAGCCCGGGGCCGGGGCACTGCTCGTGCCCGTTGCCCAGCGCGTGACCGACCTCGTGGTTGACGACGTACTGCCGGTAGGTGGCGACGTCGCCCTGGTAGTCGGGGACGGCGGTCTCCCAGCGGGCCAGGTTGATGACGGCGCGGTCGCCGTACCGGCAGGACGTGTAGCCGCCGGTGCCGACGCCGGGGCAGTAGGTCTCCATGTTGCCGGGGCTGATCAGCGTGACCCGGAAGTCGAAGTCCCCCGCGGCCTCCTCGTCCACGCCCACCCGCTGGAAGGACATGCGGCCACCGGCCCCCCAGGAGCGCGGGTCGGCCAGCGTCGCCTCGACGGCGGCGGCGAACGTGGGCCCGTCGACGCCGATCCCGTCCTCCACCTCGACCACGAACCGGCGCAGCGGCCCGGTGCCGTGGACCTCGGAGGTGCCGGGGACGACGGTCACCGTGCCGGCGCCCTGCTCCACGTAGGTGCCCGCGGCGGGCGCGGGTGCCCCCGTCGGCGCCGCCTCGCCCTCGGCCGGGGCGGTGGGGGTCGGCGTCCCGGGGTCCGCGGCCGCGCCCGCGTCCGGGGAGGAGACCGCCGACACCTGCGCCGCGTCCGGCCGGTCCGACGGCTGCGCCGCGCTCCCGGAGCGAGCCAGGTCGACGAGGGTGAGCAGGGTGGCCACGGTCAGCAGCGGGATGGCGTAGGCCCGCCAGCCGTACCGCAGGACGAAGCGGCGCAGCCGGCCCGGGGCGGCGGTGACCCGCGGGCCGGTGCGCCGCGGACCCACCAGGGGCCGGTCGGCCGGCGGGCGGCGCGCGGCGTCGTACCGGGGCGCCGGCTCCGGACCGGCGGGTTCCCGGGCCGCCGGCTCCCGGCGTGGCTGCTCGACCGGCGGACGACCGGCGGGGACCCGGTCCAGCGGGTGCCGCTCGACCGGGCCGCGGGCGGCGCCACCGGCCGGGCGCGCGGGCAGGGGCGGCAGCGGCGGGCGGGTCGGGGGCGGGCGGCGCACGGCCCCCGCGGGGACGCGCGGCGACCGCCCGTCGAGGGGCACCCGGGGCGCGCGGCCGTCGGCGGGCGGCCGGCTGCCGGCCCGGCTCCCGCCCGGCGGTGCTGCCACGGCGCGCCCTCCCGCGGTGCTCGGTCTGCCGGCCGGTTCCCCGGCCACTCACCAGGCTCTCACGGTCACCGCCCGTGAGGGCGGAGCGCCCGGCGGCGCCCGGTGTGTCGGGCGCCGGGGCGGTCAGCCGGCGACGTCCTCCACGAGACCGAGGACCGCCCGCGCCGTCTCCTCGGGCGCCTCGAGCATCGCGACGTGCCCCACCCCGGGCAGCAGGAGCAGCCGGGCGCCGGGCACCGCGCCGGCCAGCCGCGGGGCGAGCGCCGGGTCGACCAGGCGGTCCCGGTCGCCCCAGACCACCAGCGTCGGCACGCGCAGCGACCGGGCCATCCGCCACGCGTTGGCGGCGCCCACCCGCAGGTAGGAGGTCATGAGCCCGCGCATGCTGCGGGCCAGGGCCCGGTGCGCCCAGGCCTGCTCGGCCCGCTCGCGCATCTCCGCCAGGGCCTGGTCCAGGCGCCGGCGGGGGATCCGGGAGGGGTCGCCGAAGCACATGGCGACCATGCCGCGCACCTGCTGCTCGGGGGTGACACCGGCCAGCCGCCGTTCGGCGACGGCCGGCATGCCCGGCAGCAGGAGGAGCAGCAGGGCGGGGCTGAACGCCTGCGGGACCTTGTACACCGGCATCGCCGGGGAGATCAGCGTCAGCGTCGCGACCAGGTCGGGACGGCGGGCGGCGACCACCAGGCTGACCAGCCCGCCGAGGGAGTTGCCCAGCAGGTGCACCGGCCGGCCCGCGGCCTCCCCCGGCTCGGCGGACACGCGCTCCAGGACGTCGATCACTGCCTGCACGTGACCGCGGATCGAGTAGGAGCCGCGCGGCGGGCGGCTGCGGCCGAACCCGGGCAGGTCCACCGCCCAGCCCTCGACCCGGACGGCCAGCAGCCCGGCGAGGTCGGTCCAGTTGGTCGAGGCGCCGCCGAGGCCGTGCACGTAGAGCGCCCGCTCCCGCGGCGCGCCCTCCCCCGCGTCGCGGACCGGGCCGCGCCACGGGGTGCACCGGACGAACACCTCCCCGCCGCGGACCGGCACCGGGCCGCCCGGCCACGGGGGCGAGGCGGTGTCGAGCGGCGGCAGGACGGCGTCCGAGGCCCGGGCGGGCGTCGGCGCGGGGCCGGCGGATCGGGGCACCGGCGAACGGTAGAACGGCCGGCGCCGCGGCGCGCGCCCAGGTGACCCGCCGGTAACATGCACCCGCCATGTCACTGTCGCGTCCGTCCCCGAGCCCGGCTCGCCGCGCGACCCGGCTCCCGCGTGGCGCGCGCCGCCTGCAGCTGCTGCAGGCCGCGCAGGAGGTGTTCGTGGCGCAGGGCTTCCACGCGGCCGCGATGGACGAGATCGCCGACCGGGCGGGGGTCAGCAAGCCGGTCCTGTACCAGCACTTCCCCGGTAAGCGGGAGCTGTACCTGGCGCTGCTGGAGCTGCAGGTCACCGAGCTCACCGAGCGGGTGCGCCGGGCGATGTCGGGCACGGCGGACAACCACGCCCGCGTCGACGGCGCCGTCGGCGCCTACTTCGACTTCGTCGACGCCGACGGCGAGGCGTTCCGGCTGGTGTTCGAGTCCGACCTGCGCAACGACGAGGACGTGCGCGCCCTCGTCGACCGCGGCACCCGCGCCTGCGTCGAGGCGATCGCCGACGTCATCGGCGCGGAGACCGGCGCCGACCACGAGCGGTCCCTGCTGCTGGCCTCCGGCCTGACCGGGCTGGCGGAGACCAGCGCCCGGTGGTGGCTCGCCAGCAAGGGCTCGGTCAGCCGCGACGCCGCCGTCGCCTTCATGTCCGCGCTGGCGTGGCGCGGGATGTCGGGCTTCCCCCGCGTCGAGGGCGGCGACAGCAGCCGCTGAGCGGCGCCGTTCGCTGTCGGCGCAGCCGCGCGCCGGGTCGGGTGCCCCGGCGCTGGACTAGCGTGGCCGTCAGCAGTGCTACTCGAGGAGGCATCCGCGTGGAAGTCAAGATCGGTGTCCAACACTCCCCCCGGGAGCTGGTCATCGACAGCCCCAAGACCCCCGACGAGATCGCTGCCGACGTGGCCTCGGCCATGGGCGGCGGCACCAAGGACGGCCTGCTGACGCTGGAGGACGACCGCGGCCGCCGCGTCGTCGTCCCGGTGGACCGGATCGCCTACGTGGAGATCGCCCCCGCCGACAAGCCGCGGGTGGGCTTCATCGCCGGCGCCTGACCCGCGCACCCCGACGGGGCGTCCTCTCCGCGGAGAGGGCGCCCCGTCGTCGTCCCCGAGCCGTCCGGACGTGTTCCGGATTGCGGTGGAGATCACAGCCGCGCTGCCGAAGACCCAGGGGTCACTCGTCGCCCGCCCCTCGGCAGGAGCCCCACCGTGAGCGTGAAGACCCGCCTCGTCGCCTGCGTCATCGCCGTCCTGACCGTCGCCCTCGGCGGCCTCACCGCGGTGATCAGCACACTCGCCACCGACCAGGGCAGGCGGGACGGCGTCCGCAACGCGGAGGGCCTCGCGGTGGACCAGGCGCGGCAGATGCAGGCGGACCTCGCCGGCCAGCGGGACACCGCCGAGGGCCTGGCCGAGGCCCTGGCCGCCCAGGTGGACACCGGGCTGGCGGACCGGGCGCACGGCGACACCGTGGAGAGCCGGCTGCTCGCCGCCGATCCGTCCCTGCTGGCGGTGTGGGCGGCCTTCGAGCCCGACGCCTTCGACGGCGCGGACGCCGACCACGCCGGGGTCGCGCCCAGCGACGCCACCGGCCGCTACGTCTCCTACTGGTTCCGCGGCGCCGGGGGCGCCATCGCGGTCTCCCCGCTCACCGACTACGCGGTGCCGGGGCCGGGCGACTACTACCTGCAGGCCCGCGACGAGGACCGCGGGGTGGCGGTCGAGCCCTACCCGTACGAGGTCGGGGGTGAGCAGCAGCTCATCACCTCGCTGGCCACCCCGATCCACGTCGGGGGCCGGGTCGTGGGGGTCGCCGGCGTCGACGTCTCGCTGACCAGCCTCCAGGAGCAGGTCGCCGCCGTCCGGCCGTACGGGTCCGGGCACGCCGTCCTCGTCTCCACCGGCGGCCTGGTGGTGGCCGGCAACCGGGCCGGGGACGAGCCCGGTGCGGCCCCGTCCGGCGCCGCCGCGGAGCTCGCCACCCGGGCGGTCGAGGCCGGCGAGCCGGTGGTGCGCACGGTCGACGGCGACGACGGCGCCCTGGTCACCGTCGCCGCCCCGATCAGCGTGGGCACCGGCCAGAACTGGGCCGTGATCGTCGAGATCCCCGAGAGCGCGATCCTCGCCGACGCCCACCGGCTGCGGACGACGATCATCGTGGGGGCGGTCCTCACCCTCGCGCTCGCCGCCCTCGCCACCGTCCTCGTCGCCCGCCGCGTCGTCGCCCCCCTGGACGCCCTGCGGCGCCGGATGGAGGAGATCGCCGACGGCGACGGCGACCTGACCGCGCGGGTGGACGAGAGCCGCACCGACGAGATCGGCCGGCTCGGCGCGGCGTTCAACCGGTTCGTGGGGAAGGTGGCCGAGACCGTCGCCGGGATCGGTCGCGCCTCCGGCTCGCTCGTCGAGATCTCCGCCGGCATGTCCGGGGTCTCCGGCCGGCTGGCCGACTCCGTGGAGCAGACGAGCGCCCAGACGCAGCAGGTGTCCGCCGTCGCCGAGCAGGTGTCGCGCAACGTGCAGACCGTGGCGGCCGGCGCGGAGGAGATGGGCGTGAGCATCCGGGAGATCTCCGCCAACGCCTCCGAGGCGGCGCGCATCGCCGGGGAGGCGGTGGTCGTGGCGCAGTCGACCAAGGAGACCGTCGCGAAGCTCGGTGACTCCTCCGCGGCGATCGGCGAGGTCCTGCGGGTCATCACGGGCATCGCCGAGCAGACGAACCTGCTCGCGCTCAACGCCACCATCGAGGCGGCCCGGGCGGGCGAGGCCGGCAAGGGGTTCGCCGTCGTCGCCACCGAGGTCAAGGACCTCGCCCAGGAGACCGCCAAGGCCACGGAGGACATCGCCCGCCGGATCGAGGCCATCCAGGCCGACACCGGCGACGCGGTGACGGCGATGTCCCGCATCGACGAGGTCGTCACGCGGATCAGCGACTACCAGACGACGATCGCCAGCGCCGTGGAGGAGCAGACCGCCACCACCAGCGAGATGTCCCGCGGGGTCACCGAGGCCGCCCAGGGCACCGGCTCGATCGCCGAGTCGGTCGGCACGGTCTCGACCGTGGCCGGCGAGACCCAGCAGGAGGCCGCGCGCACCCGGTCGGCGGCCGAGGGGCTGGCCGCGGTGACCACGGAGCTGTCCCGGCTCGTGGGGCAGTTCAGGGTCTGAGCGCCGGGGGGGGGGGGGGGGGGGGCGGGGCGCCCCCCCCCCCCCCCCCCCCCCCCCCCCCCCCCCCCCCCCGCCCCCGCAGCCGGGGCAGGGTGGCCACGCCGGTGACCTCGCTGAGCTCGCGGCCGTCGACCTGCAGCGGCTGGTGCGAGCCGACCGCGACCGGCTCGCCGTCCTCCACCGCCACCATCATCACCG